>JANOWY010000148.1:0-14082 GCA_031418135.1 Rhodoferax sp. | reverse complement strand
CTGAGCCTGCGGGCAAAGCCCTGGCCAGCGTCGTCGTCATCCAGGAGTGGTGGGGCCTGAACGACCAGATCCGCGGGGTGGCTGACCGCCTGGCGCATGCCGGGTTTGCAGCCTTGGTGCCTGATTTGTACCGTGGCAAATGCACCGTGGCCGCCGAAGAAGCCCACCATTTGATGACCAACCTGAACTTTGGCGATGCAGCGTCACAAGACGTGCGGGGTGCCACCCAGTTTTTGAAAAGCCGCAACGTGGGCTCTGGCAAAGTCGGCGTTACCGGTTATTGCATGGGTGGCGCGCTAACTGTGCTCAGCGCCACCATGGTGCCCGAGATGGACGCGGGTGTTATCTGGTACGGCCTGCCGCCGCTCGAGTTTGTAGATGCCAGCAAGATCACCGCGCCGCTGATGGCGCACTGGGCTGAACAAGACCAGGCCTTTGCGATTGCCACCGTGGACGGCCTGGAAGCCAAATTTGCCGCCGCCCAGGTCAGCTACACCGGCCACCGTTATTTGGCACACCACGGGTTTGCGAATGAAACAGCGCAGGGCCCGGGCCGCATTGCCATGACCCAATACGATGCGGCGTGGGCGCAAATGGCCTGGGATCGAAGCTTTGGTTTTTTTGGCCGCACACTGGCTTGACGCTTCCGGTTTGAGTCACACCCACAAATTGCTAAAAATTGTGAGTTTATATCTACTTTTACGAAAATAATTATTGTATTTTTAATAGCTAACTATTCAATTAAAACTTGAACAATATGGCTTAATTTATTTGGGTATTTTGTAAATATAGATATTCAAGTCGTTTGAGGTCAGCGGCAGCCAGACCGATGCCAGTTCTCAGGTAGTTTTGCATGCCACCATAGTCGGCGTCCACCACATCCAGCGAAGCCTGCAGATAATCCGCCTGCACACGCCGCACGGCGGCCCGTACTTCAGGGGGCGCGTCGCCGCCCACCATGGCCGGGGGTTTGTAGAGCTGGTTGGTCAGCAGGTAATCGGCCATGATGTCGTCGCGCGAAACACCCAAGGCCGACAAAATGAGCGCGGCGGCAAAACCCGTGCGGTCTTTGCCCGCCGTGCAATGGAACACCAGGGGCGCATCACTGTGCAGCAAGTGGCCGAACAGTTCGGCATACCGGGCCGAATTGTCGGTAACGAACGCCCGGTAGGTTTGCTGCATCAGCCGCACGGCATCGGCCTCCTGAATGCCCCGGTTGCGAATGGCAAAGTCTTCCAGGGCCTGCACCACGGTTGGCTCAATCGACAGGGCATGCACCGCTGGGCCAGGCATGGCACACGGGTGTGCAGCGCGCTCCACCACCCCCCGAAAATCACAAACCCGGGCCAGCCCAAGGGCTTCAAGCTGGGCCAGGTCTGCCGCGTTCAAATCACCCAGATGATCGGAGCGAAACAACTTTCGCCACTGCACCGGGCGCCCCTGCGCGCCAACATAACCCCCCAGGTCGCGGAAATTGGAAGCGCCTTGCAAAGGCAGGGAACGGGGGGGCAATTCAGGTGTGGTGGACATGCGTCAATTATGCCCACCTCAGGTCGACCTGATTATTGCGCCCGGCCTTGCAAACCGCACCTGAAATGCTTGCCGCACATTGTCCCTTTTGGCAATGCATTAGCAGTGCCAAAACTCACTCGCCAATTCACTTTGCAATACCCTGGCCGTTCGTTCGGCCGGTTAGGGTTTTAGGCCCCCAAACTGCAATGACCAGCAGGGCCAAGCCCGCCATCACCAGGCCGGCAAGACGCATATCGAAATGGGAGCCGTACACCGGAAACAGCACGTAGGCCATGTTCACGGTGGCGTGAAACAGCGCGACCGCAAACACGCTTTCGCCGGTGTTGTTGAACAGCCAGACCACGAAAATCCGAATGGTCAGCGCATACAAACACCACCAGGCAATCCATATCAGTGGGCGGCCCATCAGCAGCAATGGTGTCAAATGCCAGACGATCCCCACCAGCCCCAAAAGAACGCCGGCCCCCAATGCTCCCCAGCGCGCTTGCATGGGTTCAAGCGCATACCCAGACCAACCCAGTTCTTCACCCAATGCCAAGACACAAAAGCCGACGAACATCAGCATCGCAGGCCACACCTGAAATTGCAAAGCCGGCAGCGGCATATTCATGCAGCGCATCAGGCCAAACACCACCAGGCTGACAGCGGGCATCAAAAACAAGACCGGCACCAGCCATCGCAAGTCGTAGATGCGCCTGAAATCGACAGATCGCTTGAGCAGTGCCTGCATGGCAGTCGTTCCACGGTTTTGATAGGCCAGGGTCAAAGCGACAAGCGCGGGACATAAAGCGGCCAGGACGGTAATGGAAAGACCTGGCATCAGCTCCAGGCCAGTTGTTGCCGCAACTGCCCAAAACACGGCAGAAAGCAAGGCGACCAACGCGAAGAACTTCAAAAGTGTTTTGCCTGATTCTTCGACCAGTTCGCCTTTGTCCGTCATGGCCCAGCCTGTTTCACCAACTGGGTGATTCCTGAAATAACCTCATCATTGTGTCCAACCAGGGCGTGACCACCGTTCGCGAACCCGATGAATTTCTCGCCTGCTATTCGGCTCGCGGTGTACTGCGCGTTGGCGTAAGTGCCAAAGCCATCGTCACGCGCGGCCATGATGAGCGTTGGCGAGCGGATGCGCTCTAACGGATAGGAGACGAGGCCCGCAGCTACGGCCATATCACCCGCTATCCCTTGCTGGCGCGGCGATAGTGGCAGTATGCCGGCCAGTATGGCGGCAACCCGTTCGCGTTCTTGCGCACTTGCGGCTTCCACCAGTTCAGGGGGAGTGCCCAGCATGTATTGGATCATCTGTTTGGGGGCTACCCGCAGACCAACCCACAAAAGGAAGTCTGATGCAAACAGTTTTCCAAGCAGTGTGCCAACCCATGGTGGCATGGGTTGGGCTGAGTCAGCGACAGTTGCGGGTTTAAAGGCCAGCGGAGCCACCAGAGCCAAAGCGCTGACCCTTTCAGGATATGCAATGGCCAACTGTGTCGCAGAAGGCGCACCCGCCGAGCCTCAGAAAACGGCGGCCCGTTGAATACCGAGCGCATCCATCAGGCAGACGTGTGCAACGGCCTGTGCTGCGGGCGATGCGTCAGCAGGCATCGGGGTGCGAAGAAAACCAAGGCGTCACATCGCAATCACGCGAATGCCTGCCGCGGCCATGGTGCCCGCAAAAGCAGCCCCTGGTCATACCCGCCTCCACCGCCGTGCACGACCAGCAGCGCAAGGCCAACACCGGCCTCTTGGTACTCAATTGGGCCACAGCGGGTTTCAATCAGCACGCTGCCGTGCGCAGCCTTGGCACTGGCCGCTGTGATGTCCGCATCAAAGCGCCATGCTGCCAACCCACACCCAACTGCCAGTGTGGCTCCGGTTACGATCGCAACGGCCCATAGCCCGGCATGCTTCATGAAGCTGGGTCCTTGCAAAACTGATTGATGCTTCTGCCAGCATGCCCAACACCTTCAGCACCCCGTTCATAACTGAAAACCCGTACGTGGTACAGGCAGGGTTCATCCATATCGGGGTGCCCCTGGATCAGCAGGATTCGTTTGGCGATCACTAACCTCAATGGCTATGCCGGAATGACAGGAACTTGGGGGTTGAAATCATCCCTACACGATCCGCTGGTGCTGGATAGCGGTAGAAGGTTTCATTAAGATACCGTGAAACCTCTGCAATGTCAGCCTCGCCCCACTGCAGGCCCGCATTGCCTTGCCAGCGACGCACTTGTGTTTTCAAACTGTCCCAATCCACCGCCTGTTTGTCATTGCGCCAATGCATTTGCATGGTGTGGCAAGAGACACAATGCTTCTCGTACAGCAGCCCGCCACGGGTTTGGTCGGGTGCCATCTGGGATTGACAAAAAGCGCTGGCCCCTGCCAGTACCAAAAAAACCGTTAGCCTATGCGGGATTTTCGTCATGCATTTCCTGTATTCGATTCGGGTTAGAAAGTTTTGATGGTCAGGCCGCCGGCATTACGCGTCTGTTCGCTAGCGCACCCACAACAGGACGAAACTCGTCGCTGCACGTTAGACTTGCTACATGCATTTCTTCGCGTTATTTCAACCATTTACCCGGTTTTCCCCGGCAACCCAGGAACCCACCGCCCTAAAAAACTTACATCGCCAAAAGATCATTCCTAAAGGCCTGCCGGTTTGAGTCCCCACCAGAACCGCGCCGGCATCATTGATTTGTCTTTCGCGATGGCACTGTTCATCGCCAATGACGCGTTGGTCAAATTGGTCAGCGAATCGCTGCCCGGCCTGCAGCTGATTTTTATTCGCGGACTGTTTGCCTGTTTGCTGATGCTGGCCGTGTGCGCGGCCACAGGCGCGTTCAAACCTGATGCCATTCACGGAAAGTGGCCCGCCCGGAATCTGCTCCAACCCAAAGTGTTGATACGCGCCACGCTGGACGCGTCGGCCTCGCTGATCTACCTCACCGCGATGTTCCACATGCCCTTGGCCAATGCCACGGCCATCAACATGGCAACACCGCTGTTCATCACGCTGATCGCCATACAGCTTTTCAAAGAGCGGGTGCGCCCCGCGCAGGGGCTGGCGATTGGTGTGGGTTTTGCCGGTGTGCTGCTCATCGTACAACCGGCCGCCAGCGGTTTCAACGCCTGGGCGCTGATGTGCCTGGCCGGCACCGTGCTGCACGCCGGGCGGGATGTGATGACCCGCGTCATCCCGGTGCAGATTCCGGCTCTGCTGATCACCCTTTCTACGGTGATTTCAGTCACCTTGTTTTCGGGCACGCTCATTGCATTTCAGGGCTGGCAAGCGCCAAACGCCCGGCAACTGGCCCTGCTGGCCGCTGCCGGGGTGCTGCTCAGCGGCGGTTATTTTTTGCTGACGCGCGCCATGCGCCAAGGCCAGATGAGTGTGGTGGCGCCCTTCCGTTATTCAGGCCTGCTGTTCGCCCTGCTGCTGGGCTGGCTGGTGTGGGGCGACGTTCCCAACGCCATGGCGTTTTGCGGCATCGGGCTGCTGGTGGGGGCGGGGTTGTATATGTTGCGGGCTAAAAAATAGCGGGGTTCAAGCGATCGCCAACCAATAACCGTCAAACAGAAAAAATCGGCTTACCCGCCACGTTCTCAATCTTGTCTTTCGCCCACGTCATCGGGTCTTGCCCGACGGGCAACAACACACCCGCAGCCCGTACCGCCTGCGTAGCCGCCTCCAGGGCCGGGGGCTCCTGGCCCTGTTCCAACGCCTTGGCAGCCTCCTCCAGCATGCGCCGTGCCATCACGATGCCCTTGTCGGTGGCGAGTAACTTTTCCTGCGTACGGTCTTGAATGGCACCCATGCTTTCTTGCAGGCTCGCGTCTTGCTCGCTTATGCCATGCACGCCGCTGTAGGCGCGTTTTTCTTTCTGCGCCCGGCGGTCAATCAAATAATCGTTGTCTATATTGGCACGTGGCCGCCAGCTGATGGGCTGTCCCGCTTGCGCAGGCGGCTCGTAGAGCACATGAATGCCATGGCCAGCGTCCATGTCGGCGCGCTCTTGCGCCGTCAGCGGCTGATCAGGGCGGTAGTTGATGCTCCAGGCCCAGCAGTTTTCGTCGTCGATGGGTACCCACACATGGCCGCCCAGTGAATGGTCGCCAAACGGCGGGATCAGCGTGAACCAGGGGAAGATGAACTGGGTGATGCGCCAGTAGTAGCTGTTCAGCGTGCCGCCGGGTTTGCTGTCGGCCCAATCGCCGTTGCGGCGGCCATACAACGTTAAACCAAACGGGTTTTTCTCGATGTCAAAAATGACATTGCCGTCGGCCTTGATGTAATCGACCGCCTTGGCCCCTTGGTGCATGGGGTCTGAATCGACGGAGAATTTGTGTACGAAGGAGACGTGTGCGGTGTCAATGCCGCCTTCAATGGCCTGCAGGTAATTGCTTTGTTGCAGACGTTTGGAGACATACACGTGGCTGGCCGGCAGCGTGCACCATTCCAGGCCGGGGGGTTCGGGCTGGGTGCCGGGCGGGCCCATGTAGGCCCAAACGATGCCGCCCCGTTCGATGCACGGATAGGCCTTGATCGCCATGCGGGTTTTGACCTGGGCACCGCCGTCGGCGTTGTCGCGCGCGGAAGGCACATCGACACAGGCACCACTGCGGTCAAACTTCAGCCCGTGATAGGCACAGCGAATGCCGCATTCTTCATTGCGGCCAAAAAATAGCGACACACCGCGGTGTGAACAAAATTCGTCAATCAGGCCGGGCTGGCCTTGGCTGTCGCGAAAGGCGATGAGCTTTTCACCCATGATTTTCACGCGCACTTGCGGGCCATCGGGTTGTGCGATTTCTGCGCTGCCCACAATCGGCACCCAGTAGCGGCGCATCAGCTTGCCCATGGGCGAGCCAGCGGCGGTTTGTGTGAGAAGGTTTGAAGTGGCTTGGTCCATAACCTGCATTTTCCCTCAAAGCACTGCAAAAGCACATGCCCCAAGCACGCTAACATGAGCCATGAAAAACAGCTTTGCAGCGGCCCCTTTGGCCTTTGATGCCCGCAGCGGGCCTGTGCCAAACTGCACCATCCCCACCCTCAGGAGACCGTCTTGATCACCAGCATGAACCACTTCACCATCGTGGCCGAAGACCCCAAAGCCACGACCGACTATTACATCGGCCTGTTGGGCCTGCAAGATGGTTACCGCCCTGATTTGGGCTTTCCGGGTGCCTGGTTGTACGCGGGTGGCAACGCGGTATTGCACATCATCTATGGCCGCCCGATGCCCGCCGTTCGTACCGGTGTGTTGGACCACATGGCTTTCAGCGCTAAGGGTTTGAAAGAAACCAAAGCCCGTTTTGATGCCAGCGGCCTGAAATACGCGCTGGGGCAGCAGGCCGGAACCCGCATCTGGCAGCTGTTCAGTTTTGACCCGAACGGGGCGCGGGTTGAACTGGATTTTGATCCGGCGGAGACCTTGCAGCCATGACGCTGAAAACCGGGTTCACCAGCGCTTGCCTGGTTGCAGTAGCCCTGCTTGCGGGCTGCGCCACTGCGCCTTCCCACCCCAGCCTGGCCGGGCAGACTTTGCCAGACCTGATACCGGTGCGTGATTTTGTAGCCAGCACGCGCTCCACCGGCGGCCACAGTGTGTCGCCCGACGGGAAAAAACTGGCCTGGTTCGGCAGCGATGGCATCAGCCCCGCGATTTGGGTCAAATCCATCGGCCCGGGCGATGGCACGGGTGAGGGCCCGAGTGATGCCAAAAGCGACGCCAAGTCGTTCATCATCCAGGCGCGTTATTACCGCTGGTCCGCCAACAGCGAATACCTGTTCATCGTGGCGGATGCCGGGGGTGACGAAGATGCTCACATACATGCCGGACTGGTCAACGGCGCCAGCAGGGCTTTGGTTGATCTGACACCCTATGCCAAGACCAATTCGCACTTTTTGAGGGCCGTGAGCGGCAGTGCCGACATCATCGTCACCTCCAACCGGCGCGACAAAAAAGTGTTTGACCTTTACCGGGTATCACCGGTCACCGGCAAAACCGACATGCTGACCAGCAACCCAGGCAACGTCGGTTGGTGGGGCGTTGACAAGGCTGGTCTTTTGCGCGCCCGGATGGTGCTGGAGGGCGACAACAGCTTGCTGCAGTTGCCTGATCCAGCTGATCCAAGTGCCTGGACGACGACTGCCAAAGCCAGCCGGTTTGATTCTCTGCATTTCATCGAATTTGACGACGACGGCACATCCGCCTGGGCCCTGTCAAACCGGGGCCGCGACAAACAGGCGCTGGTCAAAGTGAACTTGCGAACGGGTGAGGAAACGCTTGAATACGCGGTGGAAGATGTCGACCTCGAATCGGTACGGCTGAAGCAGAAAACCACGGTTCCGCTAATTGCAACGTCCCTGCCCGGCTATCCCCGCATGGAGGTGTTTGACCCTGACTTGCGCGCCCGGCTGACGGCTTTGACGGGCGGCAAACCGGCTGATGTGCAGATCACCAGCATTGACGACAACGAGCGCCAGATGACGGTGTTTGTCGGCACCGACAAGGGCGGAAAAACCTATTTGTTGAAAAGTGATGCCAGCCCGCCCGAGCAGCTGGGTGAAGGCGCCATGAACCGCATGACCCACTTGCTGGCCGACACCCGACCCATTCGTTACACGAGCCGGGACGGGCTGGTCATCAACGGATACCTGACGCTGCCGGTGGGTGTGCAAGCGCGCAACCTGCCCGTGGTGTTGCTGGTGCATGGCGGCCCCTGGGCGCGTGACCGCTGGAGCGCAGGCAACACCAACCGCAGCATGCAGCAGTTTTTGGCCAATCGCGGTTACGCGGTGTTGCAGGTCAACTACCGGGGTTCAACCGGATACGGCAAAGCTTTTGTCGAAAAAGCCGTGGGTGAATTCGCCGGAAAAATGCATGATGACCTGATCGACGGGGTGGACTGGGCCGTTAAAACGGGCCTGGCAGACCCAGCGCGTGTCGCGATTTTTGGGGCCAGCTACGGAGGTTATGCGGCTATGGTGGGTGCCACCTTCACGCCAGACGTTTTTGCCTGTGCGGTGAACATCGTTGGCGTGACGCACCTGGCGCGCTTGCTGGAAACCGCGCCCGCCTATTGGGAACTGGGCAAACCCTGGTGGACGCGCTTTGTGGGCGACCCGGCCAACCCCCAGCAACGCGCCGTGATGGACGCGAGATCGCCTTTGTTCAAAGCTGATCAGGCCAAAAAACCGATCTTGATCATGCACGGCGTGAACGATGCGCGGGTGAAGCTGGAGCAATCAGATCTGATGGTGGCGGCACTCCAAAAAGCTGGCAAGCAGGTGGATTACGTCACCTTTCAGGGCGACGGCCACGGCAACCAGAAATGGAACAACAACCTGACGATGTACCGCAAGACCGAAGACTTTTTGGCCACGTGCCTGGGCGGGCGCAGCAGCGGGTTTGACTATTACCAACTCGCCGCTTGGATGTTTTAGGCCGACTTAACCCGCCCTGCGGGGCACCCCGCACACCAGTTCACCGGGGTCATTGGCTGGCACGGCCAAATCGTTTTTGGCCCAGGCTACATCCATGTCACGCGGCAGCTTCACGCCGTTTTTGACAGCCAGAATTTCCGCCATGATACTCACCGCAATTTCAGGCGGGGTTTTGCTGCCAATATAAATGCCGATCGGGCCGCGCAGGCGGGCCAAAGTGGCTTCGGTTTGTTCAAAGTGTTCGATCATGCGCTGCTGGCGCACCAGGTTGTTGCGCCTGGAGCCAATGGCACCGACGTAAAACGCGTCGGTCTTCAAGGCTTCCAGCAAGGCCAGATCATCGAGTTTGGGGTCATGTGTGAGGGCCACCACGCAGCAGCGGCGGTCTGCCTTGAAGGCGGTGACCACATCGTCTGGCATATCGCTGGTGACGGTGACGTTGGCGACCGACCAGGCCCCCCGGTATTCTTCACGCGGGTCACACACCGTGACGGAAAAACCGCTGAACAAAGCCATGGTGGCCAGGTATTCGGTGAGTTGGCCCGCACCGATGAGCAACATGCGGTATTCGGGGCCGAAGGTGTTGGTCAATTCGGCATCGTTCACGGCCAGGTTTTCGGGGCTGGCGCTGGTGCGCAGTTCCACCTGGCCATCTTGCAAACGCACGGTGCGCTGCATCAGTTGCCCGCCTTCCAGGGCCGCCACCAGCTGCGCCAAGGCTTTTGCATCGGGGTCAAACTCAAGCAGCAGCTCTAGCGTGCCACCACAAGGCAGGCCAAACTGGTGGGCTTCGTCAGCGCTGATGCCATACTTGATGAACTGCGGGGCACCGGTGGGTATGACATTGGTGGCCGCACCGGCGGCATCTTTGCCGGCATAGGCTTGGGTGAACTTGTAGATCAGGTCGTCTTCAATACAACCGCCCGACACTGAACCCACCACGCTACCGTCTTCACACAGGGCCATGATGGAACCCACTGGCCGGGGCGACGAGCCCCAGGTGCGCACCACCGTGGCCAGCAAGGCGCGCTTGCCGTCTTGCCGCCAATTGCGCAAGGTTCTGAGAACCATCACGTCCTGGTTTTCCATCGCATTCCCCTTTTTAGTCTTGTCCGGCCCCAACCCGCTCCACGAGAAATCGTGCCTGTGTGCCTCGGTGTCTTTTTTAGCGCATGGCCAAATAGGCCACCACCACCACCGCTGCGATACCCACCCACACCCACACGGGAATGCCAGCGCCATCGGTTGCTTTTGGCGTGGCGGTTGCACCGCCCGCTGCCGCCTGGGCATCTGTTGCCTCTTGCTTGGCCGCATAGGCGCCCGGATGCGCCACATGCATGGCATCGTCAAAACGCTTGAAAAAATCTTCTGCCATGGATTTGGCGACGCCATCGATCAGGCGCTGACCCAATTGGGCAATCTTGCCGCCCACCGATGCATGAACGGTGTATTGCAACTCGCAACCGCCTTCGTTGGGTGTCAGTTTGACGGCAGAGTTCCCCTTGCCAAAACCGGCTGCGCCGCCTTGCCCTTCGAAATTGATGCTGTAGGACACAGGCGCAACGATGTCGCCCAGCGTAATCTTGCCGGCAAATTTGGCCGACACCGGGCCAATCTTGATGGCCATGCCGATGGCATACTGGTTTTCGCCAGTAGGTTCCACCTGGTTGCAGCCCGGGATGCAGGCTTTAAGCACAGCTGGGTCGTTCAGCGCGTCCCATGCTTGTTGTTGGGTGATGGCCAGTTGGCGGCTTCCTTGCATGTCCATGTCAAACTCCTTGGGTTGTTTTTAAATTATTTCCGCATCAGTTCGGCCAGGCTGCTGGCTAAATCTTGCAACTTGCTGACATTGTGAACCGCTACCATGCCGTGTGCCTGACTGTGCAGCACGGAGGCACCCCGGGCGATGGGTGCGTACCCGTCAAACCGCAACAAGGGATTCAGCCACAACAAGCGGCGGCTGCGGCGGCGCAACCAGGCCAGTTCATCCTTCAGTGCTTCGGGTTCACCCGTGTCCAGGCCATCGGTAATGATGAGCACCAGCGTGCGCCGCCCGACCAGGCGGCGGGCATGCTGCTGGCGCAGCGTCTTGAGCGATTCGCCCAACTGGGTGCCACCGGCGAAATCATCAATCAGCTCACTGGCCTGGCCCAGCATGGCATCGGTGTCAGCCAATTTGAAGGCGGGTGTCAAATCTGTGAGATGGGTGCCAAAGGCAAACACGTCACGCTGCACATGGCCGTTCACACTACGACGCGTGGCGGCATGCAAAAAGGCCAGCAGCAGCCGGGCATAACGTTCCATCGAGCCCGAAACATCCACCAGCAACAGCAAAGGCAGCGGTTGCCGGCGTCGCTGCAATTTGGGCAAACGAAACAGTTCGCCACCGGTCTGCGCGGCCTGATGCATCACCCCCGGCCAGTACACTCGGTTGCCCTGCTGCGAAGGCCGCGTACGGCGCGAAGCGTAGTGCGGCAGCGGCAGGCGCACGTCCCGCGCCAAACGCTCCACCAGGCGGTATTCGGTGCCTGAAAGCGAGTTGAAATCAGCATGTTTCAGACGCTGCAAATCGCTGGCGGTCATGGCCGCGTCAAATTCCAGCTTTTGGTCTTCTTGTGTGGGTTTGGCTTGCTGGCCAAAGGTTTTTTGCGGCGACAGGGCCTCATTTACCCGGGGGCGACGTTTGTTGGGTGCGGCTTTGCCTTCAGCGCTGGGCAGCAATTGCGACAACAACTTGTTGGCCACGTCGGGGTTGCGAAAATAGACATCAAACAGTTCGCGGAAGACCAGGCGGTCTTGCTCGCGGCTGACCATCACGGCTTCCATCGCTGCCGACACATCTTGCTTGTCGGCCAAGCCTACCGTTTGGGTGGCCTGCACCGCCAGTGCGATACGTGAAGCATCGACCCGCACCCCGGCACGGCGCAAGCTGCGGCCAAACCCGGCGATGTTGTCGGGGAGCTTGCCGCTTCTGGCGTCACCTAAAAGCATGCCTGGAAATTCCGAGCTGCCGGGTCATGAGGTTGGGTCAGCCAAGGGCTTCAGCAACGCGGTCGCCATGTCCGCGGTCAGCGCCGCCACATCTTCACGCTGTTTGAACAAGATGCCAGCGGTGTCGGCGACGACTTCCGGGTCCACTGCCAGCGTATCCAGCGCGACCAGGGCTTTGGCCCACTCCACACTTTCGGCGATGCCGGGGGCGCGTTGAAAAGCATTGGCAAAGGGTGCGCTGCGCAGGCGGCCCACAAACTCGGCAACTTGGGCCGACAACACATCGGATGCGCCGGGCACTTGGGCCCGAATGATGGCCAGCTCGCGTTCGCGTTCGGGGTAGTCGAGCCAGTGGTAGAGGCAGCGGCGCTTTACCGCGTCGTTCAACTCGCGGGTGCGGTTGCTGGTGAGAATGGTGACCGGCGCAAACTGCGCCTTGATGGTGCCAATTTCAGGAATGCTGACCTGGTACTCACCCAGGTATTCCAGCAAAAAGGCCTCAAACGGTTCGTCGGCACGATCCACTTCGTCAATCAGCAGCACCGCACCGGGCGCGGGCGCTTGCAGGGCCTGCAACAAGGGGCGGCGGATCAGGTAGCGGTCTTGGTACACCTCGCGCTCCACATCTCGCCCACCGCCGCGCTGCGCTTTTTCGTCACTTAAGGTGCCTGGATTTTCTGCTGAACCGGCAAAACCCGCCGTGTGAGACTGAAACTCAGCCGCCCGCATGTGCAACAACTGGGCCGCATAGTTCCATTCGTACAAGGCCTCGCGCTGCTCCAGGCCGTCATAACACTGCAAGCGCAGCATGTCGCGCTGCAACGCCAGGCTGAGGGCTTTGGCCAGCTCGGTTTTGCCCACGCCGGGCTCACCCTCAAGCAACAACGGTCGCTGCAACTTGAGGGCCAAAAAGACAGCGGTGGCCAAACGGCGATCCGCAAAGTACCCTGCGGCCTGTAGACCCTCTACCAATGAGTCGACACTCGGGAAGCTCGCTACAGCGGAAGAATATAAACTCATTTAAAATACTTTTTACGTATATATATACTTATAAATAGACGTTTATGCTATATATATTATAACTAATAGTTGAATTATTTTCTGAACAATTCGACTTTCTATTATAACAAATTAAAAAAAATAAAAAAGCCCCGTATTTGAGAACACGGGGCTCGTTGCATGAGGTGCTCCGAACACCGTCGCCGCCGGGCGACGGCCTCTGGCAAGTCAGCCCATCATCTTGGCCACAGCCCGCTGCGTCTGCACGCTGATCAGGTTTGCGCGGTAGGCGGAGGAGGCATGAATGTCAGCATTCAGGTTGCTGGCATCGATTTTCACCGCAGCGGCCGAAGCCACTGTGAAGCTGGCGTTCAATGCTGCCTCCAGGCCGGCATGGCGAAACACGCCATTGCCAGCGCCTGTCACCGCGACACGCACACCTGAATCGGTTTGCGCCACAAACACGCCAACCAGCGCAAAGCGCGAAGCCGGTTGCACAAACTTCATGTAGCAGGCTTTTTTGGCCACCGGGAAGCTGATCGCGGTAATCAGTTCGCCATCAGCCAGCGCCGTGGTAAACATGCCCTGAAAGTAATCATCCGCCGCGATCTTGCGGCTGGTAGTGTGCACCGTCGCACCCAATGCCAACACAGCGCTGGGGTAACAGGCAGCAGGGTCGTTGTTGGCAACTGACCCCCCGATCGTGCCCATCGCACGCACCTGGCGGTCACCAATGTGCGCGGCCAAATCGGCCAGCGCGGGAAGGGCGGCCAACACATCGGCGTTGGTGGCCACATCGGCATGTTTGGTCATGGCACCAATCACCAGGGCATTACCCTCGCGTTTGATGCCAACCAACTCCTTGATACCACCCAAATCTGCCAGTTGGCCAGGGTCGGCCAGTCGTTGCTTCATGGTGGGCAACAGGGTTTGGCCACCGGCCAAAACTTTGGTGCCACCTGCTGCCAGTTTGGCGGCATCGGCCACGGTTGCGGGGCGTTCTAAGGTAAATGCGTACATGTTTTTCTCCTAGTCTTCAATCAGGGATTCGAAATATGAAAAGCGGGTTCAGGCCCGAACGGTCTATTGCGCGGCCTGAATAGCGGCCCAGAC
>JANOWY010000147.1:0-3392 GCA_031418135.1 Rhodoferax sp. | reverse complement strand
ACGCGATCGTCGCCATCAAGGTGCGACGCGCGTATGGCGCTACCTTGCGTGAGGGCCCGATAAGCAGCCGCACAGTCAATTTGCCCTGGCTGGCCGCGCACCGCGTGTATGCGCGCATCAAACGGGCCATCGCTACCGCGCACGGCGTCGAGCGTGAGCGCGCCTGAAATGACTGCCGCCTCAAACAAGCGGTCGGTCGCCAAAAGAGCATCAATGGCCAACGCAGTGGATACCTGTGTGCCGTTGATGAGCGCCAGGCCCTCTTTGGCACCCAGCAAGATCGGTTTGAGGCCAGCCCTGGCCAACGCCTCGCCACCGGGCATGCGCTCGCCTTGATAGAACGCCTCGCCCTCGCCAATCAAAGGCAGGCTCAGGTGCGCCAACGGCGCCAAGTCGCCCGAGGCGCCAACTGATCCCTGACAAGGAATGACGGGAATCACACCGGTGTTGTGCAGGTTGACCAGCGCGTCAACCACGTCTTCACGTACCCCCGAATAGCCCCGCGCCAAACTGGCAGCCTTGAGCAATAGTACGAGCCGAACCACCCTTTCGCTGAAGGGTTCACCCACACCCACAGCATGGGAACGCAGCAATTTAAGCTGCAGCGTGGCGAGGTCTTCCTGCGCAATACGGGTGGATGCCAGTTTTCCGAAACCCGTGTTCACACCGTAAACCGGTGTGCCACCCTCTGCTGCGCGCTTCACCTGCGCGGCACTGGCACGGATGCCAGGGCGGCAAGCAGTGTCGAGCAGCACCTGCGGCGCGGGCAGCGTGCACAATCGGCGCAATTGCGCGAGTGTTAACGCACCCGGAACAATGAGCTCGGGTTTGATATTCATGCCAACATCGGCAGATTCAGGTGATTCTTTTTGGCGCTTGTCTTGGCTATCTCATAACCCGCATCAGCATGGCGCATGACGCCCGTCGCCGGGTCGTTGAACAGCACGCGGCTCAACTTGTCGGCAGCTTCTGCCGTTCCATCGGCACAGATCACCACACCTGAATGTTGCGAGTACCCCATACCGACACCGCCGCCATGGTGCAAGCTGACCCAGGTCGCGCCACTGGCGGTATTGAGCAATGCGTTGAGAAGCGGCCAATCACTGACCGCGTCGCTGCCGTCCATCATGGCTTCGGTTTCGCGGTTGGGTGAAGCTACTGAACCGCTGTCCAAGTGGTCGCGCCCAATCACGATCGGACCCTTGAGCTCGCCGCTCTTGACCATCTCGTTAAACGCCAAACCTGCCAAGTGCCGCTCACCCAGACCAATCCAGCAGATGCGTGCCGGCAGGCCCTGGAAGGCAATGCGCTCCTGGGCCATGTCCAGCCAGCGGTGCAGGTGTTTGTTGTCGGGGAAGAGTTCTTTCATCTTGGCGTCGGTCTTGACAATGTCTTGCGGATCGCCACTAAGTGCGACCCACCGGAACGGGCCGATGCCTTTGCAAAACAACGGACGCACATAGGCGGGCACAAAACCGGGGAAGTCAAACGCGTTGGCCACGCCAAAATCTTTGGCCACCTGACGCAGGTTGTTGCCGTAGTCCACCGTGGGGATGCCCATGCCGTGAAAGGCCAACATGGCACGGATGTGGGTGGCGCATGATTCACCCGCCGCCTGTTTGAGCGCGGCATGCTGCGCCGGATCTTTGCGGGCCGCCAACCACTGGGCAACGCTCCAGCCCGCTGGCAGGTAACCGTTGATGATGTCATGGGCCGAGGTTTGGTCGGTCACCATGTCAGGGCGTGCCAATTTGCCTTGTTCACTGCCCAACTGCACTCGGCGCACCAGCTCGGGCAAAATTTCTGCCGCGTTACCGCACAGCCCAACAGACACAGCCTCTTTGGCTGCCGTGTGCCGGGCGATCAAAGCCAAGGCCTCGTCCAGATCATTGGCTTGTTTGTCCAGGTAACGGGTACGCAAGCGAAAGTCGATGCTGCTTTGCTGGCACTCAATATTGAGCGAACATGCGCCGGCAAATGTTGCGGCCAACGGCTGGGCACCACCCATGCCGCCGAGTCCCGCCGTCAAGATCCAGCGACCCGCCAGATCGCCGTTGAAGTGCTGGCGACCGGCTTCCACAAACGTTTCATAAGTGCCCTGCACAATGCCTTGGCTGCCAATGTATATCCAGCTGCCAGCGGTCATTTGCCCATACATCATCAGGCCGGCACGGTCGAGCACATTGAAATGCTCCCAGTTCGCCCACTGCGGCACCAGGTTGGAATTGGCCAACAGCACGCGCGGCGCGCCCGTATGGGTACGAAAGACGCCCACTGGCTTGCCTGACTGGATCAGGAGCGTTTCATCGGGCCGCAAGGTACGCAGGCTGTGCATGATGGCATCAAAGCAGGGCCAATTGCGTGCAGCTTTGCCGATTCCGCCATAGACCACAAGCTCGTCCGGATTTTCGGCTACTTCCGGGTCGAGGTTGTTCTGCAACATGCGGTAAGCCGCCTCGATTTGCCAGTTGGCACAACTGATGGTGCTGCCACGCGGTGCCCGCACAGGACGGGCTTTGCTTTCGAAATAGGGGGCTTGCGACAAATCGGACATCAAAGACTCCTGAAAAAGTATCCGCTCTAAATTCGTGTCGATCTTCATGCTGAAGTTGATCTTCATGCACATATTGATCTCCAATAAGTTGTCTATACAACTTTATCTGAAAATTAGTGTAGTTGTCTATACAACTTGTGTCAACTAGGGTAATCTATAGGGTATGGAAACCGCAGCATCACCTGTCTACGAGCAGATAAAGGCATTCGTCAAGAGTCACATCAGCAGTGGTCAATGGAAACCTGGCGACCCGGTTCCCAGTGAATCCGCTTTGGGCCAAACGTTTGGTGTAGCCCGCATGACGGTCAACCGCGCCCTTCGGGAGCTGATGGCCGAAGGGCTGGTGACCCGCGTGCAGGGATCGGGCACCCGGGTGGCCGAGTTGCACCGGATTTCATCGCGCCTGACCATTCGGGACATCCACGAGGAGGTGGCCGAACGCGGTCATCTGCACTCCACGCGCGTGTTGCTGGTGGCACAAGAAAGAGCCCTCACAGAGGTCGCCCGTGCGCTGGATCTGCGCCTTGGTGCCCGGGTTTTTCACACGGTCTTGACACACCTGGAAAACGGCGTTCCGATTCAGTACGAAGACCGTTATGTGAATCCGGCGGCCGCACCAGACTACCTGGCAGTGGATTTCACCCAAACATCACCCACCCACCACTTGCTGACCCATGCGCCCTTGACTGAGGCCAGCTACAGCATTGAGGCCTGCCTGCCGTCCGCCAGCGAAGCCAGGGCTTTGGCCATCAAGCGAACAGCGCCTTGCCTGGCCATGACACGCCGCACCGTCAGTGGTGCCAACGTGGCCAGCTTCGCACGGCTTCTTTACCCGGCC
>JANOWY010000146.1:0-5814 GCA_031418135.1 Rhodoferax sp. | reverse complement strand
GTGAATACCGCCCATGTACCAGTTGATTTTTTTCGACCACACCTGATCCCAATAATGATCGAGGCGCGTGCAAGATTCAACATTGTCTAATTTGCGACAAAATTTATGCAGTAGGGTCACTTCCTGTGTTTGGGGCAATGGGGTCAAGTCTCTCGTTTCTCAAAATATCTGCAAAATAGAAGGCCCAACTCCTCAGGTATCGAGGGTCAGGAAACTGGCAGACGAGCCTTATAAGATTGCATTGAAAATGCTGACAATCTGTCGAGAAGGAACTCAATGACAAACGCTATTACCCAGCATCCCAACGTTATGAGCGGAGCGCCCTGCTTCTCGGGCACGCGCGTGCCTGTGGCAGCGCTCTTTGATAACTTAAACAACGGTGCAACGCTCAATCAGTTTGTTGAATGGTTTCCGGGCGTTAGTCTTGAGCAAGCCAAAGCCGTGCTCAAGCAAGCATCAGTTGAAGTGCTCAAGCTGGTTCGTTGAAGATGCGAATACTCTTTGACGAAGGAACGCCAGCGCCGTTGCGGTATCAATTGCACGGTCATCAGGTCGTTCTGGCCTATGAGCAAGTCTGGTCTATTTTGGAAATTGAAGTGCCGTGTTGATACCGATCACTAATGCATCGTGGCGACAATTGAACCGCCTCTATTGAGCAATAATTATGTAAAATAGAAGTACAACTTCAGTTTTACATAAAAATGGCTCTCCAGCGACAACTCCTCCAAACCCTCATCAGGCGCGCCGGGCCATACCCCGTGGTCACGCTCACAGGGCCGCGCCAGTCGGGCAAGACGACGCTTTGCCGTCAGGCGTTTCCGCATTTGCCTTATGCCAATCTGGAAGACGCGCATACACGCGAGTTTGCGCAAACCGATCCGCGCGGGTTTTTGGCGCAGTACCCCAACGGCGCGATTTTGGACGAAGTGCAGCGCCTGCCAGACATCTTGTCGTCCGTGCAGGTGCATGTGGACGAATGGCGGTTTGACCAGGCGCGGCAGCCGGGTTTGGAGGATGCGCGAAAGTTCATCTTGACAGGCAGCCAGCAGCTGGACTTGATGGGCGCGGTGCGGCAGTCGCTCGCGGGGCGCACGGCTGTACTCCGGTTGCTGCCCTTGTCGTTGCTGGAACTGCGCCATGCCGGCTTGCCGCATGACACCACGCACCTGATGCACTGCGGGGGTTACCCGGCCGTGCACGCACTGGGCATCAAGCCCGCCGATTTTTTCAGTGATTATTTTGAAACCTACATCCAGCGGGATTTGCGCGAGCTGGTGGCGCTGCGGCATTTGCCGGAGTTTCGCCGCATGGTGCGTTTGTGCGCCGGGCGAGTGGGGCAGGTGCTCAACTACCAGAGCCTGGCCAACGACGTGGGTGTATCGCAAACCACGATTGCCACCTGGATCGGTTTTCTGGAAACCGGCTACGTTATCTTTTTACTACCTCCCTGGTTTGAGAACCTGGGCAAGCGGCTGATCAAATCACCCAAGTTGTATTTTTATGACACGGGCCTCGCTGCATGGCTGATGGGCATAGGCGACCCGGCGCAATTGGCAACGCATCACTTGCGCGGAAATTTGTTTGAGAATTTGGTCATCACGGAGTTTGCCAAGTATTTTGAAAACCAGGGCGAACGTGCACGGCTGCATTTTTGGCGGGATAGCAATGGCCAAGAAGTTGATTTGATCGTAGAAAACGGCATGCCGCCGGGCAAGCTGGGTTTGGTGGAGATCAAATCGTCACAAACTTATCACCCGGAATTTGCCAAAAGCCTGCGGCAAGTCGGCAAGGTGTTGGGCAACAAGGTTGCGCGGCAGATGGTGGTGTACGGCGGTGCGGATCGCTACTTGCGGGAGGGTGTTGAAGTGGTCGGTATTCAGTCGAATCAAACATTGGTTTAAATCTTTGAAACTCCTACATTTGGCAAGGCATACATGACAAAACAAGTTGTCCTCATCACCGGATCGGCCATCGGCATCGGCAGGGCTTGCGCGCAGGCCTTTGGCAAAGGCGGTTACCACGTGGTGGTGACAGATGTTCTAGAGACTGAAGGCCAGGCGCTGGCTGCCGAATTGCCCAGCGCGGAGTTTCACCGGCTCGATGTGAGGTCAACCGAGCAAGCCCAGGCGGTGGTCGCGGCGGTCGAGCGGCAACATGGCGGCATTGATTGCATCGTGGCCAATGCGGGCATTGCACACAAGGTGCCCTTGGCCCAACTGACCGATGAAAAATGGGATCTGACCCATGACATCGACCTCAAGGGCATGTGGCGGGTGATCCGGCCGGCTTTGCCGCTCATGAAAAAGCGCAAAAGTGGCGCCATCATTTGCCTGTCGTCACTCATGGGCACCCACTACGGTTGGGATGAGCATGTGGCGTATTCGGCGGCCAAAGCCGGTGTGGTGGGGCTGGTGCGCGGGCTGGCGGTTGAATTGGCGCGCGAGGGCATCCGCGTCAACGGTGTTGCGCCGGGTTACGTGCGCACGGCGCAACTGTTGTCTGCCGAACATTCCATGGGGCCCGATGCGGACACGGCAGGTGAATACATCCCCATGGGTCGCATCGGTGAGCCAGCAGAGATCGCGGATGTGATTCACTTTTTGGCGTCTCATGCTGCGCGGTACATGACCGGGCAAGTGGTGGCGGTGGACGGCGGCTTGCTGGTGGGGCGGAATTGATGTGCTGGCATCGGCTTGGTCTGCGCTGTTACCCTAATTTTCGGCGGGGTTTTTGATCCCGCGTTGCACCCCCGTGAAGTAGCCCGAGCGATTGAAAATGGGCATGCAACTTGCTCAAGCTGTTTAGGTTGTTTAACCTGTTCTCTTCATTAACCCTATGGCTGTCTTTTGAACGGCGGCCATTTTCAGGAGCAAACATGAAACGTCGTGAAATACTGGCCGCTGGCGCAGCCTCTCTTTTGGCCGCCCCCGCCTGGGTAGGTGCCCAAAGTGGTGCATGGCCTACCCGCGGCCCTGTTCGTCTGGTCGCCCAGTTTCCACCGGGCGGGCTGGTCGACACGGTTTCGCGGCTGATGGCGCCCCACCTCCAGGCGGCGCTTGGCCAAACGGTTCTGGTTGAAAACCGGGCCGGTGCCGGGGGGTTGATCGGCACCGATTACGTCTCCAAACAACAGCCTGATGGCTACACCTTGCTGGTCAGCCACGCTTCCGTGCATGTTTACGCCACGGCCACCCGGCGCACCATGCCGTTTGACGCGGTGAACGATTTCACCCACGTTGGCATGTTGGTCGAGGCCCCGATGGTGTTGCTGGTACGTGCGCAATCGCCTTACCAAACGCTGGAGCAGTACGTGACAGCGGCCAAAACCAAACCCGTGCGTTATGGCTCGTCGGGCATTGGCTCAGCCAACCACCTGTTTGGCGAGATGTTGAAGATTGAGGGCAAGGCCCCACAACACGACCACATCCCCTACCAGGGCAGTGCACCGGCCATGCAAGACCTGCTGGGCGGGCAAATTGACAGCCTGCTTGATCCGATCACCACCAATGTTGCCCAACTGAAGGCGGGCTCGCTGCGCGCCTTGGCTGTATCAACCCCCAGCCGGTTGCCTGCATTGGCGAGCATTCCGACATTTGCCGAGCTGGGTTTTCCCAAACTCACGGGTTCGCAATGGTTGGGTTTGTCAGCACCCAAAGGTTTGCCAGCAGCCATTACCCAACGCCTCACGACACTCATACCGGAAATTCTTGCCAAGCCCGACATCGTCGCGCGGCTGGAAGAGTTGCAAACCCTGCCACGCAAAAATGCCGTGATGGGGAACGATTTCGTGCAGTTGATCAATTCCCAAATTGACACCTGGCGCAGTGTGGCCAAGCTTGCGAATGTCGAAGTCATAACCTGATAAGCTTTTGGCTTTGACCCAAAATCAACCGCAGGAGCAACGTATTTGAAAACCGATCCTGTCAATCTGGCCACGCCAACCGCTGCCGCTGACATCGTTAACGAGTTCCTGCGGCTGATCATGCTGCCCGACCCCATCTCTGCCGCCCGTTACACGGCGCCAGACATGAAAATCCTTTTCACTGGCGGGCGCACCATGCGTGCACCGGCCGAGTGCACCAAATTCAACGCTTCGCGCTACAAATGGGTCAAAAAGCGTATCGAACGCACCGAAACGGTGCAGTACAGTGAGGGGCTGCCTGCGGTCGACGGCACTGTGGTCTACAGCCTGGGAACCTTGTACGGGGAATGGCCCGACGGCACACCCTTTGAAGGCAACCGGTATGTAGACCGTTACGTGGTGCGAAACGGGCTGATCACCCACATGGACGTGTGGAATGACAGCGCCGAGTGGCTGTTGGTTCGCGCCGGGCTGGCCAAGCTTTAGGCGGTTGGTGGTGGCGAACTACCCAGGCCCGTTGCCAACGCACGGCCGGTTCGACTACCAGGCCATCCACCGGCGCCCGGCTTATCGCTGGCCCAACGGTGCAGGGTTGGCGGTTTACCTGGGTTTTAATATTGAGCATTTCGCTTTTGGCGAAGGTTTGGGGGCAACCATTGGCCCGGCCAGCCCGCAGCCCGATGTTTTGAACTTCAGTTGGCGTGAATACGGCAACCGGGTGGGCGCGTGGCGCTGCCTGGAGCTGTTTGACCAACTCGGCCTGCCGTCTGCCGCGCTGATCAACACGGCTTTGTATGACCACTGCCCCGAATTGGTCGCCGCTTGCGTAGCGCGCGGTGACGAGCTGGTGGGCCATGGCCACAGCAATGCCGAGCGTCAAGCGGCTTTGGGTGAAGCGGGCGAACGCGAACTGCTCTCGCATTGCCGCACGCTCATGCAAGTGCACAGCGGGCAAACGCCAGCCGGGTGGTTGTCTCCCTGGATATCCGAGAGCCTGGTCACGCCAGATCTGCTGGCTGAAACCGGTTACAGCTACACACTGAACTGGTGCCATGATGACCAGCCGCTGCCGATGCGCACCCGCAGCGGCCAGCCTTTGTGGGCGGTACCGTATCCGCAGGAGCTCAATGACATTCCGATGATCGTGGCGCGTCAGATGGACGGCAAGGATTTCGCCCAAATGATTGTGGATCAGCTGGATGAAATGCTGGAGCAATCAACGGCCCCCGGTTCCGCGCCGTTGGTGATGGGTATTGCGTTGCACCCCTACATCGTTGGCCAACCCTACCGGCTGCGCCACCTGCGGCGCGCGCTGCAGCACGTTGCTGCCGCACGAGATCGTGGTCAGGTGTGGATAACTCAGCCTGGTGCAATTGCCAAACACGCCGCACAGATGGCGATTTGATAGTCTGGATGGCGCGGGCATAGGTGCCCAGAAAATGACTTTTTCGAGGTCATTCGACTCACCGTAATTCGGCAAAATCTGCTACAAACGCTGGATTCAAAGCAAAGGAAGGTCGATGGCAAATAAGCTGGGTTGGATAGGATTGGGCCGTATGGGTGAGGCAATGGTCAAACGCCTGCTCAAAGGCGGGCATGCGGTAGATGTGTGGAACCGAACGGCCGCCAAGGCTGAGCCCTTGAAGGAATACGGCGCAACGGTGGCGGCTTCGAAAACCGCGTTGTCCGGCTGCGACATCGTGTTCACCATGGTCTCCACCACGGACGATCTGAAGCAAGTGCTGTTTGAAGAAGGTGGCCTGTGTTTTGGCGCACAAAAGCCCAAGGTGGTGGTGGATTGTTCATCCATCTCGCAAGAAGGTTCCGCCGAAATCCGGGAACGGCTCGAAGCCATGGGCGTGGCTTACCTGTGTACGCCCGTGTCGGGCAATGCCAAGGTGGCCAAGGCCGGCAAGTTGCTGATGGTTTCCAGTGGCCCCAAAGCCCTGTAT
>JANOWY010000145.1:0-5327 GCA_031418135.1 Rhodoferax sp. | reverse complement strand
CTTCAAACCCATGCCTGCCAGCGTCTCCAGTTCGGCAACGTACTCGGCTTTGAAAACGAATTTTTCCGAGGGGTCATGCCAACTGGTGTGTTCGCCCACGTACTTTGCCAAATCACGCGCCGCAAACACTGCCGGGTTCAACACAACGGCCCGGCAACCCCGGGTTTCAGCCAGCCAGGTGGCGTAATAACCACCCAGTGACGAACCCATCACGGCCATTGACGCGGCGGGCCAATCGGCAAGGCCCTGCGTCACCAACTGCATCGCTTCGCGGGGCGAGGGTGGCAACTGGGGACACCAAAACGTGACGTCCGGATGCATTTGTGCCATACGTTGCGCCACCATCCGTGCTTTGGTGGATTGGGGTGAGGAACGAAAACCGTGGAGGTAGAGCAAATGGTTGGTGGGGGGATGTGGCATGGCGTGAGTCTTGGGGAGTATGGGGGCCTTCCCAAGGATAATCGCAGCCCATGCTGGCCACTTTTGAAAAACCTTCTGTCATCTCCCGGGTGCTGACATTGTTTCGGGGTTTTGACGGCCCCCTGGCCTTTGCCGTGTTCATGCTGGCGTGTATTGGCATGGTGACCATGTATTCCAGCGGGTTTGACCACGGCTCACAGTTTGAGCTGCATGGACGCAACATGCTGATCGCCGGAGCCATTCTTTTCATCGTGGCGCAAGTGCCGCCGCAGCGCCTGATGGCCTTTGCCGTGCCGCTGTATGTGGTGGGCGTTACCCTGCTGATTGCGGTGGCTGTTTTTGGCATCACCAAAAAAGGGGCGCGCCGCTGGGTGAATGTGGGGGTGGTGATCCAGCCCAGCGAAATCCTCAAAATTGCCATGCCGCTGATGCTGGCCTGGTGGTTCCAGAAACGCGAAGGGCGCTTGAAGCCACTGGATTTTGCCGTGGCCGGTGTGCTGCTGGCGGTGCCAGTGGGGCTGATCATGAAACAGCCCGATCTGGGCACCGCTTTGCTGGTGTTGGCGGCTGGGCTGGCCGTCATCTTTTTTGCCGGCCTCTCCTGGCGGTTGATCTTTCCGCCGTTGGTGCTGGGCCTGGTGGGCGTGGCGCTGGTGGTGGCGTTTGAGCCGCAACTGTGCGCCGACGGTGTCAGTTGGCCGATGTTGCGTGATTACCAACAACAGCGCATTTGTACCCTGCTAGACCCTTCGCGCGACCCGCTGGGCAAGGGTTTCCACATCATCCAGGGCATGATCGCGATTGGATCGGGTGGCGTATGGGGCAAAGGTTTTATGCAGGGTACCCAAACGCATCTGGAGTTCATCCCCGAACGCACCACTGATTTTATTTTTGCCGCGTTTGCTGAAGAATTCGGGCTGTTGGGTGTGTTGTTGCTGCTGGTGACGTTTGGTTTTCTCATCGTGCGCGGGCTGATGATTGCGCTGGAGGCCCCTACCCTGTTTGCGCGTTTGCTGGCGGGCAGCGTGACGCTGATCTTTTTTACCTATGCGTTTGTCAACATGGGCATGGTCAGCGGTATTCTGCCGGTGGTGGGGGTGCCGCTGCCCTTTGTCAGTTACGGCGGCACTGCGATGGTCACGCTCGGGTTCGGGCTGGGCATCCTGATGTCCATCGCAAAATCCAAAAGGCTGGTGCAGACATGACCCCTGAAAAATTTCCTGTCGGTATCGTGGGTGTGGGCAACATGGGCGGGGGTATGGCGCTCAATTTACTGGCACGGGGCTGGACAGTGCATGTTTGTGACCTGGACGCGGCCAAAACGCAAGCCTTAAAGGAAAAAGGGGCGATTGTTCACATCTATCCTGCACAAATAGCTATACATTCGATAGTAAATATCGTGTGTGTCGTTGATTCGCCGCAGAGCCACGAGGTGTTGTTTGGTGCGGCAGGTATCACGTCCACGTTGCAACCGGGGCGCACCGTCATGCTCTGCCCCACGCTGGCCCCGCAAGATGTGGAAGGTTTTGCGCAAACCTTGCAACCCAGGGCTATTCAGGTCATAGATGCCCCCATGTCAGGTGGCCCGCAGCGGGCCAGCGAGGGCACCATGAGCCTGATGGTGGCCTGTAAAAAAAACGTGTTTGAAGCCCATCAGGTACTGCTGAACGCGTTGTCGAACAAGGTTTTTCACGTCAGCGAAAAAGTGGGCGACGGCGCCCGCACCAAACTGGCCAACAACCTGCTGGCGGGCATCAACCTGGTGGGTGCTGCCGAGGTGTTGGTGATGGCGCAAAAGATGGGCTTGAACCTCGACAAAACCCTGGATGTGATGGAGCAATCCAGCGCGCAAAGCTGGATCGCATCCGACCGCATGCGCCGGGCACTCGCGGGCGATTACGCCCCACGTGCCCATATGACGCTGCTGGAGAAAGACACCCGGCTGGCGGTGGCCGCTGCCAATGCAGCCGGTTTTGCCGGGCCCCTGGGGGCGCGTGCGGCCCAGGTTTTTGCTGATGCGAGTGGGGGCGGCTTGGCGGGCGAAGATGACGCCGCGTTGTTTAAGTGGCTGAGCCAAACGCGATCGCGCTGACGTGAGGCTCATTGGAGCGCAGAGCAGCCGCGAATCGTCCGCGCAATAGCCCTTTGACTGGCTGTCGGAGAGCCGCAGGGCTGGCGGCCCGTAAAATGCCCCCATGATCTCCCGCGAACCCACCATTGAACGTTTGGCCATTGCCAAATCCCTCCTGCTCACGCCATTTGGCCTGGACGAATCTGACCTGACAAAGGCCTTGAATGAAATCAAGGCCCACAAGGTGGACGACGCTGACCTGTACTTTCAATACACCCGCTCGGAGGGCTGGAGCCTGGAAGAGGGTATTGTCAAAACCGGCTCCTTCAGCATTGACCAAGGCGTCGGCGTGCGCGCCGTGAGCGGCGAGAAAACCGCGTTCGCCTATTCAGACGACATCTCCAACGCGTCATTGCTGGATGCAGCCCGTACTGTTCGCGCCATTTCAGCAGCGTCCAAAAACGCCAAGGTGAAATCGGCGGTGAGCAAAATATCCAAAAGCCGCACGCTCTATAAAGTCCTTGACCCAATCAGCACCCTGGACAGCACGGCCAAAGTGGGTTTGCTCAACAAAGTTGAAAAACTGGCCCGCGCCAAAGACCCGCGCGTGGCCCAGGTGATGGCCGGTTTGGCCAGCGAATACGACGTGGTGATGGTGGCCCGCGCCGACGGCACTTTGGCGGCAGACGTGCGCCCGCTGGTGCGCCTGAGCGTGACAGTGTTTGCCGAACAAAATGGCCGCCGTGAAGTGGGTAGCGCGGGCGGGGGTGGCCGTTTTGGCCTGGCTTATTTTGATGATGCCTGCATTGAAAAATACGTGGATGAGGCGGTAAAAGCCGCCATGACCAACCTCGAATCGCGCCCTGCGCCTGCCGGTGAGATGACAGTTGTGCTCGGCCCCGGCTGGCCCGGCATCTTGCTGCATGAAGCCATTGGCCACGGCCTGGAAGGCGACTTCAACCGCAAGGGCTCCAGCGCGTTCAGCGGCAAGATCGGCAAACGCGTGGCCGCCAAAGGTGTAACCGTGTTGGACGACGGCACCATTGCTGACCGCCGGGGTTCGCTCAATGTGGACGACGAAGGCAACGCCAGCCAGAAAAACGTGCTGATCGAAGACGGCATCCTCAAGGGCTACATCCAGGACTCCATGAACGCCCGCCTGATGGGCGTGAAACCCACTGGCAATGGCCGCCGTGAAAGTTACGCCCACGTGCCCATGCCGCGCATGACCAACACCTACATGACGGCTGGCGACAAAGACCCCCAAGAAATCGTCGCCAGTATCAAAAAGGGCCTGTACGCCACCAACTTTGGCGGCGGGCAAGTGGACATCACCAGCGGCAAATTCGTCTTCTCAGCCAGTGAAGCTTATTGGGTCGAAAACGGCAAAATTTTGTACCCGGTAAAAGGAGCCACCCTGGTCGGCAGCGGCCCCGAGTGCCTCAAACGCGTCAGCATGATCGGCAACGACATGAAGCTCGACAGTGGTGTCGGCACCTGCGGCAAAGAAGGCCAGAGCGTACCCGTGGGTGTGGGCCAACCGACGCTGCGGATTGATGGGCTGACGGTGGGTGGCACGGCCTGATGGGTGTTCCACGATTTGTTTGTGCTACATTCGAACTCATGACTTCGGCGCGTTTCTTCTTTAGCTACTTTTGGTTCTCACGCATACAGGCGGTTGAGAGAATTGAGCGTTGCTGAAAAAGCCCCCCAGTCTCCCAAACAAACCGCCGAACCAACGGCGGTTTTTTTTTGCCCTTTTCGTTTCGCCCTGATTTCACCTGAACCGATCTGTTTTCCCATCTTTTAAGGAGCCGCACCATGACAAACCCAACTTCTTCCTCAACCGACGGTGGTTGGTATGCGAACCCGATTGAACGCCGCCAGCCGCAGCACAGTGACCGCACCAGTCGCACCGATGACGAACGCATCAAGGACATCACCGTGCTGCCGCCACCCGAACATCTGATTCGTTTCTTCCCGATTGCCGGGTCGCCCGCCGAATCGCTCATCACGCAGACGCGGCACAATATCCAGGACATCATGGGCGGCAAGGAAGACCGCATGCTGGTGGTGATTGGGCCGTGCTCCATTCATGATCCGGCGGCTGCGATGGAATACGCCCGCAAGCTGAAACAAGAGCGCGAAAAATACAAAGAAACGCTAGAGATCGTGATGCGGGTCTACTTCGAGAAACCCCGCACCACGGTGGGCTGGAAAGGGCTGATCAATGACCCGTACCTGGACGAAACCTTCCGCATCGACGAAGGCCTGCGCATGGCCCGCCAGCTTTTGATTGAAATCAACCGCCTGGGGCTACCGGCGGGGAGTGAATTTCTGGACGTGATTTCACCCCAGTACCTGGGCGACCTGATTGCCTGGGGAGCGATTGGCGCCCGCACCACCGAAAGCCAAGTTCACCGTGAGTTGGCCTCCGGGCTTTCAGCGCCGATTGGTTTCAAAAACGGCACCGATGGCAATATCAAGATCGCCACGGATGCGATTCAGGCCGCTGCGGGGGGTCATCACTTTTTGTCGGTGCACAAAAACGGTCAGGTGGCGATTGTGCAAACCAACGGCAACAAAGACTGCCACGTCATCTTGCGCGGCGGCAAAACACCCAATTACGACGCGGCCAGTGTGGCCCCCGCCTGCGCGGATTTGGTGAAGGCCAAGCTGCCACCGACCTTGATGGTTGATTGCAGCCATGCCAACTCCTCCAAACAGCATGAACGGCAAGTCGATGTGGCGCGGGACATTGCCGCACAAACCTCAGGGGGGTCGCGTCACATTTTTGGGGTGATGGTCGAGAGCCATTTGCACGCTGGGGCGCAGA
>JANOWY010000144.1:0-11335 GCA_031418135.1 Rhodoferax sp. | reverse complement strand
CAGCTGCAAGTCTTACACCATTGACAAAGGCTTGGCTGGCGGCGCGCCGGGTGCGCCCGCCACCTACATTGGTATGTGCCACATCTTCTGCGAATCGGTCGCAGCCTTTCAGGCGGGGTTTGGGCCCCACGCCAAAGAAATCACGGGCGACATTCCCAACTACACCGATTTGACACCCGTGATGCAAATCAGCGAAGTGGTGGTGGGCTGACTCTTGGACGAATGGCCGCGGAAAATTCCGCAGCTACAAAAAGGCATCTGCGCGATAGTGCCAAGCCGCTTCCACGCGGTCACTTGGCCGGCTCACCCAGCACCTTGTGCCGCTTTTTCGGGACCTGTTGCGCAGCCGTCTTTTGAATCTCAGGCGCCGTCGTTTTGCGTTTGGGTTTTGCCACCTTGTTGGCATACGCCTGCAACACCAGCGCCCGCACCCGCGCCGGTGGCGCAGTCGCCAGCGCCACGCGCAGGCCCAAGGCTTTGCTGCCCCAAAACAGCTTTTCAACAAACGCGCCATCCACCGCCAGGGCAATTTCTCGCTCAGTCTCAGCCACAAACACGTGGATGTGGGTTTGTTCGGGCGGCGCGGTGACGAACATTTTGCCGCCTGCCCCCACCCGAAACGAGGTGTAGTTGAAGTGCGGCTCTTCGGTGACGTCGGGCAACGACAAGGCGTATTGGCGGACTTGGGCGAATTTCATGGTGAAGCTCCTGGAATGGACTGGGGGGTCAGTTTTAGGTTGCATTCAACAATGGAATGCCTTCAAGTCCAGGCTGTCCAACGTGTCGTTGATGAAGTAGGCCAAGTGGCCTTGGGGCAACCAGTCTTGAAGCGCACTGGGCAAGAGTTGCTGTTGTTCGGGGTGGTAGGCGATGTAGCTGGCGGTCATGTACCTATAACGCGCCAACCCCTGTCTTTGTTGTCAGGAATCGCAGTGAAATCTGCCTTCTGCCGCACAGGCTCCTAGGCGCGCAATATGTCCGCCAGGAAGGATTGCGCACGGACATGGCGGGGTGCCGAGAAGAATTCCTCCGGCGACGCGGTCTCCAGAATCTGGCCCTCGTCCATGAACACCACGCGGTCGGCCACCTTGCGGGCGAATCCCATCTCGTGCGTGACGCACAGCATGGTCATGCCTTCCTCAGCCAGCGAAACCATGGTGTCAAGCACCTCTTTGACCATCTCTGGGTCCAGTGCGGAGGTCACCTCGTCGAACAGCATCAGCTTGGGCTTCATGCAAAGCGCCCGCGCGATGGCCACACGCTGCTGCTGCCCGCCAGACAGCTGGGCCGGGTGTTTGTGCGCCTGCTCCTGCACCCGCACGCGCGCCAGCAGTGCCATGGCGGTGGCCTCAGCTTCGTCGCGGCCCATGCGCCCGGTAGAGACTGGCGCGAGGGTGCAGTTCTGCAGCACCGTCATGTGCGGAAACAGGTTGAACTGTTGGAACACCATGCCCACCTGGCGGCGCACCTCCAGCAGCGAGGCGGCTGCGCTGCCTTTGCCCAGCGCCAGCCCGCACACTTCCAACTTGCCTTGCTCGAAGCTTTCAATGCCGTTGATGCAGCGGATCAGCGACGACTTGCCCGAGCCAGAGGGCCCGCAGATGACGATTCGTTCGCCGGCAGCCACTTCAAGGCTGATGCTGCGCAGGGCGTGGTAGCCGGCGTACCACTTGTCCAGGCCGCTGATGCGCAGGATGCCGTCCGGTGCCTGGGGCACGGGTGTTCTCACCTTGCGGTGGCCTCGTGTTGCGTCAGCAGGCGGGCGCTGTACCTGGACATGGAATAGCAGAAGCCAAAGTAAATAGCCCCCACGAACAGGTAAATCTCGGAGCCAAAACCTTCCCACTGGGCGTCGGCTCCGGCCCGCTTCGCAGCGGTCATCAGGTCGAAAATGCCGACCACCACCACAATGGAAGTGGCCTTGAAAAAGGCGATGAATACGTTCACCAGGGCCGGCAGGACGGCCATCAGCGCCTGTGGCAAAACCACGCGCAGGGTGACCGCTGATGGGGTGAGGCCAAGCGCCTTGGCCGCTTCGCGCTGCCCGTTGGGAACGGCCTGCAGCCCGCCACGGACCACCTCGGCAAGGTAGGCGGCTGTGAAGAGGGCGAAAGCGACGAAGACGCGGAACAGCTTTGAGATGTCCGTTCCCTGTGGCAAAAAGAGCGGCACCATCACGCTGGCAAGGAACAGCACCGCCAGCAAAGGCACGCTGCGGGTGACTTCAATGTATGCCACGGCAAGCGCCCTGCCGACGCCGGGCTTGCCGGAATGGCGCAGCAGCGCCAGCGCAATGGCCAGAGGGAACCCGGTGGCCAGCCCCAGCGTTGCCAGCACCAGCGTCACCGGCAGCCCGCCCCATTGGTCGTCGGGCACGAAACGCAGGCCCAGGACTCCGCCCCACATCAGCACGCTGAAGACGACGAGCGCCAGCACCCAGGCCACCAGCAAGCGCCAGTTCCACAGGCGCGGCATGGCGGAGGCCGCGTACATCACGACCAGCACCACCATGGCGATGGCGGCCCGCCACTGCTGCTCATACGGGTAGACGCCGAAGAGAATGAGTCGGTGCTTTTCGGCGACGATGGCCCAGCAGGCGCCAACCCCGTAGTGCCGGCAAGCCTCGGGGCCAGCCCCTTTGGCGCTGAAGACGGCGTCAACGACGGCCCACTGGACGAAATGCCAGGCGAACACCAGCATAGCCAGCCCCAGTAGGAGGGTGGTGATGGCCGATGCCGGGGAGCTGAAATACAAGGTGCGCAGGCGCCGCAGCCAGCCAGACGCGTGCTGCGGCGGCGCGGCTGGCGCAATGTGCTGCGTGGCGACGAATCTCATACAGCCACGCTCATGTTGCGCCCCATCGCATGTTGCGGCGCTCAAACAGGTGCATGGTGGCGCTCGCCAGCAGGCTGACCACCGCATAGAACAGCATCACGATGGCCATCACCTCCACGGCCTGGCCGGTGTCGCTGAGCATGGTGTTGCTCACCGCCATGAAGTCCTGATAGCCGACGGCGACCGCCAGCGTGCTGTTCTTGAAGATGCCCAGGTATTCGCTGGTGACGGACGGAACGCCGATGCGGAAGGCTTGGGGAAAAACCACGCGGCCCAGAATGGCCTTGCGGGACAGGCCCAGCGCCGTCGAGGCCTCCCATTGCCCGCGTGCCACCGCGCCGACAGATGCCCGCACAATCTCGGCGATGAATGCTGCGGTGTACAGGGCAATGCCCAGGAACAGTGCAAGGAACTCGGGGCTCATGGAAATGCCGCCCGTCACCTCCAGCCCGGACAGGCTTGGGCGCACCAGCGACCAGGCCCCGCCCGCATCCATTTCCGGCCAGGCCAGGTAAATGCCGCGGTTGCTGGCCAGCAGCAGTGAACCCCCGGGATCTGACGCAGACGCGGATGCGGAAGGCAGCGCCAGCACCAGCCCGTACCAGAAGAAGATGTGCAGCAGCACGGGCACATTGCGCATCACCTCCACGTAGCCACTGCACAGCTGCCGCGCCAGCGCATTGGGCGACAGGCGGCCCAGGCCCACCATCAGGCCGATCAGTGTGGCCGCCAGCACGCAGGCAGCGGTGAGTTTGAGCGAATTCAACGCGCCTGCGGCAAACGCTTTCGCAAAAGTGTCCACGCCCAAAACAAACTGCAGCGGCGAGTCGAACACGGGCGTGGTGGCCGGTTTGCTTAAAAACCCAAACCCGGACTGGATCCCGCGCGCCCGCAGGCTGGAGCTGGTGACCTGGAACATCAGCGCCAGCAGCCCGCCCAGCACCGCGAACGCAAGCGCCTGGCGGGCGGCGGCCTTCCAGTCCCAACGTGGCAGGCGCACGGCTCGCAGCGCTCAACGCATGGGGAAGGCGTACATCAGCCCGCCCTTGGAAGCGAGCTGGTTGGGGCCGCGGGGCATGCCGCTTGCCGTGAACGCGCGCTCCCACATTTCACCGAAATTGCCAACCTGGGTGATGGCGTGGACGGCCCAGTCCTTCTCCAGCCCCATGGAAGGCCCGAGGTCGCCATCGGCGCCGAGCAGGCGCTTCACGTCCGGGTCGCTGGACGTGGCGAACGTGCCGATGTTCTTGGATGTGATGCCCAACTCCTCGGCGGACACCTGGGCGTTCCAGACGTAGCGGGCAATGTCGAACCAGCGGTCGTCGCCTTTGCGCACTGCGCCGGCCAAAGGTTCGCGGCTGTGCGTTTCCGGCAGCAGCTGGTGGTCATTGGCCTGTGCGCCCAAGGTGCCCTTGAAGCTGGCCAGCGCGGAGATGTTGTGGAAGATGGCGTCGCAGCGCTTGGCCAGGTAAGCTTTGCGCATCTGTTCGCCCTCGGCAAAGGCCACGGGCTTGAAACGCACCTTGATTTTGCCGAAGTACTCGGCGGAGTTGGTTTCGCCGGGCCCGGCGATCATGCAGACGCTGGCCCCGCCCAGCTTGGTGGTAGATGCGGCTTTCAGCGACTTGGGCACCATCACGCCCCAGGTGTCGTAGAAATTCACGGCGGTGAACTGCACGCCCGACTTGGTTTCGCGCGTCATCGTCCAGGTGATGTTGGCGTAGGCGATATCCACTTCGCCCGACTGCACCGCCACGAGACGCTGCGGCGGGGTGAGGCTGACATATTTCACCTTGTTCGCGTCGCCAAATACGGCGGCGGCGATGGCGCGGCAGGAGTCGGCGTCAATCCCGCGCATCACACCCTGGCTGTCGGGCAGCGAGAAGTTGGCGGAGCTGCCGATCACCCCGCAATTGAGCACCCCGCGCGCCTTCACTGCCGCCAGCGTGTGAGAGGTTGCGGACGCGGCCGCCGGTGCCGCCGTTTGGGCAAAACTGGCGCTTGCGCAGGCGGCGATTGCCGCAGCATTCACGAGTTTGCGGATCGGGTGGGCGATGAAATGCATGAGTCTCTCCTTGTGGTTGGGGTTCAGGGTCGGGGGATGGTTTCGCAAAGCGCGTCCAGGCACTGGTCGATTTCGCTGGGAATGTTGTAGAAGTGAGGCGACACGCGGATACAGCCTGCGCGAGCCGCCACGCTGATGCCTCGGGCAGCCAGCCTGGCGCGGACCGCTTCCGCATCTGCGCACCGGAAGGCGAAGTTGCCGGCCTGCGCACCAGCCGGCGTCAATAGATCGAGCCCGCGCCGCGCTGCGCCCGCCACCAGGTGGTCGCCCAACTGGCTGACGCGCCGAAAAACCGTCGGCCACCCCATGCCGTCAAAATAGTCAAGGGTGGCATCCAGCCCGTAGATGGCCGGGATGTTCACATGAGCGTACTGCAACTGGCGGGGGTCTTCCATGTTGGCATAGCCCAAGAAGGCAGGCGACATGGCCGCACGCGCCTGTGGCGAGGTGACCAGCACCCCAAGGCCAAAACCCGACAGCATCCGCTTGAAGAACGCCGCCGCGTAAATGTCTACCCCCGACAGATCGGTGGGCACGGCGCCAAGCGCTTGGGTGCCATCCACCAGCAGCAAAACCCCCTGCGCACGGCACCGGGCACCCAACCGGGCAAGGTTCAGGCTGGTTCCAGTGCTCCAATGGGTCTGGGACACGGCGAGCACGCGCGTGGATGCAGCCAGCGCGGCGATCAAGATGTCCTCCCGGTCCTGCTCAACCCCGACCTCCACTGCAACGACCTCGGCCCCGGCGCGGACTGCTGGTGCCCAGGCGCGTGCAACCGACGGGAATTCGTCGGCGGCCAACACGATCCGGTTCCCCGGCTGCCAGATGATGCTGTGCGCCGCCAGGTTGAGCCCCTCGGTGGTGCTGGAGACAAAGGTGACATCAGCGGGCGACGCACAGAGCAAACCCGCCATGCGCGCGCGAACTTTTTGCGTTTTCTCCAGCCACTGGGGGCGTGCATCAAACCCTTGGCTCAGGACACCGCCATAAAAGTGGCCGACAGCGCTGCCAAGCCCTTGCCAAGGCAGCCCAACCGCAGCAGTGTCCAGATAGGCGCAGTGCTGAAGGTGGGGGAAAGGGGTTCGCAGCGCATGCGAATCCGTCTGAAGGTCAACGATGGTCATTTCGAATGTTTGGGCAGTCTTGTGCAACTATACAATATGTTGAAGTGCTAAACAATATGTTAAATTTCATGACACACCACGGGTGCGAAACTTGAACAGAACCTGAAACTACCCTGAAAGAAATCTGCATGGCCACGCAAACTACAAATTACAAACAACATGGCGTCGCCTGAATCACGCCTGGCGGCGCTGGGGATCGAGCTGCCCGCAGCGCCCCTGCCGGCGGCAAACTACCTGCTTGCCACCCGTAGCGGTCGCCTGGTGTTTCTTTCCGGCCAGGGCCCCATCGTTGACGGCAAGGTGGTTTACAGCGGCAAAGTGGGCGCAGAGCTGTCCGAAGAAGAGGGCTACCAGGCGGCGCGGCTGACCATCCTCAATTCCCTGGCGATATTGAAGCAGACGCTGGGCTCGCTCGACAAGGTCACCCGCGTGATGAAGCTGCTCGCCTGGGTCCGCAGCGCGGACGGTTTCCAGCGCCAGCACATGGTGGTCAACGGCGCTTCCGACCTGTTGGTGGAGGTTTTTGGCGACGCGGGGCGCCATGCACGCAGCGCCGTCGCCGCTCATGAACTGCCTTTTGGCATTGCGGTCGAAATCGAGCTGGTGGTCGAAGTGGCGCCTGGCGCATGAGCACCCGGCCTGTGCTGCCTGGCAAGGCCAAGCCAAAGAAAGCACCCGCCCATCCGCCCGCGTCTGCCATTGAGGCGGAGCGCCGGCAGTTGATGAATGCCCTGCATGCAGTCGTGCAAATGTTGGGCCATATAGTTGGGAACCATATTGAAGTGGTGCTGCATGACCTTGCCAAGCCCCAAAGCTCCATCGCTGCGATAGTCAATGGCAACATCTCCAATCGGCGGCTGGGCAACTCGATACTCAGCGGTCCGCAGGACGACCAGGCGTTTGAGGCCGCCAAGCAGTCTCTCGGTGAAAGTGGGGAGGCAGCCCACTCGGTGGTGGGTTGTTACCCAACGTTGACGCGTTCGGGCCGTCCGCTCAAATCGTCCACCGTCATCTTCCGCGACGCGAATGGTGATCCGTTTGCGGCCTTGTGTCTCAATGCCGACCTGTCAATCATTGAAGCTGCCCATGCGGCGCTGGGGCGGCTGTTGCAACCGGGCACTGGTGCCAGGCTGGAGCCGGCAGGCGAGCCGCCCGAAATGGACATCCTGATGCGGGAGATCATCTCCGGCGCGGTGCTGCAGCTGGGCAAGCCCGTGAATCTGATGGACAAGGAAGAAAAAATCCAGGCCGTGCAGGCGATGATGCAGCGCGGGCTGTTCATCGTCAAAGGCGGTGTGGAGCACGCCGCTGCCGCGCTGGGTGTCACCCGTTTCACCGTCTACAACTACCTGGAGGCGCTGCGCGGCCGCAATGAGATGCCGCAAGGGCGCAAAGTGCCCGCTACCAGACCGGTTGCCCCACGCATCTGATGCTTCGGCAGCCCAGGCCCCACGAAGGTCAAAGCACGCAGCGGTTCCATCAGCACATAGCGCTGCTTTGAGTGTCGCAGCGCAGACCTGCGCCTCCCTCAAGTGCTGCCTTCAGTGGATTCGGTGAAAATGCCCTGATGACCGCTTCAACCCTCGAACCTTCTGGCGCTGTTGCGCTGCCCGCCAGCAACACCCTGCGCCAAGATGCCCACCTGATCGGCCTGGTGGGTCTGGCACACTTGGTCAGCCACTTCAGCCAACTGCTGCTGCCGCCGCTATTCCCTTGGCTCAAAGACGCGCTGAACGCCAGTTACACCCAATTGGGGTTTTTGATGACGGTGTTTTTTGTGGTGTCGTGTATGGTGCAGGCCATCTCGGGGTTTTGGGTGGACAAATACGGCCCACGGCCCATTTTGTTCGCCGGGCTGGCTTGTTTGGGTTTGGCTGCGTTCGGGTTCTCCGTCAGCACCGGTTACTGGATGGTGGTGGCGTTCGCGGTGCTGGCGGGCATTGGCAATGGCGTGTTTCACCCGGTGGATTACACACTGCTGAACAAGAAGGTCAGTGCCCCGCGCCTGGGCCACGCCTACAGTACACATGGCCTCACAGGCAGCTTGGGCTGGGCGCTCTCGCCGGCGCTGTTGGTGCCAATTGCGCTGGCGCATTCGTGGCGGGCGGCGCTGATGGTGGCTGGAGTTTTGATATTTTTGGTTTGGGTGATTTTGTTTTTCCAACGTGACAAGCTGGCGGTAGAGGTTGCAGCCCCTGCCAGCCCCCCGGCCAGCGCCACGGGGGGTGCTCCCCAAGTGGCGGCTGAACACAGCTTGGCCTTCCTGAAAATACCGGCTGTTTGGGGCTGTTTTGGTTTCTTCTTCCTTTATGCGATTGTGATCAGCGTCATCCAGGCTTTCGCACCTCAAGCGGCCAGCAAACTGCACGCGGTGCCTTTGCCGCTGGCCGCTGCGTGTCTGACGATCTACATGGTGGGCAGTGCAGGCGGCATGTTGGCCGGCGGGTTTTTGGCCTCTAACCCAGAGCGCTGCGAACGTGTCGTGGGCGTTGCTTTCAGCTGCGCGGCCCTGTTGGCGCTGACGCTGGCTTTTGCCCAATTGCCCGTGATGGCCGTGCCGGTGATCTTCGGGCTGATGGGGTTTGCATCAGGCACAGCCGGGCCTTCGCGCGATCTGCTTGTCAAAAAATCAACCCCGGCCAATTCAACCGGGCGGGTTTATGGCGTGGTGTATTCGGGTCTGGACATTGGCCAGGCGGTTGCGCCCCTGTTTTTCGGCGCGCTGATGGATCGTCAGTCGTATAGCGGCGTTTTTGTCGGCCTGGCGGCAGTGCAACTGATCTTGATTGCAGGCGCTTTCAATATTCGGCGGGTGCGCCGCACCTGAAGCGATCCGAGCGACTCAGATTACAAAATTTTTCAATCGTATTTTGGAGTGAATGAATGCCAATTGGGATGAAGACAAAACCCGGTGTTGACGAACTTGCCGCGTTCCTGAAGGCTGAATTTCCTCAAAGCAAAACCATCATCGTCGCGGCGGGCAACATGGGGGCCACCGTGAAGGTCAAGGTGGGTTACGCTGATTTACGCCCTGGCGACACCGTTTCAGGCCCCACCACCATGGCGCTGGCCGACGTGGCCCTTTACATTGCCATTCTGGCCGAAATCGGCATCGTGCCGCTGGCCGTTACCACCAGCCTGTCGTTCAACTTCTTGCGCAAACCCAAGGCTGACCGCGACTTGGTGGGGGTGTGCAAACTCATCAAACTCGGGCGCACGCTGGCAGTGGGTGAGGTGTCGATTTATTCCGAGGGTGATGCAGATGCAGTGGCGCATGCGGTGGGCACCTATGCGATCCCAAAGCAAACCAACCCCTGAGTTGGGTCGGTTGAACGGGCTTTGCTGCTGATTGGCTGTTCAGCCTTGGTGGCGCTTCAGCCCGGATCGGGCTTGGTGCGTGCAGCGGCAATCCGGTGAATGATGGCGGCGTTGTCCAGATCACCTTCGCCGTGTTGAACGGCTTCACGCATCAGTGCCGCATGCACTTTTGACAGCGGCAAGGCCTGGCTGTCGGCACCTGCCGCCGCCAGCATCAGTTCCACATCTTTGAGGTGCTGGCGGATGCGCGATTGGGCTGGCACTGCCTCGCCATTCAGCAACGCCACCATCATGTCGCCTTTGGCTTGGGCCGCACCGGAATTCGCCGGGCTGTTTTGCACCAGTTCCAGAAAACGTGCGGGCGCAATGCCCAGGCTCTGTGCGAACACCATGCCTTCGGCCAAAACCGCGCGGTTCAGGCCGAGCACCAGGTTGGTGGCGAGTTTGGCCTTGGCCCCCATGCCCGCTGCGCCCACATGGAACCGCTTTGGGCTGATGGCTTGCAAAATATCGCTGTATCGGGCAATGGCTTCCGTGCCGCCCCCCAAAAGCGCTGTCGCTTCGCCCGCCGCAATCTGCTGGCTGGAGCCCGACAGCGGCGCTTCGATGAAATCAATGCCCTGCGTGGCCAGGCGCGTTGCCAGCGCTTCGAGCAATTCGGGTGAACCGGTTGAGAAATCGATGACCACGCAGACCTTGTTTTGGTGGCCGGGTTGGTTCAGCAGGCCCTGCGAGGCTGCGCGATCGGCACCATCCACCTGAGCGCTGTCGCCTTCCAACACCTTTAGAACATCCCGGGTGTCAAACACAGCCAGGCAAATGCGCGAGGCAGCCGCGGCAATCTGCTGGCAGCTATCAACCACTCGAAAACCCATTTGCGAAAATGCGGTGCGGGCCTCTTCGCGCACATCAAACCCGGTTACCTCAAAACCAGCCGCCCGCAGACGTTGCGCCAGCGCTATGCCCACCAGTCCCAGGCCGATCAAACCAACGGATGGTTTAGACGTAACCATGTGTTGAAAGCCGTTTCTTTTTGTCGGATCAAAAATCCAGCGAAGCGCCGCCGCAGATTTGAATCTCTTGCCCGGTGATGGCGGCGGCTTCGGGTGAAAGCAAATAAGCCACCAACGCAGCCACTTCAGCGGGCTGAATCAGGCGGCCCATGGGGGGCAAGCGCGGCGACGATGTGGCGCGGCTGGTGGCCTGCAGCATCGGCGTATCTGTGGCGGCAGGAGAGACGACATTGACCGTCACCCCATCAGCCACCACTTCAGCGGCCCAACTGCGGGCCAGCGACACCAGGGCCACCTTGCTGGCAGCGTATTGGCTGCGCCCGGCCATGCCGTGGGCGACCCGGCTGCCAATCAGCACCACGCGGCCTTGCTTTTGTATCTGCATGGCGGGTAACAGCGCATTCGCCAACACCGTAGCGGTTTGCACATGCAGGGCCCACAGGCCCGCGCCCGCGTCAGCCTGCAATTGCCCCAGTGGTGCTGCGTGCATGATGCCTGCGGCATGTACCAGCGCGAGGGGCGTACCACGTGCGAGTACATCCGCCGCCACTTGGTTCGTACGTGCAACGTCAGTCAAATCCAGGTGTACATGCTGGAAGGCGGTGTGCGAGCGGTTCGCATCGGCCGCATCGGCAATATCCAGCCCGGTCACCGCCCAGCCGCTGGCCAGAAGCTTTTGCGTGGTGGCCAGGCCAATGCCCGAACTGCTGCCGGTGATGATGGCGTGGGTTAGGGGCATCATTCGCCGCCGGGCCGCCCCAAGGCGAATACGGCCCCCTCGGGGGGCAGCGAAGTACACGCAGTGACAAGCGTGGGGGCCACGTTATTCCAATGTAATTTTCTTGTCGGCGATGATCTTGCCGGAAGTGGCGATGTCATCGGCCTGAAAGCGTGCAAATTCAGCCACGCTGCCGCCTTCGGGCACGATGCCGTCGGCGATCAGGCGCTCACGCATCTCGCCGGCCAGTGCTTTGCTGACC
>JANOWY010000143.1:0-11455 GCA_031418135.1 Rhodoferax sp. | reverse complement strand
CCAGCGTGGCCAGGGCGTTATCCAGGCAGATTCGGGCCCACTGGGTCTGGCCGTGTTGCGCCATACGTTCGAAGTGAACCACTTCCACGCTTACCGGCAAGTCCTGCGGCAAGGCGGCGAACAAGCCCTTCACATCGATGTTGCCCTCACCGGCCAGCAGGCGTTCACAGCGGGCTGTGTGGATCATCTGCTCGGTGGTGAAATTCAAACCAGCCGGGGCATCACAAATCTGCGCGTAATGCAGCAGGTGGCGGGGAATGCTCCGCACATCCTCCAGCGTGGTGGTAGAGCGCCCGAAGTGCAGGGCATCGACCAGAATGCCGGCGTTGGCCGGTTTGCCCGCCGCGTCGATCAATTGCAGGGCAGACCGTACGTTCGGCACGGCAGTCCAGGGCATGAATTCCAGGTCTGCTGTCAGACCGAAGGGTTGCATCAGTTCGCACAGGCGGGCGTAGCTGTCGGCCAGCCGGGCCGAGTTGGCGTCGTCACCCGCCACCAATACACATTGGGCCTTCATCTGTGCACCAATTTCAAGCAAGGGCAGATAGGCGCGGGCATCGAACTGCTCACCCATGCGGATGATTTCAAGATCAAGCACCTGAATACCCGTGGCCCGCTGAATGGCCAGCGTTTCGCGCAACGCCTCGGGTTGGTTGATCAGGTGTTGCTGCGGCGCGCCGGCCATATTGGGAAGCAGCCTGAAACCAACCTGCTGGTAGCCCATGTCAGCGGCCAATTGCATGGCTTGCGGGGCAGAGACCTGGCAAGAGGTCAGATAAGCCAGCGAATAAATGCGTTTCATGGGTGTGCTCCTTGCGGGGTATCGGATGGTCCATTCAAAACCTGCTTTTTGCCAGATCGGGCGGCGTCCCGAACAGCCAGCGTGGCCGCCAGTGTGTCCAAGCCGTCTTGGGCGCTGCATAACGCCGGTTCACGGCGCTCGATCACGGCCTTGAAGTGCTGCAATTGCAGCGTGTAGGCATCTTGTTTGTGGACAAAACTTTTCTCCAGCGCCATCTCCTGGTACCAGTGGCGCTCCCCTTTGTAACTGAAGACTTCCAGGTTGGGCAGGGACATGGAACCGTGGGTTCCCATGATGAAATGCGTTTGCACTTCTTGCCGGGGATATTGGTCTTGCTCGTTGGCCGTAAAGTCCCAACAAAAAGGACCGGAGGCGGTATCAGATACCACCACGGTGCCCAGTGCGCCATTGGCAAATCTCAATACCGCAGCGGCGGTGTCTTCGATGCCAAAGCCCCGTACCTGGTTGCTGGCCAGGGCTTGCACCTGTGCAATGTCGCCCACGATGAACCTCAGCATGTCAATGTCGTGGATCAGGTTGATCAGAATCGGACCGCCGCCGGGCTCACGGCGCCACAGCGTTTCGTAATAACTATCGGGCTTGTACATGCAAGCCATCAGGTTCACGCTGACAATTTTGCCGAGTTTGCCGGACTGGACAATTTCCCGGGCGCGGCGGTTGATCGGGTTGTGGCGACGGTGATGGCCGACCAACACCGGCACCTGGAACCGTGCTTCGGCAGCCGCCAGCTTGCGGGCATCGGCCACATCGTCAGCCACGGGTTTTTCAACCAGGGCGGCAACTCCGCGCTCCAGGCAATCCATGGCGAACGCTACATGGGTCTGGTTGGGTGTCGCCACGATGGCACCCTGGGGCCTGACCGTATCGAGCATGTTGCGGTGATCTGAAAACCACGGCACACCCAGCGATTCGGCCAAGGCCTTGCCGGCCTGGGTGGGTTCGGCAATGGCTGCCAATTGCAGGTTGTCTGCCAGACCCATGCGGTTAATGTGGGTTTTGCCAATGAGGCCGGCGCCAATGATGGCGATGGAAGTTTTGGAGGTCATGTCGGGGGATCGTCTAAAAGGTCAGATCAGATTGCGCATTGCACGAGCGGTTTCCTGCAACACGGGCAAGACGCGACGCACTGCGTTTTCGGCAGATTCCTTGCCCATGGGCATGGTGACATTCAATGCGCCAACCAGGTCACCCCGTAAATCAATCAGTGGCACCGCAATGCCACGCATGTCCATTTCCAGTTGTTGCTCGGACAGGCACCAGCGCTGGGCGCGGATAGTGTCCATGTCGGCGCGCAGAACGGCGGCATCGGTAATGGTGTGAGAGGTGTAGGGCTTGAGCTGGTGGGTCGCCAGCCAATGGTCAATCGCCTCCGGATCCGATAGCGCCAACAGCAACATGCCAGACGCGGTGACCTGTGCCTGTACGCGGGCTCCAATGACATAACCCGTGTTCATGTACACGTTGGAGCCGTTGCGGGCGATGTAGACGATGTCACCGCCATCCAGCACACTCATGAATGAGGTCTCGGACGTACCCGCCGTCACGCGCTGCAAATAGGGCTGGGCGATGCGTGGCAGGCGCGATGACTCCAGGTACGAATGGCCCAGGCGCAGTACCGCGGGTGTCAGCCAAAAAAGTTTGCCATCGGTCGCCACATAACCCAGATGCGTCAAGGTCAGCAAATGCCGACGGGCTGCTGTGCGGGTGAGGCTGGTTCGTGTGCCAACCTGGGCGGCGGTGAGGCGCGGGTTGGCATTGTCAAAAGTCTCGATGATGGAAAGGCCCTTTTGCAGGCCGGCAATCCAGTCACGCCGTTCCAAGGCAGGCCGACCCGAGAATTGACTGGACGGCAAAGGTACGTGGAGGCGCAGTGCGGAGGTGGGCTTGTTCACCATAACCGTCGGATATTGACATGAAACATTTGAGTGATAACCCTGTTTTCGAACGATAAACGCACAAATTTGAACGATTATCGCGCTTTATGCTGCAAATGTCTTCCTTGATTTGGGGTGTGAGCCGATACAGTTCGCTTTGTTAAGCTGTGCCCGGTTTTCACCTGCCGGATTCGATTCACCCCGTGTTCACCCGAGGAGACACTTCACATGAAAAAACGGTTCACTCTCAAATTAATAGCAACTTGCGCGCTGGCCATGAGTGCCACCGTTGCGTTCGCACAAGACACCATCAAACTGGCGACTATCGTCGAGCTTTCGGGCGGCGGTGTCGTATCTGGCACGAACTTCCGCGACGGCATCAAACTGGCTGTCAACGAGATCAATGCGGCTGGTGGCATTTTGGGCAAGAAAATTGCCATGACCGAAATGGACACCCAAACCAACCCAGGCGTGGCAAAAGGATTGGCACAGAAAGCCATTGATGACGGCGCGTTTGCCATTTTTGGCCCAGTTTTTTCAGGTTCAATCCTGGTGTCAATGGCCGAGAGCCGCAAGGCTGAAGTCCCCAACTGGACCGGCGGGGAAGCCTCGGCCATCACGGCACAGGGCAACCCGTATATCTTCCGCACCAGTTTTGGCCAGTCGATGTCGTTTCCCAAAATTTCCAAATACATTGCCAGCAAATACAAAACCATTGTGGTGATTTACCAAAACAATGACTTCGGCAAAGGAGGGCGTGATGCCATTGTGGCCAATCTGAAAGACGGTCCGACCAAAATCGTTGCGGAAATTGCCACCGAACCAAACCAGCTCGATTTCTCATCAGCAGTGGTTCGCGCCAAAAACGCCAACGCAGATGCGATCTTCATTTATGTCACGGAAGAGGAGTCAGCCCGCGCGCTGCGTGAATTCAAGAAACAGGGAAATACCAAGCCCTTGATTGGTGAAACCACCCTGACTGGGCAAAAAGTGATTGAATTGGCCGGTGACTCGGCCAACGGCGCTTTTGCGCACGTGGGCCTGACCATCGATGCGCCCAGCCCGGAAATGTTGGCCTTTAAAGCCAAGTTTTATACAGCCTACAAATACTTCACCGACCACAACGGCATCAAGGGCTACACCGGCGTTTACACCATGAAGGCCGCCATTGAAAAGGCCGGCAAGCTGGATCGCAAGGCCGTGGCGCAAGCGATGAAGGGCTTCAAGATCAGTGCTAAAAAATACCCTGGTGTCATCATGGACACCCAGTTTGACGACAAAGGTGACATTGACCGCGAGAGTTTCCTGGTCGAAGTAAAAAATGGCCGCCAGGAAGTGGTCGCCACGCTGCCCCCGTTGGGCGCCGCGAAAAAATAACCGAAAACTTTAACGGATATGCCCTGTCAAGGCCTGCTGCCATTGTGCGGCAGCGGTTTGACAGGGCATTTTTGTGGGTAGCACAGAACATTTCAAGTTCAAATGGCGGAATTGCATGACTGATTTTTTTCAACTTCTTTTCAGTGGCATGGCCACAGGCTGTATCTATGGCTTGGCCGCGCTGGGCTTTACCTTGTTATGGCAAGCGGCGGGTACGATCAATTTTGCGCAAGGTGAATTTGTCATGCTGCCGGCATTCGCCATGCTCGGGTTCATGGGTATGGGTGCTCCGTTTGCGGTTAGCATCGGCTTGGCGGCCATCACGTCTGTTGTTGTGCTGGGCTGGTTTTTCAAGCGCGGCCTGGTGGATCCACTGTTCAAGTTCGGCATGATGCCGATTGTCGTGGCCACGATTGGTCTGTCGATCGTGATGCGCAACTCGGTCAAGGCCAGTTACAGTGCCGAGCCGCATCCTTTTCCGAGCCTGTTTTCAGAAACCCTTTTCAAATTTGGCGGAGTCACCGTCAGCATGTCGGATGTGGGAACCCTTGTGCTGGCCTTGCTGATCGTTTTTGGCACCCAAGCCTTTCTGGCCAAAACGATCACAGGGCGTGCCATGCAAGCGGTTGCGCAAAACACCGAAAGTGCGACTGTGTTGGGCATCAATGTGCCCCGCATGATTCTTTACACCTTTGCCATCAATGCGGTATTGGCCACGTCGGCTGCCGTACTGGTAACGCCCACCTATCTGGCCAAGTTTGACATGGGCGAAGGCTTGGGCACCAAGGCGTTCTTCGCAGCCATCATTGGCGGGTTCAACAATTCACAAGGTGCGCTGCTGGGTGGACTGATCGTGGGTGTCAGTGAAAACCTCGCCGCAGCCTACATTTCGCCGCAATACAAGGATGCGGTGGCGCTCATCATTTTCATGGTGGTGATCCTCTTCAAACCGCAAGGTCTGTTGGGTAAAAAGGAGGAGCGCAAGGTATGAAAAAATCACATTTGCTTATGGCTGCCACCGCGGCAGTGTTTCTCCTGGTGACGCCGCAGTTCCTAAAAAACTATGGCATCTACCTGATGAGTTACTGGCTTATTTTTGTATTGGCCACTATGGGCCTGAACCTCACCGTTGGTTATGCCGGGCAAAAATCACTGGGGCACGCGGCCTTTTTTGGCCTGGGCGCTTACTCGGTTGCCATTTTGCTGAAGGCAGGCTTCAGCTGGTGGCTGGGCTTGCCAGTCGGTATGTTGGTCTGTTTTGCAACCGGCATCATTGTGGGTTTTCCGGCCCTACGCGTCCAGACCATTTACCTGGCCTTCGCCACCTTGGGATTCAACACTGCGATTTACCTGGTGATGCGCAATGAAGAATGGCTGACGGGCGGCACCTTTGGCATCAATAACATCACGCGTCCCGGATTTTTGGGCCTGTCATTGGACAAAAACCTGCCCTATTACTACTTTGTGCTGGCGGTGGTGGTGGTGTTTGCGTTGCTGCTGGGCGGGTTGTTGCGCTCGCCCTGGGGCAAGGCTTTCACGGCATTGCGTGACAACCCGATCCGCGCAGAGAGCCTGGGGGTAGACACCCGCAATTACACCTTGCTGGCATTTGCGATTGGTGCTGTTTACGCGGGTGTTGCCGGAGCTCTATTTGCTTCCTTGGTTGAGTTTATCGAGCCCGCACCATTTGCCGTGGGTATCTCGATCATGATGTACCTGATGGTGGTGGTTGGCGGGCCAGGTTACTTCTTGGGTCCGGTCTTGGGTGCAGCTGTAGGTGTGATCGTGCCAGAGTGGATGCGCGACGTACCGCGCATGTCGGATTGGTACCTGCCCTTGTTTGGCGGTGTCGTGGTGATGATGATGATCTGGCTGCCGGATGGTCTGCTGAGTTTGCCAGACCGCCTCAAGGCCAAACGCGACTCGCGCCTGGCCAGCGCAAAACGTGCCGCGGCCGTGTCGACGATGGGCGCGCAGCCATGAACGCGCCAATCCTCAAGGTGACGGGCCTAAAAAAGGCCTACGGTGCCATTCAGGCTGTGGGAGGCGTGAGTTTTGAAGTCATGCCGGGCGAAATTTTTGGCGTGATTGGCCCCAACGGATCTGGCAAAACCACGCTGTTCAACTCGATGCTCGGTCAAATCACGCCCGATGCAGGAACCATCGAGCTCAAGGGGGAAGATGTCACCCAGCATGGGCCGCTGGATTTAAACCGGCGGGGCGTCGGACGAACCTTCCAGACATTGCAGGTGTTTGGCAAGATGACCGTGCGCGACAACCTGATCGTCGCGGCGCAAGAACACAAAGGCAGCATGCTGAGTCGGATATTTTCGCCATCTGATTCTGGCCTGGGCGACAAGGCCGACGCGCTGATCAAACAGTTTCGCATTGAACATGTGGCGCATCTGAAAGCCGGCACCCTGAGTTATGGGCAGCAAAAACTGGTGGATATTGCCATGGCCTTCATGAGTGAGCCGGACTTGGTTTTGCTGGACGAGCCCTGCGCCGGGGTGAACCCGTCATTGGTGGGGGGCATCTCCACCCTGCTCAAGGACCTCAACCGTAACCCGCGATTCGGCAAAAAAAGCTCGTTCGTGGTGATCGAGCACAACATGGATTTTGTGATGGATTTGTGCCATCGCATCATGGTGATGGTCGAAGGGAAGGTGATGGCCCTCGGCACACCGGCTGAAATCCGCGCCAACAAACAGGTGCTGGACGCCTACCTGGGAGCCTGACAATGAGCGCACATACCGACATCTGCATTGAATTTGACAACGTGGTCGCGGGGTACAAGGAGTTCATGATTCTGAACAATCTGAGCCTCAAGATCAAACGCGGCAAGATTACTTTGCTGTTGGGACCCAATGGCGCGGGCAAATCCACGGTTCTCAAGACGCTGTTTGGCCTGCTGATGCCGCGCCAAGGCCGGGTGCTGCTGGATGGTGAAGACATCGGTGGAGTCGACCCTAAGTCATTGCTGGCCAAAGGTGTGGCGTTTGTACCGCAAGGTCGAAACCTGTTCCCGCAGCTCACCGTGATGGAAAACCTGGAGTTGGGCGGCATCACGCTGGGGCAAAAAATCACCAAAGAACGCATCCCGGAGGTATTGGCGTTATTTCCGCGCGTTCAGCAGCGAATCAACAGCCAGGCCAGCGCCTTGTCGGGCGGTGAGCAAAAGCAGCTCGAGGTGGGGCGCGCCTTGTTGCTTCGGCCCAAGGTGCTGCTGATTGACGAGCCCTCAATTGGCCTGTCGCCGATAGTGGTGCAGGATGTTTTCAAATTGCTGCGCAAACTGGCAGATCAGGGCACCACAGTGCTGATGGTGGAGCAAAACGTGAAAAGCGCCTTGAAAATGGCCGACGAAGCGATTGCCCTTGAATCCGGTCGGCTGGTATTGCACAAACGGGCGGATGAACTGCTGGCCGACCCGAATATCGAGCGTCTGTTTTTGGGCGGTGGCCACGTGCCCGATGCCGTGCAGGAAGCTTTGGCAACGCCGGGCATACCTGCATAATCTGATGGCATTGAATCAGGAGAAATGAGCATGGGCAATACAACAGGTGGGGCAAACGGTAAAGTCGCAACGGTGGTGGCCCGTGAAGAAATCAGCGAAGGCAGCAATCCGTTGGGGCTGGATGGCATCGAGTTCATCGAATTTGCCACCTCCAAGCCGCAAGCCTTGGGCCAGGTGTTGGAAACCATGGGGTTCCGGCCAATCGCCAGACATCGTTCCCGCGAAGTGTTGCTGTACCGCCAGGGCAATATCAACATCATCGTCAATGCCTACAGCCGTGGTACCGAGTTGTCTGAAAAACCGGTGATCGCCGCTATTGCGTTGCGTGTGCGTGACGCTGGCGCTGCCTACCGGCGTGCGTTGGAGCGTGGTGCCTGGGCTGTGCCGGTTCAGGTCGAAGTGATGGAGCTGAACATACCGGCCGTGCACGGCGTGGGTTCAAGCCGCATCTATTTTGTCGATCGCCACAAGGAATTTTCAATTTACGACGTCGACTTCACACCGATTCCCACGGTGGACCAGTTCCCGCCGGCTGTGGCAGGCCTGCATTTTTTCGGCATTGTTCAGTACATTGGCAACGACCGGACTGACGACTGGACGGAGTTTTATGGTGCACTATTCGGCTTCACGGCGTTGCCCAGCGAAGAGCGTTTTGGCATTCTTCCCAAGGGGCGCATCCTGAAGAGCCCATGCCGGAGTTTTTACCTGCAGCTGATCGAACCCGAACCAACCGTGCTCGACGTGGAGGACGACGAGTGCTTCCAGCGCCTCGGCTTGGGCACACCCGATGTGGTTTCCACTGTGACCCAATTGCAGCAGCGCGGCGTCGAGTTTCTGGCCGCCAAAAGCGCGCTGGCCCAGGCGCGCGGTGCCCTGACGCGCACGTTGATGGGCAGCGTGATGTTCGAACTCGTCCACGACGAACGGGCGTGAAACACCATGAGCCAATTTGAAGGCAACATTGATGATTTCGGTATGGACACCATCACGCTGGCCGGGCCGCTCAAGGCCAAGCTGGACGCCATCAAGGGGGCAGGGTTCACCCAGGTGATGCTGCTGGCCCGCGATCTGGTTGGCCATCCGCAAGGTTGGCGCGCCGCCGTGCAAGAAGTCAAGGACAGCGGCCTGCGAGTCACCGGTTTCCAGGTGCTGCGTGATTTTGAGGGCCTCTCCGGGCACCTGCATGACTACAAGATCGACATCGCCAAATCAATGCTGGAGATGTGCCATGCGCTGGGTTGCGGGGTGATGCTGGCCTGCTCGTCTACCTCCACTCATGCGTCGAGCGACACCACCACCATTGCCAAAGACCTGCGCAAACTGGCCATGCTGGCCATCCCCAAAGATATCAAGATCGCCTTTGAAGGCCTCTCCTGGGGCCGCACGATCAATGAGTTCCCGCAGGCTTGGGAAGTCATCTCGCAAGCTGACATGCCCAACCTTGGCCTGGGTTTTGATTCTTTCCACATGTTTGCTGCCAAAACACCGCTGGAGGACTTGGAGTTGATAGACCCCAACAAGATATTTTTGGTGCAACTGGCGGATTTCATGTGGAATGAAATCAAGACTATGGAGGAGCGCATGAGCACGGCGCGCACTTTCCGCGTTTTTCCGGGCGAAGGTGTTCATAGTGATGCTGTTGCGGCCTTGACGTTAAAGCTGCACCAAATGGGCTACCGGGGTGATTACAGTTTTGAAGTATTCAACGATGACTATCAGGGCATGCCGCTCGAAACCGTTGCATTACGTGCGCGCAAGTCAGCCTTGTGGTTGGGCGAAAGTGTCTTGCGCCGGTCTGTACCGCTGCCAAACCAGATGCGTTTGCGGCGTTAGGTAAATGACCAAGGGCACCGAGATGGGTATGGTTGCCATCATCGAGATCGACGAAAAAGAGGTCGAGATCAGCGCCATACGTGCGCAGGGGGCGGGTGGGCAAAACGTCAACAAAGTGTCCAGCGCCATCCACCTGCGTTTTGACATTCCTGCCTCCTCTTTGTGCCCGGAAGTCAAAGTGCGTCTGCTGGCACTGCGTGATTCACGCATCACCCAGGAGGGTGTTTTGGTGATGAAGGCGCAAAGCCACAGAACGCAGGACGCGAACAAGCTCGATGCCTTTGCCCGGCTCCACGAGCTGGTGAACAGTGTGGCGGTGCCGCCTACGCCGCGCAGGGCGACCAAACCCACGCGGGCCTCGAAACTGCGCCGACTGGATGGCAAAACCCGTCGCTCTGAAACCAAAACACTGCGCGGAAAGGTAGTTGATTGAGCCAGATACCGGCTTTTTTCCGGGTTCAGCGTTATGCTGCCCGTTTAGGCAAATGCGGTACAGACTTCATGCTGCGCCACACTTTCAAGGACATCCAATGAACCGTTCACAAGTCTCGTTGCAGGGCCAGGTTGCCCTGGTGACAGGTGCCAACACCGGTATTGGCCTGGTCACGGCGAAAGAGCTTTGCCGTAGTGGCGCCAGGGTTTTTATAGCCTGTCGAACGGCGGTTTCAGGCGAGGCCGCTTGCCAGGCGATCAAGGTGGCTGTTCCCAAGGCTCAGGTGGAGCTGCTTTCCCTGGATTTGGGTGATTTAGCATCCGTGAGGCGCTGCGCGGCAGAATTTTTGGCGCTGGGTCTTCCACTGCATTTACTGGTTAACAACGCCGGTTTGGCCGGTGGCAAGGGCTTGACGAAATCCGGCTTTGAATTGGCCTTCGGCACCAATCATGTCGGTCATTTTTTATTGACACAGCAGTTGCTTGACCGGCTCAAGTCTTCTGCGCCTGCGCGCATCGTGACGGTGGCCAGCCGGGCGCACTACCGTGTGCCCGCCTGGGACTGGCCGGCTTTGACGGCACCCAGCAAGACCGCCACCGGGTTGTCCGAGTATGGGGTTTCCAAGCTGGCCAACGTGTTGTTCAGCGCCGAGCTTGCCAGGCGATTGCAGGGCACTGGGGTGACAACCTACGCCTTGCACCCAGGGGTGGTGGCCAGTGATGTCTGGCGTTCTGTCCCTTGGCCATTAAGACCCTTGATCAAGCGCTGGATGATCACGGTCGAAGAGGGTGCTTTAACCACGCTGTATTGCGCCAGCGCCCCTGAAGTTGCCCAGGAGTCCGGTCTTTATTACGACCAATGCAAACCCAAAACCCCCAGTAGTTTGGCCCGCGACCCCGCGCTTGCGCAGGAGCTCTGGAACCGCAGTGAAACCTGGGTTCGGGCAGCATAAACCGTTCAAGTTCCGGTGAAAGCCGGTGCAAGTGCGGTGGGCACTTGTGCCGTGCCGCGTCGACGGATCGTCTTCGCGATTCAGGCGTTTTCTGCAAACGGCAAATAGGCGCCTTCGTCCATCAGGGCGGTGAACTCATGGGCATCATTGACGGCCAACCTGAAAAACCAGCCGTCACTTTGCGGTGCTGTGTTGGCCAAAGACGGATCGGCGCGCAAGGTTTCGTTGACCTCGGTCACAACCCCACTCAGGGGCGAAAAAACGTCTGCTGCTGTTTTGACGGACTCCACAACGCCAGCCACCTCGCCCACTGAGACAGACTTGCCGATTTCTGGCAGATCGACAAACACGATGTCACCCAGGGTTTCCTGGGCGTGCCGGGTGATGCCCACCACAGCGACTTCGCCGTCCATGCGGGCCCACACATGATCTTTTGAAAATTTAATGCTCATCCTGCTTATTTTGTCTTATTTTGCATAGGCCAGATCGCGCAATGTCAGTGACAGTGCCGGCACGTAGGTGATGACCATCAGGCAGGCCAGCACCACCAGCACAAAGGGCAACAACAGGGTGACGATGCGATCCAGCGAAATATTTGCCACTGTGCAAGCGGCGAACAGGTTGACACCAAACGGCGGGGTGATCA
>JANOWY010000142.1:0-2251 GCA_031418135.1 Rhodoferax sp. | reverse complement strand
TGCACCAGCTGGCCCCCAACTTGCCGGCCTTTCGGAAATTGCAGCCCAACATCACGCTTGAACTCAGCGCACCGGGCCCGGTGGTTACGGCGGATGAGCACTTTGACATCTCCATCCTCTCCATCGGTGAACAAGTTCTGGAAGGCGATTTTGTGGTGCGCAAACTCGCCCGCTCTGCCTTTGTTTTGTGCGCAGCCCCCAGTTACCTTGCACGCCAGGGCATACCCGAACAACCCGCAGATTTGGCACAATTTGAAGGCGTTTTACCGGCTGTAGCGGCGTTGCGCCAAGGCCTGACGCTCCACCGCCAGGGCACTGGCAAGGGCAAGGGCAACGAACACGGCAACGTGCATAGCAGCGGCCCCCAAACGGTAGTGGTTCCGGCAGGCAACATCGCGATGACCACTAACCACATCGACCTGATGCTGGCCACTGGTTTGGCCGGTATCGGCATCGTCGCCCTGCCGTCTTTCGTGGCACACGCGCCGTTGCGCGAAGGGCGCCTGGTCAGGGTGTTGCCTGATTGGTGCGGCGTAACGCTGACACTTTATGCCGCCGTCCCCAGCCGCAAGTACATGCCCGCCCGCACACGGGGTTTTCTGGATTTTTTACTCAGTACCTTTGGCGGTACGGATGATGACCCGTGGCTGTAAAGCCAGGCTGGGCGGTCAATGGGAACAGGTTTGTAGCCAAATATGTTGGCGCAATGCCGGTCTTTTGGCGGCAAAAAATATCACGGAGCTGGGCGGGCGGGGCTGCTTTTGAGTCTAGCCCGCGCCAGCGCGCCTTCAACCACAGAACGCTTTTTTTCCAGCAGCGCCGGGTCTTCAATGCGTGAATGGTCGGGCAGGTCGGCCAGGGTTGCTTCCAGGTCTGTCACGGTTTGGGCGGCCTTGGTGGCGGATTTAGCGGCCAAGCGGATGCTGCGGAACGCGTAGCGCTGGCGGGCCTGGTCGGCCAGCGGTTGTGACCACGCGGCCCAGCCGGTGGGGGCTTGCGCGCCGTTGGCGTTCGCGTTTTCCATCACAATGCAATCGACCGGGCAAACTGGCAGGCACAACTCGCAGCCCGTGCAATACGGCTCCATCACGGTGTGCATGAGTTTGTTGCTGCCCAAAATGGCGTCGGTGGGGCAGATGTCTATGCACAGGGTGCAGCCGATGCACCAGTTTTCGTCAATGACGGCGACGGCACGGGGGCCTTCGGTGCCGTTGGCGGGGTTGAGTACCAGATTCGGAGCCAGACTTGGCGATGGATTCAGCGGGGCGCCATGGGGCGGCGCATCTTGGCTGGTTTGCCGCATGATGTCGGCAAGCCGCTGGATGCCTTCAGCGCCCCCAGGCGGGCACTGGTTAATGGGCGCGGCTTCAACGGCGATGGCCTGCGCGTAGGCCGCGCAATCGGGGTAACCGCATCGCGTGCACTGGGTTTGGGGCAGGGCGGCCAGCAAGCGCTGTGCAACCGTCATGTCGGCTGGCGCAAGCACTGGGGTGCCCTTCAAAATGCCCTGACTAGCGTTTGGCTTTTGCTTTTTGAACCGGTTTTTGAACAGGCTTTGCTGCCGGTTTTGCAACCGGCTTTGCAACTGCCTTTTGTATTGACTTCACCGCAGGCTTCTGGGCCGGCATTGGAATGGTCTTCTGAATTGCATTAATCAATGGTTTTTGCACTGATTTAGTCTCTTTAACGACCGTTTTTTCTGCTACTTCTGTAGCTGACTGTGCAATTTCTTCATGAACAATACCTTGTTTTTTTGAAGCATTGTTATTGATTAATATAAATTCTTTGACTTTTGGGTACACCATGTCACGCCAGCGGCGGCCCGAGAAGATGCCGTAGTGGCCTGCACCCACGGCTTCGTAGTGGTGTTTGCGTGCTTCAGGTACGCCGCTGCACAGGGCGTGCACGGCCTGGGTTTGGCCGCTGCCCGAGATGTCGTCCAACTCGCCTTCCACGCTTAAAAGCGCTGTGGTTTCAATGTCTTCAGGGCGCACAGGCTCCGTTTTGCCATTGACTCCTTTGACTTCCCAGGTGCCGTTGACCAGGCAGAAATCCTGGAAAACAACACGGATGGTGTCGAGGTAAAAATCGGCGTCCATATCGAGCACGGCGTTGTACTCGTCGTAGAACTTGCGGTGCGCTTCGGTGCTGGCGTCGTCGCCCTTGATCAGGTCTTTGAAGTAGTCGTAATGGCTGGTCGCGTGGTTGCTGGGGTTCATGGCAACAAACCCCGTGTGCTGCAAAAAGCCGG
>JANOWY010000141.1:0-2498 GCA_031418135.1 Rhodoferax sp. | reverse complement strand
CGCAATTTGCCCTGCGGGTCAAACTGCTTGTCCTGGATCACCAACGGCAAGTCGGTCGCACCCAGTTTCAGATCAAGCGCCTTGGTCAATTTGCGCTCGTCGTCATCGTCCACCAAAAAGAAACTGGCCAGGCCGTTGTAGGCCTGCGAGGCAGTCAAGCCATGCGAGTGCGTGTGGTACCAATAGGTGCCGCTTCGGTTTCGCACGGTGAAGTCGTAGTCGTAGCGCGCTCCGGGTGCCAGTGTGTTCACCGGGTGGCCATCCATATTGGCGGGCACATGCAGGCCGTGCCAATGGATCAGGGTCGGCTCTTTCAAAGCGTTGTCCAGGCTTGCAGTGAACTTTGTGCCACTCTCAATGCCCAGGATCGGGTTCTGAAAGGCTTTGCCGGCGTGCTCGGTCTGGTACAGCATGAAGGGTGACTCCTTGCCAGGCAACAGGGAGAAGCTAGCTGCCGTGGCGCGTATCTTCAGTGGCCCATTGACATCCAGCACGCCAAACGGCCCACTGGCGCCCGGAACAAAGAGCTTTTGCTGAAAGTTTTCAGCAGCAACCGGGTCGAATGGATATGGTCGGAACCGGCCGCCCGCCAGGCGGGCGAAACGGCGCGAACCGTAATACAACCAGCCGACACCGCCGGCCCCCGCCACTGCGGCCACACCCGCGATCTGAAACATTTGCCGTCTTTGCATCTTTTGACCCCTGTGATTTCACCAGATATCCGGTAAACCATCATCAGAGTAACGATGCGCGAGGTCTGTGCGTTTGCGTACCAAGCGAAATGCCGCCGCACCCAGGCAAACTGTCAGCTTTCAGGGCGAAATATTTCGAGCAAGGCCAATTGCTCGCGCATCCGGCCAGCCATAAAACCCAAGATCGCCGCGGCAACTGTACCGGCGCCAATGAGTGTGGTGGCGTAAAGGCAAGGTAACCAGTCGTTCATTTTGGCGTTACCTTTTCCGCCCCCGTCACGACGAAAGCACCCTGCTGCTGCTCAGCCGTGAACATGATTTTGTCGCCAACGGCCAGCTTGTCGATCAAGGCAATGTCTTTGACCTGAAACACCATGGTCATACCGGGCATATCCAGGTTCTTGATCGGGCCATGCTTCAAGGTGATTTTCTTGGCATCTTTGTCAATTTTCCGAACCTCGGCTTCTGCCACGTCTTTGGCGGTCGTGGTTTGAGCCAAGGCACCCATGGTCAGCAGGGTGGACAAAAGAGCAAGGGTAAAAAATTTCATGGTGTTATTCCTTTCAAGAATTAGATTGATAAACGCGCGTGTTGCCGTTTTCGAGGACACGCAGTGCAGCAAAAAGGGTGCTGGTTCCCAAAATGCACGTCAATTCCGCTGGACGGCAACTACTTTGATCTTGCCGACCATGCCCGCCTGGTAATGTCCTGCAATGAGACAGGCAAAATCAAAATCACCCGGTTTGTTGAACGTCCAGATGATCTGACCGGTTTTGCCTGGCGCAACGTGTGCCATGTAGGGCTCATCGTGCTCCATCTTGGGAAACTTGAGCATCAGCGCCGCATGTTCCTCAAGCTCTTTTTGGGTGCCGATTACCAGTTCATGCAGTTGGGAACCGGTGTTTTTCAACACAAGTTTGACGGTGTCACCCTGCTTCACCTCGATTTTGTCGGGCGTGAAGCGCATGGTGTCTGACATGATCAGGTTGATGGTTTGTTTGACTGCTTTGGCATCGCCTGCCATGCCCCATTCCTTTTGCTCCTTTTTGACTAACACCGGTTTCTTGACTGGGTCGTCGCCATGCGCCATCGCAGCCATGGCGCCGCCAGCGATACACATTGCTACAAAGGTGGTGGTGAAAATATTCATGGAAATCCTTTCGGTAAATAAACGTTCAATGCTTCATGTTGCCCATGGGCTTGCGCACCTTGAGCTCCACGGGCTTCGTTAGTTCGGCACCGGTCTCGGGGTTGTGCAAGCCGGTCACCAAACCGTTGTTGGCGGTTTCAGCTTTAAAGCGGGCTGGCTCGGGCAGGTTGCCGGTCCATTCAAAGGCCTGGGTTCCGGGCTGCTGCTTGAACCAGCCAGGGTCTTTGTAGTCACCCGGCTTTTGGTCTTTGCGCACCTTGAGCGTGGTGAACATGCCGCCCATTTCCACTGGGCCATAAGGGCCAGTACCGGTCATCATCGGCAAGGTTTGCTCAGGCAAGGGCATCTCCATCTCACCCATATCGGCCATGCCCCGTTCACCCATCACCATATAGTCGGGCACCAGTTTTTGTATTTTTTTGACCAGGCCGCGGTGGTCCACGCCAATCATGTTGGGCACGGTGTGGCCCATCGGGTTCATGGTGTGGTGGCTCTTGTGGCAGTGGAAGGCCCAATCGCCCTCCTCGTCGGCCAGAAACTCGATCTGCCGCATCTGCCCCACGGCTACGTCGGTCGTCACCTCATACCAACGCGTGCTTTTGGGCGTAGGGCCGCCGTCGGTTCCGGTGATCAAAAACTCATGCCCGTGCAGGTGA
>JANOWY010000140.1:0-6246 GCA_031418135.1 Rhodoferax sp. | reverse complement strand
CAGGCGCGACGTGCAGGATGTGTTTTTGGGCACGGGCCTCGGGCCACGTGCCTACGCCATCATTGGCCAGGGCACCATCAGCCGCATCATCGAAAGCAAACCTGAAGAGCTGCGCCTGTTTTTGGAAGAAGCCGCTGGCGTTTCGAAATACAAAGAGCGCAGGCGCGAGACCGAAAACCGCCTGCACGACACGCGCGAAAATCTCACCCGTGTGAGCGACATCTTGCGCGAGCTGGATGCGAACCTCGACAAGCTGGAGAAACAGGCTGAAGTCGCGCAAAAGTTCAACGCGCTCAATGCCGATGTCACGCTCAAGCAGCAGCAACAGTGGTTTTTGAAACGCGCCGAAGCGCTGGCCGAACAAGACAAAGTGAAACAAGAAGCCAGCGCAGCAGTCAATGCGCTGGAAGGCCGCACAACCGATTTGCGCAGCGTCGAGGCAGACCTGGAAAACGTGCGCCAGGCGCACTACGCGGCAGGAGCGCAGGTCAACCAGTCGCAGGGCTTGTTGTATGAGGCCAGCACTGAAGTCGGGCGGCTTGAGGCCGAAATACGTTTTGTGGTGGAAGGCCGCCAACGTGTGGTGCAACGCCTGGCCACGCTGAAAGAACAAGTGGCGCAATGGGCGAGCCGACAGCAAGACGCGCAAGATGAAATTGAACGCCTGGCCCAGCAGGCCGAGCAGGGCGAGACCGATACCGGTGTATTGGCCGCGCGGGTTGAAGAACAGGCTGAAACCCTGCCCGCCCTGGAAGACGCCTTGCGCGCGGCCCAGGCAGATGCCAACGCGCAGCGCAGCGCCGTTGGCCTGGTGCAGCAACAAATCCAGGTGCTGGCGGCCGACCAGCGCAACATTGAGGAGCAGTCGCGCCAATTGCAAACCCGGGTTGAAAAACTGCGGCTGGATCGCAATGCTTTGGCCGCGGTGGACGAAGCCCGTCTGGCTGAATTGCAAGCGCAGTCTGAACAGGCCCAAGAGGCGCAGGAAGTGGCCGAGGCGCGATTTCATGATTTGCAAGACCGGGTGCCACAGCTCGATGTGGCAAGGCAGGCGCAACAACAAGCCGCCGGCACCGAGGCCACCCGGCTGGCCCAATTGCGGGCCCGACTCGATGCGCTCAAGCTGCTGCAAGAGAAGGTGCGGGTCGATGGCAAACTGCAACCGTGGCTGGCCAAGCATGGGCTCGAAGGCATGCAGGGCCTGTGGAGTCGCCTGCACATTGAACAAGGCTGGGAAAACGCCCTGGAAGCCGCCTTGCGCGAGCGCCTGAGTGCTTTAGAGGTGTCGCGGCTCGACATGGTGCGCGGCTTTTTGGGCAGCAGCGGGCACGATGCGCCGCCCGCCAAACTGGCCTTTTTCAGCCCACCGCTTGCCGGTGGTGGCAACCCCGCAGCAGCAACAGGTGCCCCGCTTGTGCACGGATTGCGGCCCTTGGTAGACCTGTTGCAGATCCATGATGCCGGGCAACGTGCCGTGCTGGCCGACTGGCTGCAAACTTGTTTCACCGCCGCCAGCATGGAAGAGGCGTTGCAAAAGCGCGCGCAGTTGGCATTGGGGCAGACGATTTACCTTCAAACCGGTCATGCGGTCAACGCCCACAGTGTCAGTTTTTACGCACAAGACTCAGAACAGGCGGGTTTGCTGGCCCGTGCGCAGGAGATCGAAAACCTGGAAAAACAGGTCCGTGCCCAGGCGCTGATCAGCGAAGAGGCGCGTTCTGTGTTGGTGCGTTGTGAAGCGGCCTATGCCGAGGCTGCCACCCAATTGGTGGTGGCCCGCCGTGAAGCCAGTGAGGTGCAACAGCGGGCGCATCAGGTGTCGATGGAAGCCATGCGCCTGGCGCAAATGGCCGAGCAGTTCCGTGCCCGCAGCCAACAAATCGAGGCCGATCAAGCCGAAGTTGAAGCCCAACTCGAAACCCTGCAAGAACGCCGGGTCACCGCCGAAGGCCGTTTTGAAGCGCTGGACATGCAACTGGCCGACACCCAGGAGCGCCACGCACAACTGGACGAACGGGTGATAGACGCGGAGCGCAACTTGAGCGCGGGCCGCGAGCAGATGCGGCAACTAGAGCGCCAGGCTCAAGAGGCCACGTTTTCGTTGCGCAGCATTGAAGTGCGCCGGGCCGAGCTGGCACGCACGGTGCACACCGCGCAGCAGCAGGTGCAAGACTTGAGCGACGAACAAGGCCGCGCCCACGATGAGCTGGGCCGCCTGACAGACGCGGCGGCACAGGCGGGTTTGCAATCAGCCTTGGCGCTCAAACTGGAGCGTGAGCAGCATTTGGGTGCCCGCCGAAGTGAATACGATGACCTGACCGCCAAACTGCGCGCCAGTGACGAGCGCCGCCTGCAACTCGAACGCGAGCTGGATCCGCTGCGCCAGCGCATCACGGAATTCCAGCTGAAGGAACAGGCCGCACGGCTCGGGTTTGAGCAATACGAACAACTGCTGGCGAATGCGCAGGCTGATCTGGAATCGCTTGCGGCATCGGTTGCCGATGGCAAAGTGCGCTTGGCCGGCATGCAGGCTGAGATCGACCGCCTGAACCGCGACATCGCGGCATTGGGAGCCGTCAACCTCGCCGCTTTGGATGAACTCACCGCGGCCCGTGAACGCAAGCAGTTTCTGGACGCGCAAACCGCCGATCTGACCGAGGCCATGACCACGCTGGAAGACGCCATCAAGAAGATCGACGGTGAAACCCGGGAGTTGCTCTCAGGCACCTTCAACACCGTGAACGAACATTTTGGCAAGATGTTCCCGGAACTGTTTGGCGGGGGCAATGCCCGTCTGGTGATGACCGGCGAAGAAATCCTCGATTCCGGCGTGCAGGTGATTGCCCAGCCGCCGGGCAAAAAGAACCAGACCATTCATTTACTCTCGGGCGGCGAAAAAGCCCTGACCGCCATCGCACTGGTGTTCGCCATTTTTCAGCTGAACCCGGCACCGTTTTGCCTGCTCGATGAGGTTGATGCCCCGCTGGACGATGCCAACACCGAACGGTATGCGAAACTTGTCACCAGCATGAGCCGCGATACCCAGTTTCTCTTCATCAGCCACAACAAAATTGCCATGGAAATGGCCGGCCAATTGATCGGCGTGACGATGCAGGAGCAAGGCGTGAGCCGCATCGTGGCGGTCGATATGGAATCGGCCGTCACGCTGTCGGAAGTCTGAAAGGCATGACCAACCCATGGCGCTGAGCAATCTCCAACTCTCCCTGGCGGTGGCGGGCGGGCTGGTGCTGGCCGCCGTTGTCGCGCACGGCGCTTGGACCTCCCGCAAAAACACGCCACGGCAAGCCGAACCGCAAACGCCTGCGACTGGTTCGGATGGCCTGGCTGCTGATGGCACCAAGGCCTCTGGCGAACTGATCGAACCCAGCCTGGATGGCAGTTTTGGCGCTGGCGCGTTTGCTGTGCCCCCGGTGGCAAAGGTGCCGCCGCTGGATGCACTGGTCGACGTGATCGCACCCATCAGCCTGGATGCACCGGTTTCCGGCGATGCGATTTTGGCTGCCATGCCCGCCACCCGGCGCGTTGGCAGCAAACCCTTTTCAGTGGAAGCCCTGCGGGCCGACAACGGCGAATGGGAACCTGCTGCGGCTGGGCAACGCTACAGTGCCCTACAGGCTGGTGTGCAACTGGCCAACCGGATGGGTGCCCTCAAAGACATTGAATATTCTGAATTTGTAGTGAAAGCCCAAGCGTTTGCCGATGCACTCAACGCCGGCGTTGAATTCCCGGAAATGCGCCATGAAATCCTGCGTGCCAAAGAGCTGGACACCTTTGCCAGTGAACACGATGCGCAGTTGGGTTTCACGCTGCGGGCAAGCCAGGCGGCCTGGAGCCCGGGCTTCATCGCCCAGCATGCTGCGCGGCTGGGTTTTGTCAACGGCGTGATGCCGGGCCGTATGGTGCTGCCCGGGCTGGGTGTTGCCGCTGCGCCCATTTTGACGCTGGAGTTTGACGCGCAAGCGGCGCTGGCCGATGACCCCAACCAAACTGCGATTCGTGAGCTGGCTTTGGGCCTGGACGTGCCCCAGGTTGCCCGCGCGGAGCGGCCGTTTGTCCAGATGCGTGAAGTAGCCCGGGCCCTGGCCTTGGCCATGGATGGCGTGGTGACCGATGACAACGGCCAGCCGCTGCCGACGGATGCCATGGATGTCATTGGCTCTGAACTGGAAACCCTCTATGACACGCTGGACGCGCGGGATTTTTCTGCCGGTTCACCCCTGGCGCGTCGGCTGTTTTCCTGACGTGATGGCCCAGGGCGATTCCGGCGACGTGGTGCCCCCGTGGCAAGCCAAATCATCGGCCTTGCGAGCACAGTTGCATCACCATGCGCACCAGTACTACGTGCTGGACGCGCCCGAAATTCCCGATGCCGAATACGACTGCTTGTTTCAGGCGCTGCAACGGCTCGAAGCTGATCACCCCGAACTGATATCTGACGACTCGCCAACCCGGCGGGTTGGCGGCAAACCACTGGATCAATTTGCCTCAGTGCGCCACGTGGTGCCCATGTTGAGCATCCGCACTGAAACCGACACTCAGGCCAGCGGCGCTGAAAATTTTGACGCCCGCATTCGGCGTGAACTGGATTTGCCGGAAACCAGTGCGCCAGTGGAATACGTGGCCGAACCCAAATTTGATGGCCTGGCCATGAGCCTACGCTATGAGAACGGCGTATTGGTGCAGGCGGCAACCCGGGGCGACGGTGAATACGGAGAAGACGTCACCCAAAATATTCGCACCATCGGCCAAATCCCGCTGCGGCTGAAAGCCCAGGCCCCCACCGTTCTGGAGGTCAGGGGCGAGGTGTACATGCGCCGGGATGATTTTGAGGCGCTGAATGACCGCCAACGCAGCAAAATTGCACAGGGTGCCAAGGGCGAAAAAACCTTTGTCAATCCGCGCAACGCGGCCGCTGGTGCCGTGCGCCAGCTAGACCCGGCCATTGCCGCGCAGCGTCCTTTGAGTTTTTTTGCCTATGGATTGGGCGACGTAACGTCGTTGCAAGACGGTGGGCCTGACTTTGCCACTCATTTTGAGATGCTGACGGCGCTGCGGCACTGGGGTTTCCCGGTCTCGGATCTGGTCTCTTTGGCCCAAGGAGCAGGCGAACTGATTGGTTTTCATGTCCGCATCGGTGCGTTGCGAGACCAATTGGGTTTTGACATCGACGGCGTGGTGTACAAAGTCAACAGCTTGGCAACACAGCGTCAACTCGGATTTATAACCCGTGAACCGCGCTGGGCGGTCGCCCACAAGTACCCAGCCCAGGAACAACTGACAACCGTTGAAGCCATCGACGTGCAGGTGGGCCGCACTGGCAAACTCACGCCGGTGGCCAAACTGGCACCGGTTTTTGTGGGCGGTGTCACCGTCACCAATGCCACTTTGCACAACGAAGACGAAGCCCGCCGCAAAGATGTGCGGGTGGGCGACACCGTGATCGTGCGCCGCGCGGGCGATGTCATTCCGGAAGTGGTGTCGGTCTTGCTGGAAAAACGCATGCCAGAGGCACTGGTTTTCACCATGCCCCGCATCTGCCCGGTATGCGGCAGCGCTGCTGTGCGCGAAGAGGGCGAGGCCGACTACCGCTGCACCGGTGGCCTGTTTTGCTCGTCACAACGCAAACAGGCGATTTTGCATTTTGCACAGCGGCGCGCTGTGGAAGTCGAGGGCCTGGGTGAAAAACTGGTAGACCAGCTGGTGGACGAAGGTGTTGTCAAAACCTTGCCCGATTTGTATCGCCTGGGTTTGGTGGCACTGGCCGGGCTTGACCGCATGGCCGACAAATCGGCCCAAAACATTGTTGATGCGCTGGAAAAGTCCAAACAAACAACCTTGCCGCGTTTTCTGTATGGTTTGGGTATTCGTCATGTGGGTGAAGCAACGGCGAAAGCCTTGGCAAAACATTTTGGCAAGATCGACAGCATCATGGCGGCAGCGGAAGAGCAACTGGTGCAAGTGGCCGATGTTGGCCCCATCGTTGCCAAAAGTCTTTTCACCTTTTTTGCCCAGGCGCACAACCGCGAAGTGGTGGAGCAGCTGCGTGCCTGCGGCATCACCTGGGAAGAAGGCGAACCCGTTGCACAAACACCGCAGCCATTGGCGGGCAAAACCTTCGTCATCACCGGCACCTTGCCCACCCTGGGGCGCGATGAAGCCAAAGACCTGCTCGAAGCGGCAGGTGCCAAGGTGGCCGGTTCCGTCAGCAAAAAAACCAGCTATGTA
>JANOWY010000139.1:0-3119 GCA_031418135.1 Rhodoferax sp. | reverse complement strand
CAAAAGCAGCGCTTGGTTTGCTGCGCTGGAAGGCCACGGCATCACCTTGGGCGTAGAGCCCGTGGAGCGAAACGCCCTGCCGCAGTGGATTGCCCAGCGCTTGGCGCTGGAGCGCCTGCGCGTGGCCGATGGCGAGGAGGGCCAGCGCACCTTGCAGTTTTTTGCGGATCGGGTCGAGGGCAATCTGCTCGCCGCGCACCAGGAAATCCGCAAACTCGCACTGCTGTATATCGCCCCCACGCTCCCCGCTGTGCGTGGTTCGCTGCCCTCCGAGGGGGCCCTCGCGCCTCAGGGCGGCCCATCGGCGCTCGATATCGCCTCTACGCTTCCCGCTGCGCGTGGTTCGCTCCCCCCCGAGGAGGTTACCCCGCTCCCCGGTGGCGCGATGACGACCTTGAGTTTTGACCAGGTCGAATCAGCAGTGCTGAATGTGGCCCGGTACGACGTGTACAAGCTGGCGGAAGCGGTATTGGCCGGGCAGCCGCAACGCGTGCAACGCATGCTGGAGGGCTTGCGGGCGGAGGGCGAGGCCGAGGTGTTGGTGCATTGGGCACTGTCGGAAGACATACGAGTCTTGAAGCGCATCAAAGACGCAATGGGCCAGGGCCGTCCCTTGCCCATGGCCTTGCGCGAGCAGCGCGTCTGGGGCGTGAAGGAGCGCCTGTTTGAGCGCGTATTGCCGCGCCTCACCGACCAGCAGGTCGCGCGCTTGTTGCAGGGGGCGCATGTGGTGGATGGCATTGTCAAAGGCCTCAAACAACCGGGCTGGCCAACCCAACCATGGGCAGCCTTGCATCAATTGGCGATGCAGGTGTGCCGCGCCTGCATGCCGCGGGCCGGACAGACCTAGCGACGGCGGGTCACCGTTCTTGCCGGATTTGGGGGAAAATGCGGGAATGGACGCGCTTTATTCATCTGCAGATACCAGCCAAATTCAGAGCGTAGCAGTGCCCGATCTGGCGGACTACACCCAAACCTTGGGCATGCAGGCAAAAGCGGCTTCAGCCCTAATGGCAAAAGCATCCACTGCTTCAAAAAATGAGGCATTGAGGACCTTGGCCGAGCTGCTGCGTGCCAATGGTGAGCGCCTGCAATCGGAAAACGCCAAAGACATCAGCCGGGCGGTGGCAGCCGGATTGGCCGCACCATTGGTCGACCGGCTCAAGCTCTCCGCCAAAGTGATTGAAACTTGCGCCTTGGGGTGTGAACAATTGGCGGCCATGCCCGATGTGATTGGCGAAATCATCGGCATGAAGCAGCAGCCCAGCGGCATCCGGGTGGGGCAAATGCGGGTGCCGATTGGCGTGTTTGGCATGATTTACGAGAGCCGCCCCAATGTGACGATTGAAGCGGCCAGCCTGTCCATCAAAAGTGGCAATGCTTGCATTCTGCGCGGTGGCTCCGAAGCGATTGAATCCAACCGGGCGCTGGCTGAGCTGGTGCAGTTGGCCTTGCAGGCCTGCGGTTTGCCGATGGATGCCGTGCAGCTGGTGCAGACTACTGACCGTGAAGTGGTGGGTCGGCTTATCACCCTGCCGCAATATGTCGATGTGATCATTCCGCGCGGCGGCAAAGAGCTGATCGAGCGCATCAGCCGCGATGCCAAGGTGCCCGTCATCAAACACCTGGATGGCAATTGCCATGTCTATGTCGATGACCCCTGTGACGTGGAGATGGCTGTGGCCGTGGCCGACAACGCCAAAACCAACAAGTTCAGCCCTTGCAATGCCGCTGAAGGTCTGCTGGTGGCGCGGGGCGTGGCTGTAGCGTTTTTGCCTAAAATTGCTGCTATTTATGCTGCCAAAGGGGTGGAGATGCGCTGCGATGAAGAGGCACAACGCATATTGGAGGCGGTGCCAGATGCCAACATTCAGGCGGCGATTGAGCAAGATTGGTATGAGGAATACCTGGCTGCCATCATCAGCATCAAGGTGGTGGACGGGCTGGATGCCGCCATTGCCCATATCAACCAGTACAGCAGCCACCACACCGATGCCATCATCACGCGCGACCACATGCACGCCCAGGCCTTCTTGCGCGAGGTGGATTCAGCCAGCGTGATGGTCAACTGCAGCACCCGTTTTGCTGATGGCTTCGAATTTGGCCTGGGGGCTGAAATCGGCATCAGCACCGACAAGTTCCACGCGCGTGGGCCGGTCGGCATCCAAGGGCTGACCTCACTCAAATACGTGGTGTTAGGCCAGGGTGAGTTGCGCGGTTGACACGGCAGGGCCGTACAGCCTGGTCCGACCGTGGGCAGAAGCCCTTGCAGCCTAAAATTAGTCAATTATCTATTTTTACAAATTCCCGTTTAAAAAAATAGCAGATTATTCTCATATTAATTGCACTATTAGCTACTATTAATATAGTAATAATTATGTATTTATATTTAAATAATTATAAAAATTAAAATAAATAGGTTAACTCATGGTTCCCCATCTGGTTACTGCACTCACTGGCCCCATCAATGAACTGGAGCAGCGCTTGCTTGATTCCGTGAGCTCCATCGAGCGCTGGTTCCGGCTCGAATGGATGGAGCACACGCCGCCTTTTTACAGCGCCGTTGACATCCGCAATGCCGGTTTCAAGCTGGCTCCAGTCGATACCGATTTGTTCCCCGGCGGCTGGCACAACCTCACGGCGCCCATGCTGCCGCTGGCGGTGCAGGCGGCCATGGCGGCGATCGAGAAAATTTGCCCTGAAGCGCGCAACCTTTTGCTGATTCCTGAAAACAAACCGCAGTGCACGTTTTACCTCTCCAATGTGGCGCAATTGCAGAAGATTTTCCGCATGGCTGGCTTGAATGTGCGTGTGGGCTCCATCGACCCGGCCATCAAGAAAAACACCACGGTCGAGTTGCCCGGCGGTGAAACCGTCACGCTGGAGCCGGTCATCCGCAAAAAGGGTGGTGGCCGTGGCCGCCTGGGTCTGAAAGATTTTGACCCCTGCACCATCTTGCTGAACAACTCACTCTCCACCGGTGTGCCCGGCATCCTGGAAGACATTCACGAGCAATACCTGCTGCCGCCCCTGCACGCGGCTGCGTCGGTGCGTTTCAAAAGCACGTACTTCAAGAACTACGAAGAGGTGGCCAAACGTTTTGGCAAACTGATCGGGGC
>JANOWY010000138.1:0-3227 GCA_031418135.1 Rhodoferax sp. | reverse complement strand
ATGCTCAGCCCACCAAAGGGCATGGCCATGAACGTTGAAGGACGTGTCACTTCGTAGCAGTTCGCCACTCTCAGTGAGCGTGAAGTGCCCGTTTGAGTCGATCTGCAGCATCCCAAGTGCGCTCAGGCCCTGCATCAGGCGGCGCAACGCGCTTTGCGAGCAATCGGCTGCGATAGCAAGCTTGGATATGTTGGTCTTGCCCTGCGCAATGAGGTCGGCAAGTTTCAAACGAACGGCGGTGCCGAGAACTTGAGTCGTCCATCCACCATTGATGAGGTCGATCACCTGGCGGGCATTGGCAAGTTGATGGGTGTCGGGTTTAAACATAGTGCGCTTTCATGAAAGAGTTTCTACAAACGCGTCATTCCCGCGCAGGCGGGAATCCATGGTCCTGTAGAAGCAAGGGTTTTTAGGGGGAAATGGATCCCCGCCTGCGCGGGGATGACTGTTTTTGAGCTGGGAAAACGGCTGTCACTCAAGCTCAATCCCTGCATCGCGCACAAACTGCTGCCAGACTTTTTCAGTCTCGCGCATCAGCGCCACAGTCGCGATGGGTCCCAGTACGTCACCGTAGAGCTGCAGTTGCTCCATCTCATTACGCAGCGCAGGTGCCTCAAACACACTGACCAGTGCCGCAGACAAGCGCTCAACAATCGCGGCGGGCGTTTTGGACGGTGCAACGATCACATGTCCCGTGGCGGTAGGAATCCCGCGCAGTCCGCCTTCTGCCAGCGTGGGCGTGTCCGGCAGCGCCGACACCCGCTTGTCGGATGCGCAGCCCACGGCTTTGAGTTTGCCAGCCTTGGCGTGTGCCGCTCCAGCCCGCACAGGGATGGCGGCCACATTGATGCGTCCTTCCAGAAAATCGGGCATCATTTGTGCGCTGCCTTTGTAGGGGATGCGTACCAAATCAGCGCTTGTGGCTTTAATCAAGTGCGACATCACCAAGTACTCGCCCAACGAACTAGAGCCGTACGAGAGCTTGCCTGGGTTGGCTTTGGCGTAATCCACCAAACTCTTGAGGGTCGTAACGGGTAGCGAAGGATGCGCAAAGACGCAGATCGTGTTGCCGTGCACAGTGCCAACGACAGATGAATCCGTAATCGACGCAAAGGGCGGCTTCTTCATGGTGGCGGGCAGGCCCGCAATAGAGAGCGGCGCAAACAGCAAGGTATAACCATCGGCGGGAGCGGCCAGAACGGAGCTGGCGCCAATGGCGCCGTTTGCGCCCGGTTTGTTCTCGACGATCATTTCAGCGCCCAGCTTGGGCGCTAGCGCCCGGGCTACGGCGCGTGCAGCCGCGTCGGAGGGCCCGCCAGCGGCCAAAGGTACAACCAAGCGAATGGTTTTGCTTGGGTAGTTGGCTTCAGTTTGAGACTTGGCGAGTGGCGTAGCCAAGGCAAGCGCTGCTAGCAAAGCAAAGGCATTGACCACGAAGGCGGGCTTACGGTATTTCATGATGGTGACTCCTGAACAGTGTTTAAAAAACAAGTTACAAATACGATGACAATGCAATCGATATCGCGGCTGTACATCGTGGTGGGTGGAAGCGCCCGGCTACGCTACCGTTTTGTGCACACCTCAATTATGCGAACCACAGGTGCGCGTGGGAATGAACCAAAGGTTGAAACCAGCTGCAATGAAGGACTCCCATGGACAAGCTTCGCGCACTCGAATATTTTTTAGCCGCCATTAAGTTTGGCAGCCTCTCTGCCGCCGCTCGAACGCATGGCGTCAGCGTGCAAGCCGCCGCCAAAGCCATCGATGCTTTAGAGGTGCATCTGGGGACCAAGCTCTTTGTGCGCAGCGCCAAAGGCCTCAGTCTCACGGTGGACGGTGCACATTACGCCGAGCAGTGCGAGCCCAGCGTGCAGCGCTTGGCGGCCGCGGACGAGTTATTGAAACAAAGCCGCGACAAGCCCACAGGTACGCTGGTGGTAGGCGGCACCAACTTTGTGGTGCAGCAGTGCTTAGTCCCCGAACTACCCAGTTTTCACGCCGCCTTTCCAGATTTATCGATTGATCTGCGCTCGGTGATGCATTTAAACGAGCCTGCAGCCAAAGAATGTGATGTTCTGGTGGTGCAAGGCTGGTTTGATGCCGATCATTGGGTCAAGCGGGAGCTGCCCAGCCTGCGAAACTATCCCGTCGCAACACCCGCTTATTGGGCAAAACACGGGTTTCCAGCCCACCCCTCTGAATTGGCGAATCACACATGCCTGTGCTACCGCAACCCTTACGGCAAGCTGTTGGACGTCTGGCGTTTTCAAAAAGACAAAGAAGCCGTCGATGTTGCCGTCAAAGGCTGGATGCACGCCAACCACCGCAACCACCTGCGGGACTTGGCCTTGATGGACGGCGGCGTGCTGCGGGTATCGGCCGTGGTGGAACACCACTTTTTGCAAAATGGCACCCTCACGCCAGCCTTGCTGGATTGGATGATGTTGGATGCGGCCCCTGTCGCACTCTACTTCGAGCCCGCTCAGCGCGAATCGCCTAAAGTACGCGCCTTCGTCAACTTTGCCTTTGAATGCATCACCCGCTTGGCCGCGGCCTACGACACGAGTGCCGGTGCGACACAAACCCGCCCCGATTGGTATTTGTCAAGCGGGCACCGTGTGTCGGATTGGCTGGAGCGACAGACACATGTCTGACGCAGTGGCCGCAACAGATCACGAATGATTTGGATGTAGGCCAATACTGAAAGGCGCTGTGGATGCCGCTCTCAAGGCGAGTGGATATCACCCGCCACCTGCGCGAAAGCACCGCGCTGAACGAAGGCAACCGCGCGACGTTTTACGGTGGGTGGCGGCGGAAGGGTATACGGACTATCCGTTTTTGGCGGCTTGAAGAATTCTCAGCTACGCGCAGGCCAACGGCCCGCTCTGCTCTGTCGAGCGGCGACCCCCGGTTGAAATATTGTCGCTTATAAGATAAAATCGGGCATGCCTGAGCCAATACGTCATACCTTGGTGCACTACACAGACGAAGACGGTCGCGATCTGTTTGGTGGGTGGCTCGAAACTCTAATGGATGTGGCAACACGCGCAGCAATCGCAGCACGGTTGATCCGGTTGGAGTTGGGGCTGATGGGTGACAGCAAGGCGCTTGGGGATGGGCTGAATGAATTGCGCATCGATCACGGACCCGGTTGGCGGGTGTACTACGGAAAGCGCGCAGGCCAGGTCATTTTGCTGCTGGCAGGCAGTGACAAATCTACCCAAAGC
>JANOWY010000137.1:0-4581 GCA_031418135.1 Rhodoferax sp. | reverse complement strand
CGCGGCTTTGGCTGCAGCTCTGCGCAACAAGACCATCGCCGCTGCCGGGCTGGACGTGTACGAAGGCGAACCGGCCGTACACCCCGATTTGCTCACCGTGCCCAACGTGGTTCTCACCCCGCACATCGCCAGCGCCTCCATTCCCACCCGCAAGGCCATGGCGCATCTGGCGGCAGATAACCTGATCGGTTATCTGCTGCAAGGCAAGGCCTTGACGGCTTTGAATCCGGAAGCGGTGGCCAAGGCGTGAGTCAAATGCCGCAGCGCGGCGCAAAACCCGCTAAGTCAGCAAAAATTTCACCCCTGCTACCAGCAACACCAACGCCAGGAATTTTTTGATCAATGCAGCGGGGAAACGGTTGCTGCCCATACGCGAACCCAGGTAACCGCCTGCACCGGCAACCACCAACAACGGCAGCAAAAAGTCTGGCAATTTGCCCGAGCTGCTCAGGTTGCCCAACAGCCCAGCCACGGAGTTCAGCAAAATAAATGCCGCTGAAACAGCGGCCGCCTGTTTCGCTTTGGCCCAGCCCAAAAACAACAGCAGTGGCGTCAGGAAAATGCCGCCCCCAGTACCGGTCAGGCCTGACAACAAGCCTATGCCTGCGCCAACACCCATCGCAACCGGCAGTGGCGGCGGCACGCTGGGTTTTTCTGCACTGGCCGGCAAAACCAGGCGCAGGGCCGAATACACCAGCACCACACCCATCAAAATCTTGAAGCCTTGCGTGGGTAGAACGATGTACCCGCCAATAAATGCCAATGGCACAGCCAACAATGCAAATGGCCAAAACAGCCGCCAACCGAAATGCCCCGCCCGGTAAAACTGCCAAGTAGCAATAGAGGCCACCAAAACATTCAGCGCCAGTGCGCTGGGTTTGATAACCGCCGGTGCAAAACTCAGTAGCGACATCACCGCGATGTACCCCGAAGCACCCGCGTGCCCAACGGATGAATACAACACTGCGACCAGAAACACCCCGATGAGCAGGATCAGCAAGGTGCCTAGCGGCAATGAGTTTGACAATTCAAATGGCATAACCCAGCTTACTGCGCCTAGATTTCACCCAGCTACCAACGAAGAAAGTCTATTTGGCAGCAACGGGTGCTTCGCCCTGGGTCGGCACACCGTCTTTTTCGTTTTTGCGGTCAAACATGACGGTTTTGCCAAAAACCATTTGCACCCAAACCGGGTAGCTGTAGGCCGTTCCCTTGTTGTGGTCGATGATGGCACCAATGCCGCCTCCGAGCAGGATGTTGCCGAACATGCCACCGTTGGCGCGAGAAACGGCAGTGGCAACGGCTTCGGGGTTTGTGGGGTGTTTGCAAGACATGGCCAAATCCTTGCTGGAGCGGCGTACCTGAACCGTTTCACCTGATTTCACATTGAAAACACCGTAGTCATTGGTCAGCGCGCAATCAGCACCAGTAACCAGCGCGCCAGCTTCTGTTTTTGTCTCGACCTTCATGGGGTGGTTGACATCGTTCAAAACAGACGCACACCCGGTAGCAAGCACGGCCGCAGAAAAAGCCAGAATAAGACGCAACATAGTTTCCTCTTTGATTGATTGTTGATGCCGCAAACGATTTGCGGGCAGGCGGATTATCAGGTTGAAGTCAATCAAGATCAGGGTTGCACGAACAATTTTCCGTGCGATACGGGGAAAACTGCGGACCCGGGCGCACGCTGGCGCTTGCGCTTTTTTCTATGGATCCAGATCCTGCCCAAACATGATGCGGTGGCCGTCGGGTGTGGTCACCATGAATTCCCGCATGCCCCAGGGTTTGCTTTCTGGCGCTGTAAGGGCTGTCAACCCACGTGCCAGAAATTCACCGTGAAGTTCATCAATCGCCTGGGTGTCGACATACGCGAAATACGAATGATTGTTGATCTGGCTGGCTGGTACTTCATCCGGGCAATGCCCCAACATCAAACGGACACCGCCCCTGGACAGAAAGCACCAGCCCTCGAACTGGGCGTCGACAGAGAACCCGAGCTTTTCACAATAGAAAGTGGTGGAGGCGGGCAAATCCTTGACGGCCAACACACTGCGCGCACCGGTCAGCTGGGGCATGTTTTCTCCGTGCCCTTCGCATGTGCTGCGCAATCAGCGATGGGCTTGGGATCAAATAAGGATGACAAAACCAGGCGGGAGGTTAGTAGTTGAACATTCGGTCATGGTCAAGCGAGAGCTTGACGAGCACATTCGGCATGGCGAATTCTGCGGGCTTCCCGGCCAAGTCTGCATCGGTTACGCCCCGGCTCTTGGCCGACATACCCGAAACATAAAACCGCACATCGCCTTTGACCAAAGCGTCAAAATGTTCCCGCAGATTGCCAGTGCCAACCCCGGTCAGTGAATCCATCACAGCATCGCGAATCAAAACGGCGGCATCGCCAGCCAGAAACAACGACACCGAATGGCCTTCTGCCAGCGCAGACTTGGCGACCAGATACGCCAGCGTCGCCCGGGTCGGGTTTTCAGATCCATGGGTCACGTGAACAAGGATTTTCGCCATACGATTTCTCCGTGGTTGTTAAACAGTTTGAGGCCAATTGATTTGGACTTTTCGGCTGTTGGCGAGGCAGTCACGCAAGTACAAATTGATGAGACTCTGATACGGAACGCCGGCCTCGTCGGCCATTCCTTTGAAATACTGCACTACGTCGTCTGAGAGGCGCATCGTGACCGGCTTCTTCAGCTTTGACGCGTACGGGTTTTTGCGGGATTTGAGTTTGGAGAGATCGTATTCTGCTTTCATGTATATGCACCTCGATAAAACGCGCTCTCGCGCTTGGTTGCCTTTCGTGCTGAGATGATGCGAATAGCCGCACCGTGATCTCGCTCGCAATGACAGACGATCAGCAACTTCGCCCCCGAACTCATTCCAAGCATCAGGAAACGCTCTTCGTCGGACGAATGATCGGCATCAAAGAACTGGATACCCAATTCGTCGAAAAAAATCGACTTGGCTTCTTCAAATGAAACCTGATGTTTCTTGAGATTTGCAGCGGCTTTTGCCTCATCCCACTCGAATTCAATCATACGTACAGTGTATTTATGATTTTTCAAAAATCAAGTCGCCCGCCAGCAAGCCGTTTAATGTCCTGATTTTCGGGCATGCAGCGAGCGCTGCGCCACCCAAAAGAGTCCAATGTTTGAATTCAGCGTTTGCCGGAGGTTGGCCGCAGGAATGATGGAGTCGGCTATTTGTTTGACTTGCAGGAATGGTTGATGAATCTCATAACAACTTGGTGCCCAGCGGTACATCCTTATCGGGAATGCACAGTGCAACCTCGCCGTTTTCATTGTGGAAACCCGTGACCAAACATTCGGACATCAGCGGCCCGATTTGCTTTTTGGGGAAGTTGACAACAGCAACCACCAGCTTTCCGATCAGGTCGTCTGGCGCATAAAGTGCGGTTATTTGGGCGCTGGATTTCCTGACACCGAGTTCCTTGCCGAAATCAACGTGCAAGACATACGCGGGCTTCTTGGCCTCTGGAAAAGCAACGGCGCTAATCACGCGGCCCACGCGCAACTCCACTTTGGTGAAATCATTCCAATTGATTGTTTCCATGATCTTTGGGGGGGTGCGTTTGCGCTGTCCAGCACGCAGTATCCGCCGCGCAACGGCATCCCGTTGCTTCGTGTCTGCGCCGACAAGTCAGTTAAATACGCTGATTTCCCACTAGACTTACAAGCACGGGAAGGGCGCCAACGAGGAACACAGAAGTTGCTGCTACAGAACAACGCAACTCAGTGCTCTTAAGCCATTTTCGTATCGGGCAAGCGATCGCTAGCCCAATGATAGCGAGCGGCCCGCAAAGGAAAATATAGACGTAACTTGGCATCGAATTGGGGCCGGTATAGATGCGTTGTTCCCAGAACGTCTCCAAGACAGCAACGGCGGCGAAAGCAACAGAGCAGCCTGCTACCCAGCCTGCGCCGGTAGATGTCAGATGTGCCAGCCCACAAATAATCGCCATCGGCACTGCGAAGTAGACGAAGTGGACGAAAAATGCTGTGCCCGCTGGCATCAAACTCACGCCTCCAACAGCGGCCATTAGAAGAATTGCCGCAGATGTAGCGGTTTCCTTTGATGATGTTTGCAGCATGTTTAACTTATTGTCCCCCGCCAAACCAAGTACCCCTGACGTTGCAAGATGGACGCAGTTTGGCTGTTCAGAAATCCTATTCTGGCACGCAGAGCGCAGATAGGGAAATGCGACCGGGCTTTGGAAGGGAAGGCGTCGCGGAAGCCGTCAATCGTTCCCCTCAAAAAATGCCGCGACCACCGTGTCGCACGCATTTTTCACTCCCGCGAGTGATTCCCTTCCAAAACCGCACGCGCATTGCCCTGTCGGCGCGGCGGTTGCACTGGAAACAGTGTTGGACGAGTGCCCGGCGGGTTTCGACCCTTCGACAGGATCAACCCGAACGGCTTCGAATGCAACCCGCCATAAAAAAAGGCCCCCGAAGAGGCCTTTTTGAGAGCGTGGTAAACGCCGCGCGGAATCCGAAGAATCAATCCCGCTCGCCGCCCATGCCCAGCAGTGCCAGCAAGCCCTGGAAAACG
>JANOWY010000136.1:0-13967 GCA_031418135.1 Rhodoferax sp. | reverse complement strand
GTGTTTGGACGAGCCGATCACGTAGACCGAATCAGGTCCGCTCGCCTTGCGCAAATCGAGCATGCGGGCCGAAATTTCATTTAGGGCCGTGTCCCAGGTGATGCGTTCGTATTTGCCGTTCACCAGCTTCATCGGGTAACGCAAGCGGAACTCACCGTGGCCGTGTTCACGCAGTGCGGCCCCTTTGGCGCAGTAGCCGCCCAGGTTCAACGGAGAGTCAAATACCGGCTCCTGGCGGACCCAGACACCGTTTTCAACAATCGCATCGACCGCGCAGCCCACCGAGCAGTGGGTACACACCGTGCGTTTGACTTCAACCTTGCCTAGCCCCAGAGCGGCTTTGCTCCCCTCGGCCGCTTTGGCCTTTTTCACCAGCGCCAACTGGGTGGCGGCAATGCCAACACCCACGCCCAAACCGGAGCGGCGCAGGAAAGAGCGCCGATCCATGGTGGGCAAGGCCTGTGACAGACCGCGGCGCAGGCTGTGCACGAACGGCGAAGCCGATCCTGTCAAACCAGACGACGCAAATGAACCCGATTTTTTGGTCAACAACATGGAAATCTCCTGCAATTAAATCAGCGCTGGCGAAAGGCCCGCACCCATCAGACCAAGGTGGTCGCGTAATACCGCTTGACGTGTTCCGACAGCGTGTAACCGCCGCCTTTGGCGGGTGGCTCCTTGGGGGGCTCGGTGGAAACGGCCACGACCTGAATGCCTGGCAACAAGCTGGCGGTTGCGGCAACAGCGCCCAATGTGGTGGCACCGGCAAACCATTTGCGACGTGAAACGGGGTTGGACGACTCGCTCATACTCTTCTCCTGATATAGCGCACTTAGGAACGCATTTGCATAACTCTCTGGACTTTACCGCTCCCCCACACAATCAACAACTAGGGGTATTTACCAAGCACGGGCAAAACAGCGCCAAACACCTGAAATTCTGATTTTCAGGCAAGCATGTCAAAGCCCTGTGATTCAACACTCATGAAGGCCCGGGTGAATCCCGCAAGCGCGGCATAAAACCTGGCTTTCGGATGGGCCTCGACGGCATCGGCCATGCGCAGCACCCAAGGATGCAGGTGGTCGCCAAAAAAAGTGCGCTGCGAGGTGAGGTTGGCCACAGCTACATCATCCCCGGCGATCAGGTAACGCATCACCTCGCACAAATAGGCGAAGTGATCTTCGGTTTCGTTCATTGCATCGTCCCGGGACAGACCGAGTTGGGCCAGGTCGGTACGCAGGGCTGCCAGCGGTTTTTCATTCAAGAATCCGCTCAGATAGTGGGAGCCAAACAGGTAAACCTCCGGTTTGCCCATTCCGCCAAACAATGCATTGAATTCACGCTCAATTGTCAGATCGGGCATCTGCCTGGCCAGACCGACCAGAACCTGCCAGGGCTCTTCCAGAAACGCGCCCTGGGCGGGAGCTTCGGTGGCCGCCACACGTAATTGCCCCAACAGCGCGGGGCTTGGCACCGCGTAATACAAAGCCGCCAACAGGCCATAAATTTCGGCCCGGGCGGTTTCTTCGTCCAATCCGCCGGAGCCGATCAAATCCGCCGATGCGGACCAGGAAGAGGTGCTGTCAGTCATAGGTCCGTAATTCTGGTTTCATTGGTGGCCGAATACAAATCAATCACCCGGCAGTCGCTGCACATTTTGAGCCGCTCAAACGCATCTCCCTGGAACATGGCGTGGCCTCCCAATTTACCCAGCATGGATTCGATGCCTTTGAGCGTGCCAAAGGGCTTGCTGCAGCGGATGCAGGCAAACGGCTGGGCCTCGTTCAAAACCCTTGCTTCTTTGCGCTCTTTGCCCAACAACAAACGGGGTTGCAGGGTGATGGCCTGCTCCGGGCAGGTAGTGGCACACAGGCCACATTGAACGCAATTTTTCTCGATGAACTTCAACTGTGGCGAAAGCGGGTTGTCTTGCAGTGCCGCTGACGGGCAGGCGCTGACGCAGCTCAAACACAGGGTGCAAGCATCTTTGTTGATGACCAAGCTGCCAAAAGGTGACGCACTTTCATGCGGGTTCCGTTTGGATGGCAAGGGTATTTCAGGCGGCAGTTGCGCAGCCGTTAGAACAGACTGGGCCAGCAGGTGGTCTATCGCCAAATCAAGCGTGGCGCGTTTGTCGGTTTGAATGGCAAAACTGGCCGGCTTGCCAACTGCCTGTGCCACTGGCCGCTTCAGCGCCTGGTCCAAGGTGGTCACATCTGGCCCACCGCCTGCTTTACGACCCGTTTGAATGCCAGTTTCAATAATGGCCAGATGCTGGCCCGAATATCCCAGCCCGGTCATGATGGCCTGGGCCACTTCCATCTGGGTTTCTAATGCCGCCACATAATTTGGCGACTCTTCATCGGTCACCAGCACCCAGACCTGGGCAGCGCCGTAGGCCAGCGCCGTCAGCCAGATATCCAGCCCGGTGGATGCCGTGTGCCACAACGGCACCGGCACCACACGGGCGGGCACGCCATTTGGCGCTGGGTGGCCCAGTTGTCGGTCGGCCGCGCGGCCCAACTGCGCAGCCCGGCCCAGCCGGTCGACCAGCGAACTGCCTTTATCCTGGCTGTGCAGCAAAATCGCCGCGTCGCGCCCACCAGACTGGGCGTAGGTGGTGAGCAATGTTTTGAGCTTCAGCCCTTGGTCACTGGCACGCGGATACGCATAAGTGAGCGCACCCGTAGGGCAAACTGTGGTGCAGGCACCGCAGCCCACACACAGATTGGGGTTGACCGTGATTTGCTGGCGGGCCATGTCGCTGCGGATGGCCTTGGCCGAACAGACGTCAACACAGGCGCTGCAACCCACCTGCTGGTTGCGGGTATGGGCGCAGACTTTTTGACGGTAGGCAAAAAACTTGGGCTTTTCAAATTCGCCCACCTTGTCGCGCAAGTCAAACAGGGCTTGGTAATCACCCGCCCAGCGGAGATACCCCAGTGGCGGCGAATGCTGGGAGAAGTGGGTCGCGTCGGGTGTATTCAAAGCTGGCGCAGGGCGCAAATCCAGCACCAAGTCAAACATATCCGACTGGCTGCTGGCGATACGGCCAAAATCAATCGCCCCAGCCACTTCGCAGACTTGCACGCACTTTCGACTGGCGTTGCACCGCTGGCTGTCAATTTGATAGTCCAGCCCAATCGCGCCTTCTGGGCAAACACTCAGGCAAGCGTTGCAGCGGGTGCAAACGTCCAGATCAATCGGGTTGTTTTGCGAGTGGGTCAGTTCAAACGCGCCCAGCCAGCCTGTCAACGATTCGATGCGCCCTGCCAGCACCGGGAACCTGCGCTCCTGGCCGCCACCCGCTTGGCCAGGCCCGGTGGCAAAAAGGGTCACGTTCAAGGCATCGTCGAGCAAACCCGCCAGGCGTTCTGCTTCGTCCAACGGCCCGATCACCAGCAAACGGCCGGCGCTTTTGAATGTGACCGTCGCCACCGGTTCCGGCAGTGGCAAGTGCGCGGCGGCCAACAATGCCGCTATTTTGGGCATGGCCTGGGCTGCGCCTTGGCCCCAACCACCGGTTTCCCGGATGTTGACGAACTTGATGGGCTGTTCTTTGCCACTTGCCGAGCTGGAGACACCCTCCGTTTGTTCTGCAAGCTCCACGAACAAGCGGCTCTCCTGGGTGCAGGCGACCACCAGGGTCTCACCCGATTTGCTGGCGCTGATGGCCGCTTTTTGGAAGGCGACGGCTTCGCGGCGGCACAGGGCGCTGTGCAGTGTCAGCGTTTCATCCAGCGCTGCGCCCAGGCGCAGGGGCACCAAGGGCATGGTCTGGTTGCAGTCGCATATCAGGGTGGTCATGGGTCGTTGGGGCCTTGAGGCCTTGAAAAGGGAACTCGGTGGATTCGGTCAGCGCGGGTACCGCCTCACGCTTTGTCGCAGGCTCGGACTGTGTCACGGGTTCAGGCGGTGCGCCATCGGGAACATCCCGCGCCATCTTGTCGCGTTCTTCCCGTTCCTGCTTTTCCCGTGCCTGTTTTTCGTCATCGTCAAACAGCCCGAGAAATTTGGCGCTGGTCATTTGGCGCAGGATCGATTCTGGGATCGGTGTGGAGACGGAGTAGTCGTCAATATAAACATCCATGCCGTCCATCACGTTGAAGTGCGGATCGGTGAACAATTTTTTCATCGCCGCGTTTTTGACTTCAGGCGCGACACCCCGGGCGACAAAGGGTTTGAAGTCGGATGTCAGCGCGTTCAGCTCCTTAACGTCGTCAAGCGTGGGTAAAGGTGTGGTGGCGGAATTTTTCAAGCCACTCGTAGCCATTTCGCCTGTAGGAATTGCTCGAATAGTTCCTGATTCAATAGCGTTTTCTGGCGCTTTGACTGGCACGTCCGCGGTCGCGGTGGGCACCTGCACGGGCTCAACTTGGGGTTTCCCTTGCCGCACATCTTGTTTGCGTTGCGACCAGCGGCTCAAAAACCCCTCCGTCATGCGCCCGCTCCGGGCTCGCCACCCCCGCCCCCGCTACCGCCGCCGCCGCCGTATTTTTTTTCTGTCGACACTGTCGCCACATTGCCAAAACGATCGGTGAGAGCCTTGAAACTTTCGGGACGTTTGCGCCGTTTTTGCTCGACAACATGGTGCTCGTCCACAAAAGCCCGCACCCACTCGACGATATCGGCTGCCGCGGGTACCTGTTCGACGATCTCCTGAGCGTCCAGCCAGCGGCCCGCGTCGTGGTAACTCAGGGTCACGACCTGCGGCATGGCAATCGGATCGTCGCCATATTGCGCTTCGTGTTCCATGCGCCAGAACACAAACCAGCAGGGTGCGCCGGTGGTCACATTCAGGTAATAACCTTCGGCATCATCCTTGAAAAGTTCGGCTTTAAACCCGGTGTGCAGCCAGCTTTGGCCGGTGTCGTTGTCGTAAAGCAGTCGGGGCGCTGCGGGGCCAATGTCTCCTCCGGCGGTGCCTGGCGGCAAACCACCGCTGGCCACCTCACCGGTCAGCACCTCCGACAACACCCAGCGCCAGGTTTGCCAGCGGCTGGCGCGGCCCAGCACCTTTTCCTTGCGCATGACCACGGCGACATCGATGCTGGGGCGTTTAGTGGTCATGGGTTTGAGGGCCTGAAATCCAGCGGTCGATCCGAGGGGTCAGGTGTTTTTGCTGATCGAAATGGTGGGGAATTTCGACGAAAAGTCCTTGTTCTTCGCCGCAATGGACACCGCCACCTGCCGCGCCACCGCTTTGTAGATGCCAGCCACTTCACCGTCCGGGTCGGCCACCACGGTGGGTCTGCCGCCGTCGGCCTGCACCCGAATCTGCATGTTCAGCGGCAGGGCACCCAGGTAATCCATCTTGTACTCGGCGGCCATGTTTTTGCCACCATCTGCGCCAAAAATGTGCTCGATGTGCCCGCAATTCGTGCACACATGAACCGCCATGTTTTCCACAATGCCCAGAATCGGCACGCCGACTTTTTCAAACATCTTGATGCCTTTTTTGGCATCCAGCAAAGCGATGTCCTGCGGGGTGGTCACCACCACGGCACCGGTCATGGGAACCCGCTGGCTCAGGGTCAGTTGAATATCGCCCGTGCCCGGTGGCATGTCAACAATCAAATAATCCAGATCGCGCCAATTGGTCTGGCGCAGCAGTTGCTCCAGCGCTTGGGTGGCCATCGGGCCGCGCCAAATCATGGCCTCATCCTGCGCCACCAAAAAACCAATCGACATGACCTGCACGCCGTAGTTTTCCAGCGGATCCATGGTTTTGCCATCGTCGCTTTCGGGTCGACCTTCAATGCCCATCATCATGGGCACGCTCGGGCCATAAATGTCGGCATCCAGCAAGCCCACGCTGGCACCTTCGGCTGCCAACGCCAGCGCCAGGTTAACGGCAGTGGTACTTTTGCCAACGCCGCCCTTGCCAGATGCCACGGCCACAATGTTTTTCACCTTGGGCAACAACTGCACACCCCGCTGCTCGGCATGGGCCGACACCTTGAAATACACGTTGGCCGAAACGTTTTCGACACTGGCAACTGTTTTCGCGGCAGCCACCAGCGCCTTGCGAAAGGCTGGAATCTGGCTCTTGGCGGGGTAACCCAGCTCGACATCAAAAGCGACGTCACCGCCACTGATGCTGACATTCTTGATTGCCTTGCTGCTGACGAAATCGCGACCCGTGTTGGGGTCAATAACGGTTGCCAATGCCTTGTTGAGCGCTTCGCTCAGCGCTGCTTCTGTTTCTGCCATGGGTTTCTCCTGAAGGCGGCAAGTCTAACCAAGCCGCTGATCGCCCCGACCAGGGCGGGGCATTCTCGGGGCAGCGGGTCGGCATGCCAGCCTAAAATCAAGGGTTAGCCCGCATTTAGAACCAAAAAAGCCAATGACCCGCCAACTCTTCGTGACCACCGCGCTGCCCTATGCCAACGGCAATTTCCACATCGGCCACATCATGGAATACATCCAGGCCGACATCTGGGTGCGGTTCCAACGCATGCAGGGCAATCAAGTGAACTTTGTCGGTGCCGATGACACCCACGGGGCACCCATCATGATCGCCGCCGAGAAGGCCGGCAAAACACCGCAGCAATTCGTGGCCGACATCGCCGCCGGGCGCAAACCGTATCTCGACGGTTTTCACATCAGTTTTGACAACTGGCACAGCACGGATGCGCCCGAAAACCACGAGCTGGCCAAGCAAATTTACCTGGATTTAAAAAAGGCAGGCCTGATCGACACCCGCACCATTGAGCAGTTCTTCGACCCCGCGAAGAACATGTTTTTGCCAGACCGGTTCATCAAAGGTGAATGCCCCAAGTGCCACACCAAAGACCAGTACGGCGACAACTGCGAAAGTTGCGGCGCGGTGTATGCCCCCACGGATCTGATCAACCCTTATTCGGCGCTCTCGGGTGTCAAGCCGGAATTGAAAAGCTCGGAGCACTTTTTCTTCAAGCTGTCGGATTCCCGCTGCGTGGAATTTCTGGAACAGTGGACACAAGGCAACGACGAAACCGGCAAACCGCGCTTGCAGCCCGAAGTGGCCAACAAGGTCAAAGAGTGGTTTTCGGTGCGCACCAACCCCGACGGCTCAACCAGCGAAGGCCTGGGCGACTGGGACATCAGCCGTGATGCGCCCTACTTTGGCATTGAGATACCCGGCACGGCGGTTGATGGCAAACCAGGCAAGTATTTTTATGTGTGGCTCGATGCGCCGGTGGGTTACTTGGCTTCGCTAAAGAACCTGCTTGATCGCCGCCATGTGGCAGGTACCAACAGCCCCACATACGACAGCTACATGGCCAACCCGGCACTGGAGCAGATTCACTTCATCGGCAAAGACATCGTCACCTTCCACACGCTGTTTTGGCCCGCCATGCTGAAGTTCAGCGGCCGAAAAGCGCCTGACAAAGTCTATGTGCACGGCTTTCTGACGGTGAACAACGGCGAGAAGATGAGCAAAAGCCGGGGCACCGGGCTAGACCCGTTGAAATACCTGTCGCTGGGCATGAACCCCGAATGGCTGCGTTATTACCTGGCCGCCAAACTTTCAGGCCGCAATGAAGACATCGATTTCAATGCCGATGACTTCATGGCACGGGTGAACTCGGATTTGATTGGCAAGTATGTGAATATTGCCAGTCGGACTGCGCCATTTTTTGAGAAATATCTGGACAATCAGATGCCGCAAATTGCAATGAGTTTGTTTCAGGGAGTTGCAGCCGTGCCTGCGGACACAGGCGGATTTGCATTGGCAGTCGCACACAGCAATGAAATTAAAGCTTGCTATGAAGCCAGGGAGTTCAGCAAGGCTTTGCGTTTGACGATGGAAGTGGCGGATGCCATCAATAAGGAGTTTGATGGCTTTAGACCATGGATATTAGCCAAGACTGCTTCAACTGACCCGACAGCCAAGAAAGAACTGGAGCAAATCTGCGCATCCTCAATTGCCGGGTTCAAAGCACTCTCTTTATTCCTCAAGCCAGTGTTGCCTGAATTGGTACGCGAAGCAGAAAAATACCTCAATTGCCCTCCACTGCAATGGTCCGACATCACCTTGCCATTGAATCCCGATGTATTTATTCCCCCGGGACACAGATTTGGTGATTTCAAGGCACTCATGCAACGTGTCGAAACCAAACAGCTCGAATCCCTGTTCGAACCACCGCCCATTGAGTTAGTAACCCCAGGGGGCGAACCCATCGCCTCCACCATCACCATCGACGACTTCGCCAAAATCGACTTGCGCATCGCCAAAATCGTCAATTGCGAAGCCGTCGAAGGCTCCGTCAAGTTGCTTCGCCTGACCCTCGACATTGGCGAAGGAAAGACGCGCAACGTCTTCAGCGGCATTGCAAGCGCCTACCAACCGGCCGACCTGATCGGCAAACATACCGTGCTGGTCGCCAACCTGGCACCGCGCAAGATGAAGTTCGGCATTAGCGACGGCATGGTTTTGGCCGCCAGCCACGGTGATGAAACGGCCAACCCCGGTATCTACGTGCTCGAACCGACACCGGGCGCAGTGCCCGGCATGCGGGTGCGTTGAGACCATTCGAAGGCGGTAGCAATGAGCCCAACGCTGGCGTCACAGGACAAGTCGGATTTCCGCAATTATGCGGCCCCCCAAGTCAGCGAAACCTTTGACCGCGTGAGGGAGTTTTACCGGCTCAATCACCAACACCAGACGCTGGATTTTGTGAGAGCCAAAAAGGCCGAATTCCTGTCGTTCAAGCGGCAAAAGATGACCCCCTGGGAAGCGCTGGATTTTCTCAATACCCTGATAGACGACAGCGACCCCGACACCGCCCTGCCGCAAGTTGACCACCTGTTGCAAACTGCCGAAGCCATGCGGGCCGACGGCCAGCCCGACTGGATGGTGCTGACCGGTTTCATCCACGACCTGGGCAAGGTGCTGTGCCTGTTTGGCGAACCGCAGTGGGCGGTGGTGGGCGACACCTTTCCTACCGGCTGCGCTTATTCGCCCAAAATCGTCTACAGCGAGTTCTTCGCCGCCAACCCCGACATGCAGCGTCCCGAATTGCAGACTGCGCATGGCATTTACGCCCCGAATTGCGGCCTGGAGCAGGTTCACATGAGCTGGGGCCACGACGAGTACCTGTATCACCTTCTGCAGCCGCATTTACCGCTGGAGGCGCTGTACATGATCCGGTTTCACAGTTTTTACAGCTGGCACCGCGAAGGCGAATATGCCCACTTGTGCAACGCGCAAGACCGCGCCATGTTGCCCTGGGTGCTGAAGTTCAACCCCTACGACCTGTATTCCAAAAACCCGAACCCTCCCCGGTTGAACGAGTTAAAGCCGTATTACGAAGACCTGCTCGTCAAATATCTGCCAACACGCCTGCAGTTCTAGAATTCACAAATGATGCCTGCAGCCCGCGCCCAGCCCGAAGCGTTCTTCAACGCCGGGGAATGGGCAGGTTTGACTGAACGCTCCCGTTGGAAAGGCCTGCTGCTGGTGGCCCATTGCTGGCTGGTGATCGGGCTGGCCATGGCAGCGGGCATCCAGTGGCCCTGGGCAATTCCGCTGGTGATCGTGCTGGTCGGCAATCGCCAACTGGGCCTGTTTATCCTGATGCACGATGCTGCGCATGGTGCATTGCACAGCAACCGTGCGGTGAACGATTGGGTGGGCAAATGGCTGTGTGGGTTTGATCTGCATGCCTACCGCAGCTACCACTTGCAGCACCATCGCTTCGTGCAACAAACCCACGACCCTGACCTGGTGCTGAGTGCGCCGTTTCCTGTTACCCGGCAGTCGTTGTGGCGTAAGGTGGTGCGCGACCTCACGGGCCAGACGTTTTACAAACAGCGTTTGGGCAAGCTGGTGGCGCAGTTCAAGGTACCCGGCCTGGCCGCCCGTTGGCAAGCTGTGGTGAAAGAGGTGCACAGGCAACGCCACTTTTGGATCAGCAATCTAGTGGGTTTTGCAGCTTTTTGGGCCTTGGGAATGGGCTGGGCCTGGCTGTCGATGTGGCTGTTGCCCATGATGACCTGGTTGCCGCTGATCACCCGGCTGCGCAATATTTCAGAACACGCGCTGGTCGCGGTCAATGAACCTGATCCACTGCGCCACGCCCGCACCACGCATGCCAGTTGGTGGGAACGCATCTTGATTGCGCCCTATTGGGTGAACTACCACTGTGAACACCATATGTTCACGCAGATTGCCTGCTGGAATTTGCCTCGCGCCCATCGCCTGTTGGCGCGCCAGGGCGCTACCACGCGGATGGAACTGGAAACCGACTACCTCAGCCTGCTTCGAAAAACCAGTGCAGCCGGTATCTGATGATGCTTCATTTCGGTGATTGCCAGCACTTTGCTTCACGGCGACGCACCGACTTGACGAACAAATTCAATCACAAGGCAAGCCTTTGTTCCCGTTAATTCGCGGCTGGACCGACGTGCAGCGCACCCGGCGTGCCAACGTTCATTTGGGTGCCGTGTTGAGTTTTGTGGCGGGTGCCACCAATGCGGGCGGGTTTTTGGCGGTAGGGCAATACACCTCGCACATGACCGGCGTGGTGTCTGCCATTGCCGACAACCTGGTTCTGGGGCAAATGGCCCTGGTATTGGCCGGCATGGCGGCGCTGATCGCATTTTTGGCCGGTGCCGCCTGCACCGCCTGGATCGTCAACTGGAGCCTGCGCCGCCATTTGCGCAGCGCCTATGCGCGCCCGCTGGTTCTGGAGGCGGGGCTGCTGTTGATCTTTGGCATTTTCGGCGCCAGCATCAACGTTTATGCGGGTCTATTTGCGCCCTTGACGGTCTTGCTGCTTTGTTTCATCATGGGCTTGCAAAACGCCGTGATCACCAAAATATCCAAAGCCGAAATTCGCACCACGCATGTCACGGGGCTGGCCACAGACCTGGGCATTGAACTGGGCAAGCTCGTCTATGTGAACCGATTTCACAGTGATGGCAAAGTGGTTGCCGACCGGCAAAAGCTGCGCATTCTGCTGACCTTGTTGGCCAATTTTTTTGCCGGCGGGTTGTTGGGGGCGCTGGGCTTCAAATACCTCGGTTATGTGGCCACCGTTCCGCTGGCCGTGCTGCTGTTGCTGCTGGTGGCCAAACCCATCTGGAACGACGTGCTGGGCGATACCCCGGTTTGAGCCGGGCCAAACCCTGAACATCACACCATGGCCGGGCCTTTGTCATCACGCCGCTTGGCCGCCTTTCGGCCTTATCTGCTGGATTCATTGCGCGATTATTCGGCGGCGCGGTTTTTCAAGGACCTGGGCGCAGGCACTACAGTGGCGGTGGTGGCGTTGCCGCTTGCGATGGCCTTTGCGATGGCCAGCGGGCTCAAACCCGAAACCGGTTTGTTCACCGCCATCATCGCCGGGTTTCTGGTGTCGGCGCTGGGCGGCAGCCGGGTGCAGATTGGCGGGCCGGCCGGGGCCTTTATCGTCATTGTTTACGGCATTGTCGAGCGGTATGGTGTAGCCAACCTGATCATCGCCACGGCGATGTCGGGCGTGATGTTGTTCGTCATGGGGCTGTTCAGGCTGGGTGTGCTGATACGGTTTGTGCCGGTGGCAGTGGTGATTGGTTTCACCAATGGCATTGCGGTGTTGGTGGCGCTGTCGCAGATCAAGGATTTTTTGGGCCTCAAAATCGACAAAATGCCCGGTAATTTTTTTGGCATGGTCAATACGCTGGGCGATCACTTAGGTACGCTCAATTGGCAGGCTTTCACGCTGGCAAGTGTCGCCCTGGCCCTGATCATCGCGTGGCGCATTTTGCTCCCCCTGTTTGGAAAAAAGCACCCTTGGGCTGGCCGTCTGGCACACCTGCCGGGCTCCATCGTGGCATTGGTGCTGGGCACTGCGGCGGTGCCCCTGCTGGGCCTTAGCCTGGACACGATTGGCAGCCGGTTTGGTGGAATTCCATCGGCCCTGCCGGGCCTGGTCTGGCCATCCTTCAGCTGGGAGACCGCCCGCTTCCTGCTCGTGCCGGCTACCACGTTGGCCCTGCTGGGCGCGATTGAATCGCTGCTGTGTGCCCGCATCGCCGACAACCAGATTGGTGACCGCCACAACCCGGATCAAGAGCTGATGGCCCAGGGCATTGCCAACTTTTTCACGCCTTTTTTTGGTGGCATGCCGGCCACCGGCACCATTGCCCGCACCATGACCAATGTGAAAAGCGGTGCCACCAGCCCGGTGGCGGGCATGGTGCATGCGGTGGTGTTGCTGCTGGTGGTGGTGATAGCGGCACCGTTGGCTACACACGTTCCCTTGGCTGTTTTGGCCGCCATCTTGATGTTTGTGGCCTGGAACATGGGTGAATGGCGCGAGTTTGTGAACCTTCGGCAATACCGCTTGCCCTATCGCATCACTTTGCTGGCGGTGTTTTTCCTTACCGTGGTGTTTGATCTGACCGTGGCTGTCGAGGTAGGCCTGATCGCCGCCTGTGTCACCTTTATTTACCGCATCTCCAGCCTGTCGCGCAGCGAACGGGTCACCGCGCAAGACCAGCCTGCACTTGCCGGGCGCGAAGGCCAGGTGGCGGCTTACCGCCTGTACGGTGCATTGTTTTTTGGTGCCGTGCAGCTTATACAAGAGATTGAATCGAACCTGCCCGGCGCCACCTTGGTGGTGGATTTCAAAAACCTGATCTACATGGATTCATCCGGTGCCGAAACCTTGCTGGAACTCATCAAGGCTTGCGAAAAAGCCAAGGTGCGTTTTGTGATGTGTGGCCTGATGCATCAGCCGCTGGACATCGCAAGCCGCAATGGCCTGCTGGATCAGGTGCCGCTTGAAAACCGCTTTGGCACGTTGGCCAGCGGAATGGAAGCCATTTGACAGCAGGTTTGTTCGGTTAACCCAGCGCTTGGGTTTCACGGCATCAGCGCGGATCCAGATCCGGGTCCCGGATGGAGCCGGTGGACACCACCCGCAGGTCGCTGTTGAAGATGGCGGTAAAAACCTTGGCATCGGAGGCGTTGGGGCCATCCATCCAGCGCCAGTCGTAGTGGGTTTGGTTTTTGAGCGGGTATGGGGTGACCTTCATGGGTTTGCCCAGCATTTTTCGAACGTCTTCCATCATCATGCCGGGTACCACTTTGGCGAAATTCTCAGTTGTCAACACCTGGCGCAGGGCGGTCATTTTGCCGTCGGTGCCGATGCTGATCATGTAGTTTTTGTGCCCCGCCGGGTTGCGGTTGTATTCGAAGATACGCACGCCGTTGGTGCCATCCCACACCTTTTCGGGTTCGCCAAACTTGGCGCGTACATCGGCTTCGGTCGAAACGCCTTCCTCCAGCTCGGCAATGCGCTGCGGGTCGCAGCCGATGAGCGACAACACGGCGGTGAACAAGCCCATGATCAACGTCCTTCTGTAGTTCTGAATGATGTGCATTTGGTTTCCTGAGCAAGCCCCTGTGAGCCAGGGCGAAATTGCGGCGCGGGGTTCCCCGGTAAAATCGGCTGATGAGCTTCAACCTATTGTCCACCGTCCAGTCTTTCTTTCAGCGCCCGCACTACGAGTCAGATGTCACGCAGTTCATCAACCAGATCAAGGCGGCACGCCCTGAAACGGAAGCCAAGCAGCTGGCCGGACGGGCACTGCTGTGGGACAAAAACGTAGACCGCCAAGCCTGGAGCGATTACCGCGCTGGTGAAGTGGACCAAAAGCCCTACGTTTACCAGACCGACGCCAGCTAAAACGCCCCGGTGGGTTTGGCTCGCTTGAGGGGCTTGAGGGGCTTGAGGGTAGGCTCCAGATTTGGACCAGACTGCAGCCCTGTGATCGCGTTAAAGGCAGATAAAACGCCGATATTTTTATATTTGTAAAAAATATATTTATAAAAATTGAATATTGTTCAATATTTAATTGCAAAGTAAGCTATATTTATTATAGTTAAAATGTATATTTTAAATTATATTTCATGACAATAGTCATTTTGAAGGACATTGAGCTGCCACTCCCCGGCAGCATGCCTGAGGTGGTAGACCAGGTGGCTTTGGCCC
>JANOWY010000135.1:0-2958 GCA_031418135.1 Rhodoferax sp. | reverse complement strand
CACGACTGACTGGGTGACTGGTGCCGTCATCGCCAGCTTGATGGGCACGGCAGTTTGCGTGACCGGGGCAGTCATCGCCAACTTGCGCTCACCCTTGTTTTTGCCAAAGATATAGCCCGCCAGGATCGGAAACGCCTGGTTACCTGCTTGGTCAGAGGGGCCCGCCACCACCGTCTCGGCCACGGTATAGGCCGCATAGGCGCGCACCTCAATGTCTGCGAGTGTGCGGACGACTTTGTAGGGCGGTTCCTGGGTGGCGTGACTGGACATGGTAAGGGTGAACAGTGCGGCAAAAAATACAGCGATGGCAAGCGCATTCACCGTAAGCCTTGCCCTGCGGGGACTCACGATGAACTGCGCCTGACGGACCGTCTTCATGTTCGCTGCTCCGGATCGTTGGAAGACTTTGAGCATAGCCCTGTGCCGACGGAAAGCTCTGTGCGACAGCGAACAGGAAGTGGCTTGAATGGCTCCATTTTTCGCGGAAAAAGATGACCTTCGGCGAGGTGCAATATTGCGGCCAAGCCGAAAATCCGCGTTCTGGCGCCGGTCAAGGCGAAGCAGCGTCCGGGCGCCGTGGATATGCCGGCGCCGATCACAATCAATCCGGGTTCAGCCAGGCGTTGCAGCCGGGACCAAGAATTCCGATTTCCGCATTGAAATCAAAGCGCTTTCGAGATGTGGAGCGGGTGAGGGGGATCGAACCCCTGTCTAAAGCTTGGGAAGCTTTCGTTCTACCATTGAACTACACCCGCCAGTTTGATACGCAGCGCGCTTGGGCTGGCCCACGCAGTTTACTTCACCGAATCCTTGCCACCAGGCTCACCCATTGAGCCGACTTGCCAGCAGATTGATCCTGAAAACTGTTAAAATCTGGTTGAATCAACCATTTTGGTCGAAAGTTAAGGAGCCATCATGCAATCCATCGGTCTGTTTGAAGCCAAAACCCATTTGAGCGAATACGTTTTACGGGCCGAGGCGGGCGAAGAGTTGGTGATTACGCGGCACAACAAACCGGTCGCCAAAATTGTGCCCTTCAATGCCAAAGTAGAAGCCAAGAAGATTCCCAAGTTTGTGCAGCGTACCTTTGCCATGGGGCCTTTGTTGGTAGCTGAAACCAACATGAATCACCTGGCAGCCCAACTGGAAGACGATGACATCGTTGCCAAAATGCATCGGGGCGCATGACATTGCCACAACTCAAATTGCCCGATGTCAACGTTTTGCTCCATGCCGTTGACACCACGCACCGCCACCACGTTGTCGCGCGAAATTGGCTACAAAATGCGTTGAAGGATGGGGGTGGTGTTGGTTTTGCCTGGTTGGTTCTGGTGGGTTTTGTGCGCGTCTCAACCCGCGCGGGTATCCTGACCACCCCTTTGGCAGTGGCAGAATCGTTGGGCATTGTGGACGACTGGCTACACCACAGCGCGGCGCAAATCGTTCACCCAGGTGAGCGCCACGCGGGGGTGATGGGTGCTTTGCTGCTGGCAGCCGGTACCGCTGGTAGCCTGACCAATGACGCGCACCTTGGTGCACTTGCCATTGAGCACAACGCGATCGTGGGCACCTTCGATAAAGACTTCAAGCGCTTTCCCGGCGTGAAACTTGACTTGCTCAAGTCCAAGCCAACCCACTAAATGGCAACTGTCGTTCCCTGTTTTACACCATGAATTTACCTTCCAACATGTCTACTGCTACGCCCACTGCTATTGATTCCACCGCCCCAGCCGTCGCCTCGTCTTCAGCCATCACGCCCGCTTTTTCAGTCGCCGACATCCGCAAATCCTTCCTCGACTTCTTCGCCAGCAAGGGCCACACCGTGGTGCCCTCCAGCCCGCTGGTGCCGGGTAATGACCCGACCCTGATGTTCACCAACTCGGGCATGGTGCAGTTCAAAGATGTGTTCCTGGGCGCCGACAAACGCTCCTACGTGCGCGCCGCCAGCGTGCAAGCCTGCCTGCGGGCTGGTGGCAAACACAATGACTTAGAAAACGTCGGTTACACGGCGCGGCACCACACCTTTTTCGAGATGCTGGGCAACTGGAGTTTTGGCGATTATTTCAAGCGCGACTCGCTCAAATGGGGCTGGGAGCTGCTCACCCAGGTCTACAAATTGCCGCCCGAAAAACTCACTGCCACCATCTACATCGACGACGATGAAGCCTTTGACATCTGGACGAAAGAAATCGGCCTGCCGCCTGAGCGCGTGATCCGCATCGGCGACAACAAGGGCGGCAAATACAAATCAGACAACTTCTGGATGATGGCCGACACCGGCCCGTGCGGCCCGTGCAGCGAGATTTTTTACGACCACGGCCCGCACATCCCCGGTGGCCCGCCCGGCAGCCCCGACGAAGACGGCGACCGTTTCATCGAAATCTGGAACCACGTGTTCATGCAGTTCGACATGCAAGCCGATGGCTCGCTCGTCAAGTTGCCCGCGCCGTGCGTAGACACGGGCATGGGCCTGGAGCGCCTGGCCGCTATCCTGCAACACGTGCACAGCAATTACGAGATCGACATTTTTGACGCGCTGATCAAAGCCGCCGCCCGCGAGACCGGTTGCACCGACTTGAACAACAAGAGCCTGCGCGTCATCGCCGACCACATCCGCGCCACCGCGTTTTTGGTGAGTGACGGCGTGGTGCCGTCGGCCGACGGGCGCGGCTACGTGCAGCGCCGCATCATCCGCCGCGCCATCCGGCACGGTTACAAACTCGGCTGCAAAAAGCCGTTTTTCCACAAGCTGGTGCCCACCTTGGTGGCGATGATGGGGGATGCCTATCCGCGTCTGAAGAATGATGCGGCGCGGGTGATGGAGGTGCTGCGGGTGGAGGAAGAGCGTTTCTTCGAGACGTTGGCCACCGGAATGGAGATTCTGGATGCAGCCTTGGCGGGCGATGCCAAAACCTTGCCGGGTGACGTGGCCTTCAAACTGCACGACACCTACGGCTT
>JANOWY010000134.1:0-3100 GCA_031418135.1 Rhodoferax sp. | reverse complement strand
AATTGCGCCAGTTCCGCTGGCAGCTCAGCATGAAGTTCACGGCGCTCACCTGTGGCCGGATGATTGAACTGTAACCGCCACGCGTGCAAATACATGCGTTTCAAACCCTGCTTTTGCAAGGCCTTGTTCACCTCAAAGTTGCCGTATTTGTCGTCACCCGCAATCGGAAAACCTTCGCTGGCCAGGTGCACCCGAATCTGGTGGGTGCGCCCGGTCTTGATGGTCACTTCAAGCTGGGTGAAATCAGTGCCCCGCAGGTGCAGGCGTTGCGCCACCTTGGCCAAGGTGACTGATTTCATGCCTTCAGGATCGTCTTTCGAGGTCACTTTTACGCGCCGCTCACCCTCTTGGCTCTCTTGCCCGTCCCGCCCCGAAAGCAAAAATTTGACCAGCGGCTTGTCCAGCACTTTTTTGTTCGCGGGCCATTGGCCCACCACCAGCGCCAGGTAGGTTTTGCCGGTTTCACGCTCCCGGAATTGATCCTGCAGGCGGGTCAGTGCCGAGCGTTTTTTGGCCACCAGCAAAATGCCGCTGGTTTCCCGGTCCAGGCGATGCACCAGTTCCAGGAATTTGGCCTGCGGGCGGGCCCGGCGCAATTGTTCAATCACGCCAAAACTCACGCCGCTGCCGCCATGCACCGCCACGCCCGCCGGTTTGTCCAGGGCCAGCAGGTGGTCGTCTTCCAGCAAAATCGGAAACTCCCGGGCTGGTGCAGGAGAATTCGCCAGCCATTCGGCTTTTTCAGCCACGCGTTCAGAGATGCGAACGGGCGGAATGCGCACCACGTCACGGGTGGCCAGGCGCGTATCAGCCTGCGCCCTGCCCTTGTTCACCCGCACTTCACCGCTGCGGATGATCCGGTACACATGGGTTTTGGGCACACCCTTCAAATGCCGCAGCAAAAAATTGTCCAGCCGCTGGCCTTCTGCGTTTTCATCCACAGTCAGAAAAGTGGCCGAAAGCGCCGCGTCAGCCGCCTGAAATTCCTCTGGTTTGACCTCTATAATGTGTTGCACTAGCGCTTTGATGTAAGTGGTTGATTTGATTGCTGGTTGGCCTAAAAAGGCCAGTCACTTTCGCGGATCCGGTTGACAAAATAGAGTCAAAAGGTTCCCGCAAGCCGGATTCAGGTGTTGAACAAGTTTAGTTCAGCCCAGGCCCCAACCACAGTACAGCAGCGCTGGCACAAGTCGATGCCCCTGGTCGACTCTCACGCAGACCCCATGCCAGATGCCTGTGGTGGTTTGAGAGTCAACCAGCCAAACCGACGCATTGAAATCAAGAAACGGAATACCAAGTTTGCAGACAGCACGTCTGCAAACGGATCGAAGCGAGATGTTTGTGATGGTCAGCCTGATTCAACTTTGCCGGTGGGGCGTATTCGCCTTGCTTTCAGGCATTCGTCAGCGCCTGGCCCCCTATGCGCCTGTTGACCAGGTGCAATCTGCTGTTTTTGCCGCAGTGCTTTCACCAACGCATCCCCTCGCTACCCTCCACGCGCCTACGCCACCCCTCGGATTTTTCAAATCCTGAGCGGCGGTCTTTCGGCTTTTCCTCCTCTTTTCAGCGCGTCTGCCTGGCATCTTTGGTCTGTCATGGGCCGGTTGACCCTGTTTTTTTGCAGGGTCTGGAAGAACGCTAGAAGGAGAACCGCATGAAACGCATGCTGATCAACGCCACGCAAGCTGAAGAGCGCCGCCTGGCCATCGTCGATGGGCAAAAACTGCTCGACTACGAAATTGAAATCGAAGGGCGCGAACAGCGCAAGGGCAACATTTACAAGGCGGTCGTGACGCGGGTTGAGCCCTCGCTTGAAGCCTGTTTTGTCGACTACGGCGAAGAGCGCCATGGCTTTTTGCAATTCAAGGAAATCTCCAAGCAGTATTTTGCGCAGGGCGTTTCTGTCAGCCAGGCCCGCATCCAGGATGCCATCCGCGAAGGCCAGGAACTGCTGGTGCAGGTCGAAAAAGAAGAACGTGGCAACAAGGGCGCGGCGCTGACCACTTTTGTTTCGTTGGCCGGCCGTTATGTGGTGCTGATGCCCAACAACCCGCGCGGTGGTGGCGTGAGCCGCCGCATTGAAGGTGACGACCGGGCCGAGCTGAAAGAGGCCATGGACCAGCTGGAATACCCCAACGGTTCCAGCATCATCGCCCGCACGGCAGGCATTGGCCGCAGTGCACCTGAACTACAGTGGGACCTGAACTACCTGCTGAAACTCTGGGGCGCGATTGACGGTGCCGCCAAGGGTGCCAAGGGCGCGTTCCTGATCTATCAGGAATCAAGCCTGGTGATTCGCGCCATCCGCGATTATTTCAGTGCTGAAATCGGCGACATCTTGATCGACACCGACGACGTTTACGACCAGGCCCAGCAGTTCATGGCCCACGTGATGCCCGAGCATGCTGCCCGCGTCAAACGTTACCGCGACGATGCGCCCTTGTTCAGCCGTTTCCAGATTGAACACCAGATCGAATCGGCCTACGCACGCACCGTCACGCTGCCCAGCGGCGGCGCGATTGTGATCGACCACACCGAAGCGCTGGTAAGCGTGGACGTGAACTCGGCACGCTCCATCCGGGGCGGCGACATCGAAGAAACCGCCACCCGCACCAACCTGGAAGCCGCCGACGAAGTGGCGCGCCAGATGCGTCTGCGCGACCTGGGCGGCTTGATCGTCATCGACTTCATCGACATGGAAGAAAGCCGCAACCGCCGCGATGTGGAAAACCGCTTGCGTGACGCGCTGCGGCAAGACCGTGCCCGCGTGCAATTTGGCACCATCAGCAAATTCGGCCTGATGGAAATGAGCCGCCAGCGCCTGCGCCCCGCACTCAGCGAAGGTGCCTCCATTCCTTGTCCGCGCTGCGGCGGTTCTGGCCACATCCGTGACACCGAATCCAGCGCCCTGCAAATTTTGCGAATCATCCAGGAAGAATCCCTGAAAGACAACACGGCCTCGGTGCTGTGCCAGGTGCCGGTGGATGTAGCGTCGTTCCTGTTGAACGAAAAGCGCACCGAGATCGCCAAGATTGAACTGAAACAGCGCATCAACGTGCTGATGGTGCCCAACAAAACGCTTGAGACGCCTAACTACAAG
>JANOWY010000133.1:0-6894 GCA_031418135.1 Rhodoferax sp. | reverse complement strand
CAAAAAAACCTGGAAATCTGATGCCGAGCGGGTGGCCTACTTGTTCACGCTGTATCAAAAACTCACATCATTGGAGGGTTGACATGCGCCGAGAAGTGAACACTGACCAAGTGGCCACCTTGTTGGTTGCCAAAGATCTTTTTCTCCCGCTGCATAAGTTAAAACTGGGCCTGGGCAATAGCAGTCGAACCCGGTGTGACCTATTCACGGCGGGCGGGTATTTGGTGGTGAAAACCAATACGGGGGATTTCAAGGCGCACGCGGACGGCGAACTTTGGCCGTCCTTCACCATCTCCATGATGCGCATCAAGCAATTGGCCAAAATATATAAAACTTCAAATTTACCGGTGCGGTTCCAGAGGCTTGCGGATGGCATGAAAGTCGATACCACAAGCTTCAAGTTGGACTGAGAGCAGCTTCGGCGTCGCGAGCGGCTGCCGCCCGACAGACACCCTTGCGGCTCACCCACCACTGGGTTAATCCATGCTGGCCAGCAAACTGGCGTTGCCACCGGCTGCGGTGGTATTGATGGTCACCGTTTGTTCGGTGCAAAAGCGGTACAGGTAGTGCGGCCCGCCGGCCTTGGGCCCGGTGCCTGACAGACCTTCGCCGCCAAAGGGTTGCACCCCCACGACTGCGCCAACCGTGTTGCGGTTGATGTAGACGTTGCCGATGCGGGCTGCCTTGGCCAGCGTCTGGGCGCGGGTGTCGATGCGGGTCTGGACGCCAAACGTCAGGCCGTAACCCAGAGCGTTGATTTGCGCCATCACGGCCAGCGGGTCGCCGCGCCAACGCACGATTTGCAACACCGGGCCAAAGATTTCGGCGCTGACGTCCGTTATGGCGGCCATTTCAATTGCCCGTGGAATCATCAAATTTGCTATATTTATAGCAGCTAATTTTTCATACATTTCATCAACAAAATCCTGTTTCTTTGAATTTTTTATGGAAAGCAGGTGCTGAACCTGCTTTGCGACTTGGTTGTAGGCTTGGGCATCGATCAGGCGGGGCACATCGGTGGACAGTTCGGCGCTATCGCCGCACACCAGTTCAGCCATTGCACCGCGAACCATGTCGATCACCGGGTCGGCAATCGCCTCGTGTACCAGCAGCAGGCGCAACGCTGAACAGCGCTGGCCGGCGCTTTTGAAAGCGCTTTGAATCACTGCGTCGCAAACCTGCTCGGGCAGTGCGCTGCTGTCCACCAGCATGGCGTTGATACCGCCCGTTTCGGCGATCAGCGGGATGATGGGGCCGTCTTTGGCGGCCAACGCGCGGTTGATGATTTTGGCCACCGGGGTGGAGCCGGTGAACACCACACCTGCCACGCCCGGTTGTGCCACCAGTGCGGCGCCCACGGTTTCGCCCGGGCCATGGCACAGGATTACCGTGCCGTGCACCACCTGGCTAGGCAGGCCCTGTGCCAGCATCGCAGCATGCAACAGCCCAACAGCTGCCTGCGCCACGCCCGGGGTTTGCTCAGCCGGTTTGGCCAGCACTGTGTTGCCCGTGGCAAGGGCTGCGGCAACCTGACCCATGAATATCGCCAAGGGAAAGTTCCATGGGCTGATACACACCCACACGCCGCGAGGCCGCAGGTGCAGGTGGTTGGTCTCACCGGTCGGGCCCGGCAGGGCCACAGGCTGCATGATGCGCTGTGCCTCCAGGGCGTAATAACGCAGGAAATCAATAGCCTCGCGCACTTCGGCGACCGCATCGCCCCAGGTTTTAAAGGCCTCGCGCACCAACAGGGCGCAAAAGCCGGGCAATTGCGTTTGCAGCGCGTCTGCTGCGCGCAGCAGCACCTGGGTGCGTTGTTCTACCGGGAAATTTCCCCAAAATTCATAGCTGTTGCTGCATATAATATATGAACTATTGACAGTTTTTATATCTGTTATTTCAACGTCGGGTATCGCGCTTCCCGCCAGCGCCTGAAACAACGGCGCACGTTGTTGCGCATCGGCCAAATCGATCCCCAGGCTGTTTTTGCGGACCGGCGGTTTGGTGGCCTGCGCAGCGCCGAAAAGGTCGGGCGGCTGCGGCAGTGCGGGCTGCGACTCCAGGCGCAAGGGCGAGATCAGCAACTCACCCATGCCGACCGATTCGTCGGCCAGCTGGTGCACAAATGAAGAGTTGGCACCGTTTTCCAGCAGGCGGCGCACCAGGTAGGCCAGCAGGTCGCGGTGCGAGCCCACGGGCGCGTAGACGCGGCAGGCCACCAGCGGGTTTTTGAGCACTTCGCGGTAAATGCCTTCTCCCATGCCATGCAGGCGTTGCAATTCAAACGCGGCGCCGCTGCGGGCGGCCATCTGCAAAATGGCGGCAATGGTGCCGGCATTGTGGGTGGCAAATTGCGGGTAAATCGCATCCGGAGCCGCCAGCAGGGCACCCGCGCAAGCCAGGTAGCTGACGTCGGTATGGTGTTTGTGGGTAAACACCGGGTAATGCAGCAGGCCCATTTCCTGGGTGCGTTTGATTTCGGCGTCCCAGTAAGCGCCTTTGACCAAACGGCACATGAACCGCAGCTGGTAACGCCGCGCCAGTGTCACAAGGTGGGCGACCAGGGGCAGGGCGCGGCTTTGGTAGGCCTGCAGCGCCAGCCCGAAGCCGGACCATTGCGGGTGATGCGCGGCGATGCGCTGGGACAGGGCCTCGACCACATCCAGCGACAGTTCCAGTCGGTCGACCTCCTCGGCATCTACCGTGAGGTTGATCTGGGCGTGGGCCGCCAGTTCGCACAGCTGCCACACCCGAGGCACCAGTTCGGCCATCACCCGGGCATGCTGTGTATGTTCGTAGCGCGGATGCAGGGCGCTGAGCTTGATCGAGATGCCATCGCGACGGCTGGGGTGAGCGGCGTCATGGCTTGGGGCGCGCGCGGCGATGGATTGAATGGCGTGGCTGTAGCTTTCAAAATAACGCTGGGCATCCCGCCCGGTGCGCGCGCCTTCGCCCAGCATGTCGTAGCTGAAGGTCAATTGGCGTTGCGACTGGCGCGCGGCGGCGGCCGCCTGCTGCGCCTCATCAATGGTCTGGCCCAGCACAAACTGCTTGCCCAGCAGCGCCACCGCCCGCAAGGTGGCCGCTACCACCGTGCGTGCGCCCAATTTGGCAAACAAACGTGGCGGTTCAGTGCCCATGCCCGCCTCTGGCAAAAAGTGTTTGCTCAGGACTATGGCCGCGGACGATAACCGGGCCAGTGCCGAATCGCCTGCGCGTTCAAAATCGGCGCGGCCCAACTGGTCTGCCGTCAGGGCGATGGCGGTTTCAGCATCCGGCACACGCAACAAGGCTTCGGCCAGGCGCATCAGCGCCAGCCCTTCAGCGCTTGAAATCGGGTATTCCTTGAGCAATGTCTCCATGGCCCAAAAGGGCGGTGGGTTGTCGCGCACCGCCTGTACCCAGGGGCCTGCCTGGGCAGCGGCAGCGGCCCAATCAAGTGCGCGGTGCAGCCCGGACAAAAGGCCGGCCACGGTGGCGGCTTCCGGGGAATAAGGGGTTGGCAGGCGTTGGTTCATGGTGACGATCCGGTCCGGGGTGAAACAGGTGTTAAAGGGCGGGGCGCCGGGCGTGCACGGCGCGACGGGGTACAGGCCGTATCTTGCCCGTATGCAAATTGAATTTCTCACTAAAATAGTGAATCAAAATAGTTGATTAATTAAATATGAGAAGTGATAGCATAAATATCGACAAGATAGACCGAAAAATACTGAATATCTTGCAAACAGATGGCCGCATCAGCAACCTCAAACTGGCCGAAGCAGTGGCGCTGAGCCCCACCGCGGTGCTGGCGCGCACCCAGCGGCTCCACAAGGAGGGTTTCATCCTCGGGTACGAAGCCCGCCTGAACCCAGCCAGGCTCGGGCGTGGCATGGCGGTGTTTGTCGAGGTACTGCTGGACCGCACCACGCCCAATGTGTTTGACGCTTTCAAGGCCGCCGTGCAGGTGCATGACGAAATCATGGAATGCCACCTGGTCGCTGGCGGCTTTGATTACCTGATCAAGCTGCGTGTGGCCGACATGGCCCACTACCGTGAATTTGCCGGCCGGGTGTTGTGGCAGCTACCCGGTGTGCGCGAGACCCGCACGTATGCGGTGATGGAAGAGGTGAAGGAAACCACCCGGCTGGCGGTTTGACGACCGGCGCAAACCCCGCGAGCCCAGTTTGAGATGGATAAATTTTGTTAAATATTTTTTAATTTATATAAATTATTGTATATTTATAAGAAATAATTAGTATCTAATATAATAGCTAATTATATATAATTTATAAGAACAAAATTGGATTTTTTTAAAAATAAATGTTAATAAAAATAATACTTCAATTTTCTTCCAGATTGCCAAGTGCCAGCTGCGGCGCAAACTTGCTGCGCTTCAGGCTGAAAAACGCCTTCACATTTCGCACATTGGCATCCGCAGTGAACAGCCGTTGCGCCATGGCCAGGTAGCCCGGCATGTCGACGGCAAAGGTGATCAGTACAAAATCCGGCCCGGGCGACACCCGGTAACACTGCTGCACCCCGGAGTCGGCGCTCACGCGGCTCTCAAACGCGTCCAGCGCCTGGGCGTCTTGCCGCTCCAGTGTGATTTCCACAATCGCCGTCAAACCATGCCCGATCAGCCGGGCCAATTTGTCGGGTGAGAGGACGGCAATTTGCCGCTCGATCAAACCCAGGTCTTTGAGACGCTTCACGCGTCGCAGGCAGGTGGGGGGCGAGGTGAAAACCCGCTCGGCCAGCGCCTGGTTGGTCAGGTCGGCATCGTGTTGCAGTTGGTCCAGAATCAGCAAGTCGGTGGCATCGAGCTCACCACCCACGTTGGTTCTGGTTGAATCAGGAAAAATTTGTTTTGAAATAGTCATATTTTTGAAATTAAATTTCATGTTGAATATTGCATGAAATTAAAATCCAAAAATTGGTAAAAATCAATAGCCTATTTTTTGAATCTGCCACTAAAGTTGCGGCCAACCCCAATCTCACCGTTCATTCACCCGTCTTTTTACCCGTTGGATACAAGGAGTTTTTATGTGTGGCATCGTCGGCGCAGTCTCTACCCGCAATATCGTCCCCATCCTCGTCCAGGGCCTTCAACGGCTTGAATACCGGGGGTATGACTCGTGTGGCGTGGCTGTGCATGCGGGCGGCCTCAAACGCGCCCGCAGCACCGCACGCGTCGCTGAACTGATGGAGCAGGTAGAAACCACCCACCTTGAAGGCCTGGTCGGCATTGCCCACACCCGCTGGGCAACCCACGGCGCACCAGCCGTGCACAATGCGCACCCACATTTCAGCCACGGCCCGGGCCTGGATGCCGCCAGCAAACCAGGGCGGGTGGCGCTGGTACACAACGGCATCATCGAAAACCATGACGAGCTGCGCGCCGCGCTTAAAGCCAAGGGTTATGTGTTTGAGAGCCAAACCGACACTGAAGTCATTGCCCACCTGATCGACAGCATTTATGACGGCGATATTTTTGAGGCGGTAAAAGCGGCGGTGAAGCAATTGCATGGTGCCTACGCCATCGGTGTGTTTTGCAAAGACGAACCCCAGCGCCTGATTGGCGCACGCGCCGGTTCGCCGCTGATTCTGGGTGTCGGCAAAGATGGCACCGAGCACTTCTTGGCCTCTGACGCGATGGCGCTGGCGGGCGTTACTGATCAAATCGTCTACCTGGACGAAGGCGACGTGGTCGATGTGCAGTTGGGCAAATACTGGTTGGTCGACAAAACCCACAAAGCTGTGGCCCCGGCCCAGCGGCCGGTCAAAACCGTGTTGGCGCACAGCGGTGCAGCAGAGCTGGGGCCGTATCGCCACTACATGCAGAAAGAAATTTTTGAGCAGCCCCGTGCCATTGGCGACACGCTCGAAGGTGTGCAAGCCATCGTGCCCGATCTGTTTGACGGCATGAATGGTGCCAGCGCCGAAGCGGTGTTCAAAGGCATTGATTCCGTGCTCATCCTGGCCTGCGGCACCAGCTACTACAGCGGATGCACCGACAAATATTGGCTGGAGAGCATCGCCAAATTCACCACGCTGGTGGAGGTGGCCAGTGAATACCGTTACCGCGACTCAGTGCCTAACCCCAACACCTTGGTGGTCACCATTACCCAATCGGGCGAAACCGCCGACACCCTGGCCGCCTTGCGACACGCGCAGGGCCTGGGCATGCGCCACACCCTCACCATCTGCAATGTGGCCACCAGCGCCATGGTGCGTGAATGCGAGCTGAGCTACATCACCCGCGCCGGCATTGAAATCGGCGTGGCCTCGACCAAGGCCTTCACAGCCCAACTGGCCGGGCTGTTTTTGCTCACTCTGGCGTTGGCCAAAACCCGCGGCCACTTGAGCGCACAAGAAGAAGGCCGCCACCTCAAAGCCATGCGCCACTTGCCCGCCGCCTTGAGCGCCGTGCTGGCACTGGAGCCCCAAATCATCGCCTGGGCCGAAGACTTCGCCAAAATGGAAAACGCCCTGTTTTTAGGCCGTGGCCTGCATTACCCCATCGCCCTGGAAGGCGCGTTAAAGCTCAAAGAGATCAGCTACATCCACGCCGAGGCTTACCCCGCTGGTGAGTTAAAACACGGCCCGCTGGCACTGGTGACGAGTGAGATGCCCGTGGTGACAGTAGCCCCCAACGATGCGTTGCTGGAGAAACTCAAAAGCAACCTGCATGAAGTACGCGCCCGGGGCGGCGTGTTGTATGTGCTGGCCGATGCCGGCAGCAAAATTGAGAGCGGCGAAGGCATGCACGTCATTCGTATGCCTGAACACTATGGCGAACTCTCGCCGCTGCTGCACGTGGTGCCTTTGCAGCTCTTGGCGTATCACACGGCCTGCGCGCGAGGGACGGATGTAGACAAGCCTCGGAATTTGGCTAAGAGTGTGACGGTGGAG
>JANOWY010000132.1:0-9792 GCA_031418135.1 Rhodoferax sp. | reverse complement strand
CAACACGCCCATGTGGCGGTTGCCATCGGAGCAGCGCAGTTGCAAGGGCTCACGCGCATCATGCGGCACTGTAAACGGCAGGAGACACAAGTCGCCGACAGCAATGGTTTGCTGGTCCAGAGCAATGTGAAGATGCCCATGCAAATCAGGCTCGCCGCTGCCCAGCCAGGTGCCGTGGCTCATCCAGACCGGTTTTTGAAAACGGTGGCTGAATTGCCGAACCGAACCCACGTGGTCACTGTGCTCATGGGTGATGAACACAGCATCGATCTGGTCGGGTACCAACCCCGCCAGACCCAAGCGGTGTTCAAGTGCGCGGATGCCGAGCCCGCAGTCCACCAGCACGCGGCTACAGGTGCCGCCACTGGTGGCTTCAATGACCGTGGCGTTGCCCGCGCTTCCGCTGCCCAGGCTTCGGAAGCACAGCACTGGGCCGAATTACTTAAGGTCGTCGGCGATGACTTTGACGATGCGTTGGGCGCTGGCCGAAGCATCGGGCACGCCCGCCTCACTGAGTACCGCCACGGTGGTGGATTCACCCTGGCTTTGCACCGAAATGCGGTATTTGAGCGCCTGGTTGGCAGCTGGTTTGCTCGAGAAAATGCGGCTAAACAAACCGGGCTCGGATTTGTCGGCATTGGGTTCAACATACCGCACGAAGTATGTACCTTTGGAGCGGTCGCGGTCTTCTACGGTGAAGCCGGTGCGGTCCAGCGACAGGCCAACGCGCCGCCAGGCGCGGTCAAAGCCGTCATCCACGATCAAAACCGGTTGTCCATTCACTGTGGAAGTGCGCGAGGTGGTTTTGACACCCGATACCGCCAGCGTGCGGGATTGCTCTTGGGCGACACCCAGGCGAACCATCAGCCGCCGCAAAAATTCGGCTTCGAGTTCGGGATCAGCCGGGCGCGGTTGCCAAACCGTGCTGTCTTTCTGGGCATTGCTGTAAACCTCTGTCATGCCCCGGTGGCTGATGAAGATTTCGGTGCCGCCTGCTGCATTACGCTCAAGCCGGGTGCGAAAGCGGTCGCGCTCACCGGTGGAATACAGTGAATCAAACACTTTGCCCAAAGCGGCCCGAATGGCGTCTTGCGGCAATTTGGCCCGGTTTTCAGCCCAATCGGTTTCCATGATGCCCAGACCATTTTGATCCAGCGTCCGCAAAAAGCCGTTTTCTTGCCAAAAATCGCGCACGCTAGGCCACAACTGCTCAGCCGGGCGGTTCACCACCAGCCAACGCTGGTTGCCACTGCGTTCAATGCGTACGTCGCCCAATGCCAAGGCTGCGGTCGGTACGGCCTGGCTGTTGGTTTTGCCAATGTCGTACCCGGTGGCAGTGACAGCACTGCCGGGCACCACAAAACGGTTTTCACGGGAGAGCTGGGTTAAATCGGGCGGGATTTCCAGAGGTGCGGCTTTACCTGCGCTTTTGTAGTCGACTTTGTCGGCCTCGAACACGGAGCACCCACCGACCCACAGGGTCGCCACAGCAGCAAGGGCCAGTGCGGTCGCCCGAGCGGGCGGCAAATTCAATAATTTTGCAGAAAAAAACATCACAAGAAAGTCCTTCGAAGTCGGGTCAACGCCAGGGTGTCAACACGGTCAATTACATCAAACCACAATGGCGCAGGGCTCCCAGCACACTGGCGTGGTAGCTGTCAGCCAAGGGTGTCATGGGCAACCTGAGGGTTCCGCCACACAGGCCCATTTGTTGCATGGCCCATTTGACGGGTATGGGGTTGGGTTCGACAAACAATTGTTTGTGAACTGGCAACAGGGCCATCTGGATTTGCATGGCCCGGCGCGCATCTCCCGCAATCGCGGCAACGCACAGTTCATGCATCTGGCGCGGCGCAATGTTGGCCGTCACGCTGATATTGCCTTGGCCACCGGCCAACATGAGGGCCACAGCCGTGCCGTCGTCGCCTGAATAAATGGCGAAAGACTTGGGCGCTTCGCGGATCAGCCACTGCGCGCGCTCAATATTGGCCGTGGCTTCCTTGATGCCCACGATGCCAGGCACTTGGGTAAGGCGCATCACCGTGTCGTGGGCCATATCGGCCACAGTGCGGCCCGGCACGTTGTACAAAATGGTCGGCAAATCGACCGATTCGGCAATCGCCTTGAAGTGCTGGTATTGGCCTTCTTGCGTGGGTTTGTTGTAGTAGGGCACCACCTGCAATTGACAATCGGCCCCTACCGCTTTGGCAAACCGCGCCAGTTCAATCGCTTCAGAGGTGGAGTTGGCGCCGCAACCGGCCATGATGGGCACGCGCTTTTCGCCATGGGTTTTGGCCTGTTCAACTGAAACGCGGATGATCTCGCAATGCTCTTGGACGTTAACCGTGGGTGATTCGCCCGTGGTTCCCACCACGCCGATGCAATCGGTGCCCTCAAGGATGTGCCAGTCAATCAGTTTGCGCAAAGTGGGGTAATCCACACTGCCATCGCTGTGCATGGGTGTGGCCAGCGCGACGATGCTGCCGGTGATTTGGCGAAAAGGAGGCGGGGTCGGGGTGGTCATGAAAGGTGGGTCATCAGGAAAACGCTGAATCGGCTGATTTTAAGGGCTAGCGCTCTTGCGAAGCCTGTAACCTGCCGCTCAGAGGGTGTATCTGCGAGGTAAACCCGGGGAGTCGGCGCGCGCTGTTCCGGGCGTGATGGCCACCAGGCGTTGTACAAATCGGTCGGGGGCCGGCAAAAAACCGTCTTCAAACGCGACGATTCGCATAGACCCAAAAGCCTGCAGCAGCTCGCCGGGGCGCAGCAAAAAATCAGGACGCGAGGGTTTTCCGACGGTTTCATTGTCTTGGGCAAAGGTTTCGTAAATCAAAACCCCGCCGGGGGCCAAACTTTGCGCGATCACGCCCAGCAGCGGTCGCCACAGGTAATTTGTGACCAACACGAGGTCAAATGTCTTGGGTGTGGCGGCGTATGGCGTGCCGTGCAAACCGGTTGGGGCATTCAAGGGCCACGGCCCGTTTTCGATGTCGGCTTTAACAACGTCACCCCATGGCGCCGCCGATTTCAGGGCCTCTGCGGATTGGTCAACCCCGGTGCAGGTGCAGCCACGGCCGGCAAACCATTTCATGTGCCGCCCATGCCCGCACGCGACGTCGAGCATGCGGGTGCCGGGGCGCACCAAGTGTGACCAGCGTTTTACCCAGTCGGATGGATTTTCCGAATTATGCAATTTAACTAATAAAGTAATGAAAAATGATTAATATTGATATATTTATAATAGCCAACTATTAAATAAATTTATCAACAATATCTCATTTTATTGGAAAGACATTTGCGAAATTAAAAACATGACCACAATTGGTCAGCCAACATCACCAAAAACGCTGGTTGGGTATAAAACCAGAAGACTATCAGCAGCGCTGCCGTGGCGACCAGGTGGGGGGCGAACTTGCGCCAAGGCGACAAGCCCGCAGGTTTGTTTGCCTCGTTAGGCGTGTTCATGTGGTGGCCACGGCCGGCATCGCCCGTCGGTTGATGGCGGCCTCTTTGACGGGCAGGTTGATCAGGGCACCAAACAGCCCCAGCGCAATGCACAGGTACCAAACCACGTCGTAGCTGCCGGTTTTGTCATATAACACACCGCCCAGCCAGGCCCCCAGGAACGAGCCAAACTGGTGGCTCAAGAACACAAAGCCTGACAACATCGACAAATGGGCCACACCAAAAATCTGCGCAATCGCCGCGTTGGTGGGCGGCACGGTAGAAAGCCACAACAGGCCCATACAACTGGCAAAAATGTAGACACTCACGGGTGACAGGGGCGCGATCAAAAACAGGGTGATGCATACCGCCCGGGCTAGATAGATAAAGGCCAAAATGTTCTTCTTTTGCATCCTTTGCCCGAGCGAACCCGCGATGTAGGTGCCAAACACGTTGAACAGGCCAATCAGCGCCAAGGCGTAGCTGGCCACTTGAGGCGACAGGCTCTTGTCCTTCAAATAACTGGGCATGTGCACGCCAATAAACACCACCTGAAACCCACAGACAAAATAGCCCGCCATCAGCAATTGAAAGCTGGGGTATTTGAAGGCTTCGGCCAATGCCTGGAGAATCGATTGGTCGCGCCGGGCGGCTTGGCCCTGTGCAAACCCGGGCTCGCGCAGGCCCATTGCCAGCGGCATGATCATCAGAACGGCCACCCCCAGAATGACCAGCGCCTGCTGCCAACCCTGGGTGGAGATCAGAAACCCTTCGGTCGGCACCATCAAAAACTGGCCAAACGAACCGGCTGCGGCCGCCACGCCCATCGCCCAGGAGCGGCGTTCCAGCGGCACATTGCGGCCAATCACGCCGTACACCACGGCGTAGGTCGTACCCGCCTGCGCTGCACCGATCAGCACCCCGGCGGTTACCAAAAACCAGCCCGGTGTTGGTGCATGGGCCATGCCAATCAGCCCCAGGCTGTAACATACGGTGCCCGCCACAATCACCTTGAAGGCACCAAACTTGTCGGCCACCATGCCGGCAAATATGCCAAAAATGCCCCAACTGAGGTTCTGCACGGCAATCGCCAGCGCAAAATTCTCCCGTGTCCAGCCTTGGGCTTGTATCACTGGCTGCAGCCACAGGCCAAAGCCGTGGCGAATGCCCATCGACAGCGTCACGATACCTGCGCCGCAAATCAGGACTTGGGTGATGGAAAGGGTTTTGGGAGTAGATGACAAACTGGCATTCATGTGCCAACTTTAACCAAATGCCGGAAAACGGGTTTCCACCCGTCGATACGCTGGCCAGCGAGCTCATGAGCTAAACCAGGGCACTGCCACCTGCTCACTTGAAGGTCATTCAAGTACGCCAATCAAACTGTATAAATTACCAGTTATTTTGCGCCTAACGGGTACAATCGTTCCATGGCGACCAAACCCCCACCGACTTATTCAGAAAGTTCCATCCGCGTCCTGAAGGGCCTGGAACCCGTGAAGCAACGGCCGGGCATGTACACCCGCACCGACAACCCGCTGCACGTCATCCAGGAAGTGCTCGACAACTCGGCCGACGAAGCGTTGGCGGGTTTCGGCAAAAAACTCAAGGTTATTTTGCACATTGACGGTTCGGTCACCGTGGAAGACGATGGCCGCGGCATTCCCTTTGGGCTGCACCCGGAAGAAGGTGCGCCGGTCATCGAACTGGTCTTCACCCGCCTGCATGCGGGCGGCAAGTTTGACAAAAAGGGCGGCGGTGCCTACAGCTTTGCCGGGGGCCTGCACGGCGTGGGCGTGAGTGTCACCAACGCCCTGGGCAAACGCCTGGAGGCCACCAGTTACCGCGAGGGCCAGGTAGCCAGCATCGTGTTTGAGGGTGGCGACGTGACGCAGCCGCTCAAACTGCGCAAGGCGGGCGAGGGCGACCGCAAATCTGGCCTCACGGTGCGGATCTGGCCCGATCCGCAGTATTTTGAATCCAGCGTATTGCCGATGGCGGAGCTGATGCACCTGCTGCGCAGCAAGGCGGTGCTGATGCCAGGCGTTACGGTATCGCTGCTGGTCGAGAAAACCCGCGAAACCCAAAGCTGGGTCTACAAGGGCGGCCTGCGCGATTACCTCGAACAGACGATGAACGGTGAGCCGGTCATCCCGCTGTTTGACGGCGAAGGTTTTGCCGATGCCCAAAATGAGAGTTATGCCGAAGGTGAGGGTGCCCAGTGGTGTGTGGCCTTCACCGAAGATGGTCAACCGGTGCGTGAAAGTTACGTCAACCTGATCCCCACCACGGCGGGCGGCACCCACGAAAGCGGCCTGCGGGACGGCTTGTTCACGGCGGTCAAAAGTTTTATTGAAGTGCATTCCCTGCTCCCCAAGGGCGTCAAGTTGCTGCCAGAAGACGTGTTTGCCCGCGCCAGTTACGTGCTCTCGGCCAAGGTACTGGATCCGCAATTTCAGGGCCAGATCAAAGAGCGTTTGAACTCGCGCGATGCAGTGCGGCTGGTCTCCAGCTTTGTGCGCCCCACCCTGGAACTGTGGCTGAACCAGCACGTTGACTACGGCAAAAAGCTGGCCGAACTGGCGATTCGGGCCGCCCAATCGCGCCAAAAAGCCGGCCAAAAGGTCGAAAAGCGCAAAAGCTCGGGCGTGGCCGTTTTGCCAGGCAAACTTACTGATTGTGAAAGCCGCGACATTGCCCACAACGAGGTGTTTTTGGTGGAGGGCGATTCAGCCGGTGGCAGCGCCAAAATGGGCCGCGACAAGGAGTGCCAGGCGATTTTGCCCCTGCGCGGCAAGGTGCTGAACACCTGGGAGGTGGAGCGCGACCGCTTGTTTGCCAACACCGAAATCCACGACATTTCGGTGGCCATTGGTGTCGATCCGCACGGCCCCAACGACACGCCCGATTTGAGTGGCCTGCGTTACGGCAAAGTCTGCATTTTGAGCGACGCGGATGTTGATGGTTCGCACATCCAGGTGCTGCTGCTCACCTTGTTCTTCCGCCATTTCCCCAAACTGATCGAAACCGGCCATGTTTACATCGCGCGCCCACCGCTGTTTCGGGTCGATGCGCCGGCGCGGGGCAAAAAACCGGCTTCGAAAACGTATGCGCTCGACGATGGTGAGTTGACCGCCATTCTGGACAAGTTGCGCAAGGAGGGCGTGCGTGAAGGTGCCTGGGCCATCAGCCGCTTCAAGGGCCTGGGTGAAATGAACGCCGAACAGTTGTGGGACACCACCCTGAACCCCGATACCCGCCGCCTGTTGCCGGTGGCGCTGGGGGCTTCCGATTTTCTGCAAACCGAACAGCTCATCACCAAACTGATGGGCAAGGGCGAGGCTGCTGCGCGGCGTGAGTTGATGGAAATCCACGGTGACGCGGTAGAAGTTGACATCTAAAGCCCATTTGAATCACCGATGACGACCCGCTGAACTTCAGCCAAAATGCAGGCATGACACTGACTCACCGTTTTTTGCGCTTGCTGGCCGCCTGTGCACTGTGCATGGGAACGCTTGCGCACGCGGATGTCTGGGGTTTCATCGACGAGCGGGGTGTGGCCCATTTCGCCAACGAACGGGTTGACCTTCGGTACGAGCTTTTTTACCGGGGCGGCGAGAGCTTTGACACCACCAAAACCGCCAAAGCACCACCGGAGGATGCCACGCCAACACCGCGCGCGGTAGCCGTGCCCACCGTGCCGGCCAAACTGCGGGCGTTTTTTGACGTGTCACCCAATTTCAAGGCGATTCGCCACCATTTGAAAGACGCGGCCAATACCTACAAGGTCGATTACGAACTGCTACAAGCCCTGATCGCCGCTGAATCCGGCTTTGACGTGCAGGCGGTGTCGCCCAAAGGAGCCATGGGCCTGATGCAGCTCATGCCCGACACGGCCCGCCGCTACGGGGTGGATGGCGACAAAAAAACCTCCATCGAAAAAAAATTGTTTGATCCCAAAATCAATGTCCGCACCGGCACGCGTTATTTGCGGGATTTGATCGTCATGTTCCCGGGCAAGCTTGAATTGGCTTTGGCTTCGTACAACGCTGGCGAAGGTGCGGTGATCAAGGCGGGCAACCAGATTCCAAACTACAAGGAAACTCAGGCTTATGTCAAAACCGTGATGCAACTGTATGTGGGCCTGAAGCCGCCAGCTGCTGTGATGGTGGAAAAGCAGCAGCGGCTGGTGCCGCCCACGCGGGTGCGCATGGAGATGCTGGGCGGCGCTGCCGGGCGGCGCAATATGCTGGCCCCGTTTGAGGTGTCGCCGCTGCGTGAAGGTGCCCTGCCGGGTGTTTTCCCCAACGCATTGCCAGGCAGTGATCTGGCGGGTAGTCCGCCGCCGACATTGCGTGAGTAGGCGCAACGCCAGGCCCTAAAAATTCTTAAACGCGGTGGCAACGATTGGGGGTTCCCTGATCAACATGCCCGTGCCAATTTCCTGATACAAGATTGATTCCGAATGAGTGATTTGTTTGACACGGGCACAGCCGCTGTGCCTGCGGGCGATACGGGTGAAGACCTCGACCTGGCCGCGTACGCCCAACGCGCCTACCTCGAATACGCGCTGAGCGTGGTCAAGGGCCGGGCCTTGCCAGACGTGTGCGACGGCATGAAACCGGTGCAGCGGCGCATCCTCTATTCGATGTCGCTCATGGGCCTGGGCTTTGGCGGCGCTACTGGAAACACCGGTGCCAAACCGGTCAAAAGTGCCCGCGTGGTCGGCGACGTGCTGGGCCGATTCCATCCGCACGGCGACCAGTCGGCCTACGATGCGCTGGTGCGCATGGCGCAAGATTTTTCGCAGCGATACCCGCTGGTCGACGGGCAAGGCAACTTTGGCAGCCGCGATGGCGACGGTGCCGCCGCCATGCGTTATACCGAGGCCCGGCTGGCCAAAATCACCAGCCTGCTGATGAATGAAATCGACGAAGGCACAGTTGATTTCATCCCCAACTACGATGGCTCCACTGAAGAGCCGCGCCAGTTGCCGGCGCGTTTGCCGTTTGCCCTGCTGAACGGTGCCAGCGGCATCGCTGTGGGTTTGGCCACTGAAATCCCCAGCCACAACCTGCGCGAAATCGCCGATGCCTGCGTGGCGCTGATCAAGGCGCCCGCCTTGGACGATGAAGCGCTTTACACCTTGATCCCCGGCCCGGATTACCCCGGTGGCGGCCAGATCATCAGCGCCGCCAGCGACATTGCCGAGGCTTACCGCACGGGGCGTGGTTCGCTCAAATGTCGTGCCCGCTGGAAGATCGAAGACCTGGCGCGGGGCCAGTGGCAACTGGTTATCACCGAACTGCCACCCGGTGTCAGCACCCAAAAAGTGCTGGAAGAAATTGAAGAGCTGACCAACCCCAAGGTCAAGGCCGGAAAAAAAGCGCTTTCACAAGATCAAACCCAATCCAAGGCCACCATTTTGGCGGTGCTGGATGCGATCCGCGACGAATCCAGCAAAGACGCCGCCGTGCGCCTGGTGTGCGAGCCCAAAACCAGCCGCATTGAACAGCAGGAGCTCATCACAACCCTGTTGGCGCACACCAGCCTGGAGACATCTTCACCGATCAACCTGACGATGGTCGGGCTGGATGGCAAACCGGTGCAAAAAAGCCTGCGCCAGATGCTCACCGAATGGATCAGCTTTCGCCAGCAAACCATCGAGCGGCGTTCCAACCACCGTTTGGCGAAGGTGCTGGACCGCATCCACATCCTTGAAGGCCGCCAGCTGGTGCTGCTGAACATCGATGAAGTGATTGCCATCATCCGCCAGAGCGACGAGCCCAAAGCCGCGCTGATCGCCCGTTTTGCCTTGAGCGAACGGCAAGCCGACGATATTCTGGACATCCGCTTGCGCCAATTGGCGCGGCTGGAAGCCATAAAGATCGAGCAGGAACTGGCGCAGCTGCGTGACGACCAGAAAAAACTGGAAGAAATTTTGGGCAGCCCGGCCGCGTTGCGCCGCCTGATGATCCGCGAAATCGAAACCGATGCCAAAACCTTTGCCGATGCCCGCCGCACGCTCATCCAGAGTGAGAAAAAAGCGGTGCTGGAGGTCAAGGTGGTGGACGAGCCCGTCACCGTGGTGGTCAGTGACAAGGGCTGGGTGCGCGCCCGCACCGGCCATGGCCATGCGCCCGACAGTTTTGCCTTCAAGGCCGGGGACACGCTGTATGGCACCTTTGAATGCCGTACCGTCGATACGTTGCTGGCGTTTGGCAACCAAGGCCGGGTTTATTCGGTGCCGGTGGCCAGCTTGCCCGGTGCGCGGGGCGACGGGCAACCCATCGTCAGCATGATCGAACTCGAGGCCGGTTCGCAACTGGCCTACTATTTTGCCGGCCC
>JANOWY010000131.1:0-12618 GCA_031418135.1 Rhodoferax sp. | reverse complement strand
CGTGACTTTGCCGGGTGGACAAAGCCCTGAAAAAGACCTGAAAGACGCGTTGGACACGATTTTTAATCACCCCAACGTGGGGCCATTCATTTGCCGCCAGTTGATTCAGCGCCTGGTGGCCAGCAACCCGAGCAAAGCGTTCATCTCCAGGGTTGCCGCCGTGTTCAACAACAACGGCGCTGGCGTGCGGGGTGACCTGAAGGCGGTAGTGGCTGCCATTTTGCTGGACCCTGAAGCCCGCGCCAGCACCGCCAGCCAGGTGGCCCACTACGGCAAGCAGCGCGAGCCGGTGATCCGGTTCGCCAACTTTTTGCGGGCATTGGGTGCCACCAGCAAAAACGGCATCAACGACATCCATCTCCTGGACAACTCCGACAACGGCCTGGGTCAAAGTCCGTTGTTGGCACCCTCGGTGTTCAATTTCTTTTCGCCCAACTTCCGTCAACCTGGCGCAGTGGCGAAAGCCAATCTGTATTCGCCCGAGTTCCAGATCACCACCGAGACCACAGTGGTGGGCTCCCTGAATTTTTTCTCAAGCGTGATCAACAACGGTGGGTATGGCAATGGCGACAGCCGGCTCAGCTTGAACTTGCTGCCGCTTCAGGCATTGGCGGCAGCGCCAGCCACCCTGGTGGATCGCCTGGATGCCCTGCTGTTTGCCTACCAAATGACAGCCGCCACGCGTGCCCGCCTGTTGCAAATGCTCACGGCGATGCCCGGTGGCACCGACAACCGCCACAAAAGCCGGGTTCGCGCGGCCTTGATCGTGACGGCCATGTCGCCCGACTTTGTGATTCAGAAGTAAACCGCCTTTTCAAACACCATGACCTCCAGCAAAACCATTGAATCCAGCCATACTTTGCAATGGCAGCTCAAGCGCCGCCAGTTTCTGAAAATGGCCAGCACGGCTGCCGCCAGCGGCATGGGGCTCGGAACCCTGGCGCACATGGGCGCAGCCGCGCAATCGGCCACCGATTACAAGGCCTTGGTCTGCTTGTTCATGTTCGGCGGTAATGATGCCAACAACATGGTGATCCCACTGGATGCAACACCGTATAACCAGTACCGGGCGCTGCGCACCAACCTCGCGCTAAACCAGGCGGCCCTGTTGCCGATTGCGCCCACCAACACCGGCGGCGCCACCTACGGCTTGCATCCGGCCATGAGCGGCATGCAAAGCTTGTTTACCCAAGGCAAGGCAGCCGTCATTGCCAACGTGGGTCCATTGGCCGTGCCCACCACCAAAGCCCAGTGGAATGCACGCAGCGTGCCACTGCCCGACAACCTGTTTTCCCATTCAGATCAGCAGGCCCAATGGCAAAGCGCCATCGTCGATGCCCCGCCACGCAACGGATGGGGCGGACGCATGATGGAACGCCTGCTGGCGGCCGATGCCTTGAACCGGGGCTACGGGGTGCTGTCTGTGGCCGGCGGCAACGTATGGGAAACCGGTGACGTGAATTTGGCTGCCTACAAGGTATCTTCCAGCGGCAACTTTGGCTTCAATTTTTACAACCCAACCGGCACGGACCCAATGTCAGTGGCGATCAGTCAAACCCTGGGAGAACCCCGCAGCCACCTGCTGGACAAAGCCTGGCTAGACGTGATGAGCCGCTCCATCGAGAACCAGCGCGTGCTGACGGCGGCGCTCGGTTCCTCCACATTGGCGACTATATTCCCCGACACGGGCCTGGGGCGGCAACTGAAAATGATCGCCCGCCTGGTTGCAGCGCGTACCCAATTGGGCTTGCCCCGGCAGTGTTTTTTCTGCTCGATTGGCGGTTTTGACACCCATGGCGACGACCAGTTGCAGCGGCAAAACGAACTGCTGGGCGAAATCAGCGCGGCGGTTGCCGCCTTTTACGCTGCCACCGAAGAACTGGCCATGCAAAACAACGTGACCTTGTTTACCGCGTCGGATTTTGGCCGCACCGGCCAAAGCAACGGCCAAGGGTCTGACCACGGTTGGGGCAGCCACCATTTTGTAGTGGGCGGCGCGGTGAAGGGCAACCAGATGTATGGCAGTTTTCCGACCATGGTGTTGGGTGGCCCCGAAGAGATTGGCAATGGCAACTGGGTGCCCGGCACGTCGGTGGACCAAATGGGCGCTACCTTGGGCAAATGGTTTGGCGCAGGCCCGGCGTTGAACGAAGTCTTTCCGCGCCTGCCGAATTTCAACCCCGACTTGGGCTTTATGGTTTAACCGGCCCCACCAGATCGATACGGCGCTGAATCAGAGCCTGTTCCGCAGGATTTGCCGCCACTTGCGCCAGCTTGAGCTGCACCCCCAACCAGGCCAGCAGTGGCCTGCGCCAGCCTTGGTCGGATGCCGTTTGCACGGCAATCGTTACACCAGCAGGCGGCAAAAAGCCTTGTTGAAACAGCACGCCAGCCGCAATCAGCCGGGCCAGCGGGTCTGCCATGGCGTTAAGTGTGGCGACTCGGGAACCATCGTCTTTGGCGGCAACCATGGCCCGGTGTTGCACGGGCAGCAGCACCAGCTGATCACTGTTCAAAGCGGTTTCGGCGCGCAAATACGTGACGTAAACGCGTTCTGGCTCTGCGGCATCGGCCTGCAACGGGGTGAACCCGGCGCAATCGTCCAGCACCAGGCTGGCCAGGCGCACGGCGCAACGCACCGCTTCGGCCCGGGCGACCAGATCCAGCTTGCCAGTACTGGCGATTTCTTGCCGGGTTCGGGCAAATTCAAACTCGGCCACCTGAGAATTGCCAACCAGATAGGCCGAGGTGTAACTGTTCAAGGCACCGTGTGAATTGGTTTGCCAGTCAGGCGCAGGTGGTGTGTTGGAGCAGGCGGTCAACAAACCGACCGCCATCATCGACGCGAAGTTCAAGCGAGCTGCGATGGGCCAGATCATGGCAATTTGATCTCCCGATCTCGCGCAAACGGCCATTTGCGGTTGATCTCATCCACCATGCTGTTGATTTTGCGCAAGCTCGCGTCAACTTCGGTGCGCAAGATGCCCAGATCGGTCGTCGCATTGCGCACATTGGCCACCAAACCGCGGGCTTCACTGGCCACGCCCTGCGCCTGCACCGCCACCCCTTTGTATTCATTGGCAGTGGCTTGGGCTTCGGCCAACACACCATCGACCTTGGTCAGGCTGGCACGGGCATCCTGCAGCAGTGCCGTGAGTTGCTGGATGGAAGCCTGGGTATCGTTCATCACGCCCTTGTCGCCAAACACCCGGACATCGGCTTTGGCCAGCAGGGCGTTGGTTTGGTCCAGGGCCGCAATCACGCGTTTGGCGTTGGTTTCGCCGCCCAGCACGGTGCCCAATACGCCGTATTTGCCGGCGAGGCTGGTGCTCAGGCCACCCGTCATGGTTTGCAAATTGGCCAGGCTGATGTTCAGACTGGAATCTGCGGCGGTAATGCGTTCCACGTTTTCCAGCAAGGAGCGGGCGGTCGCCATCAATTTGGGGATTTCGGAGGTGGAATCACCACGCAAAACAGCCCGCTCGGCCCCCGGTGGCAAAGGCGGATCCGTCAGCACGCCGCTGAAGGCGCGTATTTTGGTGTCGCCCACCACGCTTTTTTCCATCGTGAAAATACTGGTGGTGCGCAACCATTTGGCATCTTTGGCCGGCACGTCAATGGTGACGCGAACCTTGCCGTCGTTGTGCAAGTCGATGCGCCTGACGCGCCCGATCGGAAAGCCCGAAAAGGTCAGGTCCATGCCAACCAGCACGCCTTCAGAGTCTTCCGACAGCAACACCAAGGTTTGGGTATTTTCAAACACGCCCCGGGCCACCATCACATACGACACGAAGGCAGCAATCAACAACGCGACAAAGGCCAGCAGCAGCACCGCCTTGACTTCGAGGTGGGCAATGGGCTTGGGTGCGGCCATCGCTGCTGACGCAGCAGCCGACACGCTGGAAAGCGACGGCTCGGGCGAGGGCGGGGCGGGTTCTTCAGGATTCATCAGGGCTTGATTATCCGATGCATGCCATTCACAGGAAACGCACCACCAGCGAAAGGCCTTCGATCACAAACAAGGCCATCAACACGCGGGCCGTGCCGGGCTGCAGCCGGGTGCCAGCACCATAGGTGGAGGTATTCAACCCCGACGCAATGGGAATCACCGCTACGGCCATGCTGTACAAAGCCCCCTTGAGCATGAAAGTGAGCGCAGCCACCGAACCAAAGGCTTGCCCCACCGTGCGTTCAAATTCAGCCATGCCCCAGCGCGAAAAGCCATACACGCTCAAGTAGGCCATCACAAGCGTCAGCAGGCCGCTGACAACCACCATCGTCAGCACTGAAAAGCCATAGGCGATGACACGCGGCACCAGTTCGTCACGAACGCGGTCCGTCTCGGCACCGCCCAAAGCATCCAGATTGCGGGGAATGTAAATGCCGCTGACCTCGCTGCGGATAGAGGCCGCATTGCGCATGGCCACGTACAAGGCGGCAAACAGCGGAAACACCTCCAGCACCAGCACCCGCACCACCAGATCGAGGGCAAACTTGGCCAGACCGTAATTCACGGCAGTGACCAGCACAACCCGCACCAGCACCAGGCTGGCCAGCCCGGCCAGCAGCGTGAACCAGGGCAGGATGCGCCAGGTGGTCAGGTGAATGTGGCGCGCGATGCTGTGGCGGTTGGTGGCGTCATAGGTGCTGGGTGAGGCCATCATCACCAGGGCCATGGCCCCAAACATGAAGACCCGTTGCCAATCGGCCAGCCAGGCCACAGCCAGGGCGCCCCATTGCTTCGGCGTGCGCGGCGCCGGCGCAGGTTCAAGGTCGTGCAGAGAGGTGCCAAAAGCCATGCGTGGATGATACCCACCGGGGCATTCCTGCCGTTGGTACGGGTTGCAACCAACACTGGCATCATCGGTACATCCATGAACACTGATTCCCACCACCTGTGGCGTGCGCCACGCTGGACGTTTGCCGTTTTGCTGGCCAGCCTGGGCATGCTCGGGCCCTTTTCGGTCGACACCTATCTGCCCGCCTTTTCGGGCATTGGCCAGTCGCTCAACGCTACGCCGGTGCAACTGCAACAGACGCTGTCAGCTTATTTGTTCGGGTTTGGCTTCATGTGCCTGTTTCATGGTGCACTTTCTGACAGCCTGGGGCGCCGGCCCATGGTGCTGTGGGGGCTGGCGGTTTTTGGGCTGGGCACGGTAGGCTGCGCAATGTCGGAGTCGATCGGGCAGCTGGTGGTGTTCCGCGCCCTACAGGGTTTGAGCACCGGTGCCTGTATCGTGATCGCCCGCGCCATACCGCGCGACATGTATGCGCCCAGTGATGCGCAGCAGGTAATGAGCCTGGTGACGATTTTTTTCGGCGTGGCGGCGGCGGTAGCCCCAATGATCGGTGGCTGGTTGTTTGTCAGCCTGGGCTGGCGCAGCATCTTCTGGTTTTTGGCGGCGGTGGCGCTGGTCTTGTGGGTGGCCAACTACCGGCTGTTGCCCGAGACATTGCACCGGTCTTCGCGCCAGCCGTTTGCGGCGCGCAATTTGTTGCGGGGTTACTGGCAGTTAGGTCGGGACAAGCGATTTTTGATGCTGGCCGTGGCGGCGGGTGTACCGATCAACGGCACCTTTATTTACATCTTGTCAGCGCCCATGTTTTTGGGGCAACACCTGGCCTTGGTGCCAACCCAGTTTTTCTGGCTGTTTTTGTGCACTATTTGCGGCGTGATGGGCGGCGCCTGGATCAGTGGCCGACTGGCCGGCAAGATTGCGCCCAAACGGCAAATCCGCCACGGTTACGTCATCATGATCGCCGCGGTGGCGGTAAACGTCGCGGCCAATTATTTCTTCAAGGCGCACTGGAGCTGGGCCTTCTGGCCGCTGGCGGTCTATTGTGTGGGCTGGGCCATGATGCAGCCCGCGCTGACCTTGCTACTGCTGGATTTGCACCCGGATCGGCGCGGCATGGCCTCGTCGTTGCAAATATTCATTGGCTCGATGACCAACGGCCTCACCGCTGGCGTGCTGGCCCCACTGGTCATGCAGTCAACGAAATCGCTGGCCCTGATGTCGGCGGCTATTTTGGCCGTTTCGCTGGCCGCCTGGCTGCTGGCGCACCGGCGCTGGCCCCAATTGGGGCGGGTGGTGGTGCACTGATTCGCCAGGCCGTCCGTAAATTGGCCTATATTGGCCGCATGCAAAACATTACACCCGGCTTCAAAGCCAACCATCAGGATCAGGGCCACCATCTGCCGGGCCTGCGCCGCCATCACCGGTCAGACCTGGTCCGGATTGCCATCAACGCCATGGCGGAGCGCGGGCTGGCACCCGAGTTTCCCGATCAGGCCTTGCGCCAGCTCGACGGCATCCGCGACGCGGCAGATGGTGCCCAGCAGACCGATGGGCCGGTACGTGATCTCACGGCCTGGTTGTGGTGCTCGATTGACAACGATGATTCCGAAGACCTGGATCAGCTCACCGTGTGCGAAGTGCTGGACAGTGGCCGCGTCAAACTGCTGGTGGCCATTGCCGACGTGGACGCGCTGGTCAAAAAAGACACCCCCATCGACCGCCATGCGCAAAACAACACCACGTCGGTGTACACCTCGGCGCGCATCTTCCCGATGCTGCCCGAACGCCTCAGCACTGATCTCACGTCGCTCAACCCGCAGGTGAACCGCCTGGCTGTGGTAACAGAGATGGTCTTCAACGCAGATGCCTCGCTGGCTGGCTCCACGGTTTACCGGGCGCAAGTGCGCAACCAGGCCAAGCTGGCCTACGACGCGGTGAGTGACTGGATCGAAGGCACCGGCCCGCTGCCTGCCGCCGCCGCCGCAGTGCCTGGGCTGGAGGCGTTGCTGCGCACGCAGGATTCGCTGGCCCAGCAGTTGCGGGTGCGCCGCCGCGCCGAAGGTTCGCTGGAATTTGAAACCTTCCAGCCACGTGCCGTGTTTGACGGCGAACAGGTGGTTGACATCCGCCAGCAGGTGCAAAACCGGGCACGCCAGTTGATTGAAGAGGTGATGATCGCCACCAACGGCTGCACCGCGCGGTTTTTGGCAGCGCACGGTGCTGCATCGCTGCGGCGGGTGGTGCGTTCGCCCGAACGCTGGCTGCGCATAGTCAACGTCGCCAAAGAATATGGCGAGTCGTTGCCCGATGAGCCGGATTCCAGGGCGCTGGAGCACTTTCTGGCCAAACGGCGCAAGCTCGACCCGCTGCGGTTTGCCGATCTGTCGCTGGTTATCGTGAAGCTGATGGGCCGTGGCGAATACGTACTCGAAACCCCCGGCAGTTCGCCCATCGGGCATTTTGGTCTGGCGGTGCGGGATTACACCCATTCCACTGCGCCCAACCGGCGTTACCCGGACCTGATCACCTCGCGCCTGGTCAAGGCGGCCTTGGCCAGCCAGCCCGCGCCTTATCCGGCGGCTGAACTGGCTGCATTGGCCGAGCACTGCACCCGCCAGGAAGACGCCGCGCAAAAGGTGGAGCGCCAAATGCGCAAATCTGAAGCCGCCCTGGTGCTTGAGGCCCGGGTGGGCCAGTATTTTGATGGCGTGGTGACCGGGGCTTCGCCGCAAGGCGTGTGGGTTCGCATCTTTTCGCCGCCTGCCGAAGGCAAAGTGGTGACCACCACAGCCGGCCTGGGGGTGGGCGACAAGGTGCGCGTGAAGCTGATTTCGACCAACGTGGAACGGGGGTTCATTGATTTCGTGCTGGGGCACTGAGCTTCACCCGAACCTGCTCAAATGACAACACCACCTGCCCTGGATACCAAAAAGGAGACTTCATGACCCATCGTTTTCCTCGTGTTTTGCGGCTGGCAAGCCTGCTCACAGCAGGGCTGCTGGGCGCGTGCGCCAGCACACCGCCCGACCCGAATGCGGAAAAAATAGCCCGCATCCAGAACATCGTGGTGTTGTACGCCGAGAACCACAGTTTTGACAATCTGTATGGCCTGTTCCCCGGTGCCAACGGGGTGAACCGGGCCACACCCGAGCAGGTGACCCAGCTGGACCACGACGGCACACCGCTCAAGGAGCTCATCACCTTTGGCCGGGGTGGCCTGCCCGACCCGGCGTTCCCACGCATGCCCAATGGACCGCGCGAGGGCCCGTTCCGCATCGATGCGCCGCCCGTGAACCGCCCGGCAACAGTGGTGGTGCCCAGCCCGATTCATGATTTTTTCTACAACCAGGAGCAAATCAACGGCGGCAAAAACAATATGTTTGCGGCCCTGTCGCAAGTGGGTGGCTGGAGCATGGGCCATTACGACGGCGGGCCGCAGGGCAGCAATTTCAAGCTGTGGCAATGGGCCAAGGAATACACCCTGGCCGACAATTTTTTCCAGGGCGCATTTGGCGGCTCTTACCTGAACCACCAATACCTCATTTGCGCCTGCGCCCCCGTCTTCCCGAATGCGCCTGAATCGATGCGCGTCAAGCTCGACGCCCAGGGCAAACTGCTCAAAAAACCCGGGTCGCCTTCGGCCAATGTGGGCATGGCGCAAATTTACAGCGATGGTTTGGGTGGCCAGGTGACCCTCGACGGGTTTTCAGTCAACACCTCGCAGCCCACATACCAGCCCAGTGGCGTGCCCCCGGCACCCAATGGCCCGCGCACCCACGCCAACCCGGCCGGCGGCAAACTGGGGCCCATTAACCTGGGCGAACCGGTACCGCCGCAAACCGCCAAAACCGTGGGTGACACGCTCAGCGCAAAGGGCATCAGTTGGGCCTGGTATTCGGGGGCCTGGAACGCCGCCGTGGCCGATGGCATGCAGGCACCCGACATTGCCCGGCATGTGATCTACCACCGCGAGGCACCATCGCCCAACTTTCAGGCGCACCACCAGCCGTTCAACTACTTTGCCCGGTTTGCACCCGGCACGGCAGACCGCGCCCGCCACCTCAAGGACGGCGCGGATTTCATGGCGGATATTGACAAAGGCAGCTTGCCAGCGGTGAGTTTTTACAAACCGGCAGGGGCTGACAACCAGCACCCGTCTTACACCAATGTGATGCGGGGCGACGCCCATATTGCGGGCGTGCTGGAGAAACTGCGCGCCAGCCCGCAATGGAAAGACATGCTGGTGATCGTGACCTACGATGAAAACGGCGGGTATTGGGACCATGTGCCGCCCCCCACCGGCCCTGGCTGGGGCGACCGCTGGGGCCCCGGTACCCGGGTGCCTGCGCTACTGATTGGGCCTGGTGTGAAACGCGGCAGCATCGATTCGACGAGTTACGACACGTCGTCCATCCTCAAGCTCATTACCCAGCGGTTTGATCTGGAGCCGCTGCCGGGGGTGCGGGCACATGCCGGCAACTTGGGCGCAGCGCTGAAGTAGCGGCTTGCAAGACCGGGGTATTGGGCCAACCCAATCGAAAACAACCCAAACACGGGCAATGTGCAGTTCAATGGGCCTGGCTGCTGGCGCACCGCGCCTGGCCCCAGTTGGGGCGGGTGGTGACAAGGCATTGACCGTTGCCGTTACCACCGGCATGTGTTTACTTCTCGATGGCGATCAGTTCTACCTCAAAAGTCAGCGTGGCATTGGGTGGCACGGCATTGCCAGCGCCGCGGTCGCCATAGGCGGTGGCGGGCGGGCAGGTCAGCGTGGCTTTGCCGCCCACCTTGATTTTTTGCAGGCCTTGCGTCCAGCAAGGCACCACACGGGCCAGCGGAAAAGTGGCCGGTGCGCCGCGCTTGTAAGAGCTGTCAAATTCTTTGCCGTCGGCCAGCGTGCCCCGGTAGTGCACCTTCACGGTATCAGCTGCGCTGGGGTTGGCCCCTTGACCCACGGTGGTGTGCATCACCTTCACGCCTGAAGGCAGCATCTCGGTGGCGGCGGTTTGGGCACGGGCTGGGCCTGCGCCCAAGGCGAGTAGCGTGACCAGACTTGCCGTAGCAAGCTTGAGGAAAGACACGCGATGGCAGGTTTTGGGTTGGGTTTGAATGGAGGTGTTCATGGCATCAGTTTAAAGGCTGCGCCGCAGCGCCGGGTTTTTGCATGACCTCGATAAACCAGCGCGATGCCAGCCCATGGGCCAGCCAGGCCTGCACGTTTGGCAGGGGCAACAAGGCGAACCCGGTGGCGTCAACCCCGGCAAACTGGCGCACAAACGGCAACAGCGCCACATCGGCCAAGGTGCAGCGCACGCCCAGCAGCCACTGGGTTTGGCCCAGTTGCACCTCGATCGGCAAAATCAGGGCTTCCAAAGCGTGTTGGCGGTGCGCGTGCGGGGTGTGTTCCGGGTGACGGCTGGCGTATTTGTAACGATCGAGCAAGGGTTTGAAGATGTTGTCGCACAGACTGATCCAGTGGTTGGCGCTTTCTGTGAAAGTGCCCGATGGGGTGACGGCACCCATGAGCCAGCCTGGTGGGTCGTTTTGGGCGAGCGCCCATTGCATGATGGCCAGGCTTTGGTCAATCACCTGGCCGCCAGGCAGCACCAGCACAGGCACCGTGGCTTTGGGCGATGCGGCCAGCAGCCCGGCAGGCTTTTGCCGCAAGGCCACTTCTTCCAGCGCGTAGGGTATCGCTGCGGCATGCAGCGCCATGCGCGCCCGGATGGCATACGGGCAGCGGCGAAACGAATACAGCTGGGGCAGGGTGGAGAGTGCAGATACCACGGTGCTGGCATCATAAAAGCAAAAACCGGCCTTTAAAACAAGCCAAAATAGTTGGTCAACAGTATACTGTTGTTTTAAACAGTATTATTGTGAATCCCATACCCAACAACATGATTAAGCCTGCGGTTGCGCTCAGCCACGCCATTGACCACCTCTGGCAGGCCAGCGAACTGGCGGCTGGTCAGGGCCAGGTCATGCCCACGGGCGATGCACAACTCAACGCCCAGTTGCCCGGTGGCGGCTGGCCGGTAGGCGCACTGGTGGAGGTGCTGCAGGCGCACAGCGGGCACAACGATTGGCGCTTGTTGCTGCCCGCGCTGGTCCAGACGCAAGGCGTGCTGGTGTTGGTAGCCCCGCCATACATGCCGTTTGCATCGGGGCTGGCGGGTCAGGGGCTGGCCCCTGAGCGCCTGTTGTGTATCAACCCGCCCGCGCCCTTTGCTCCGGCGGCGCGGCTGTGGGCGGCCGAACAGGCGCTGCGCTGCAAAGACGTGGCGGCTGTGCTGGCCTGGCTGCCGCAAGCGCGGGCCGATGCCCTGCGCCGCCTGCAAATCGCGGCGGCAGAACACCGCAAACTGCTGTTTGTGATGCGCCCGGCCCAGGCGCAACACGAATCCTCTCCCGCCGTGCTGCGGCTCATCACGTCCAACCTCGGTGCAGCAGATGCGGCCCATGCCGACCCACTGGCCGCTGATGCGTTGCAGGTACACATCTTCAAACGCCGGGGCCCACCGCTGGAGCGAACGCTAACTTTGCTGGCGCGCCCGGCGCGGTTGGCGGCACTGTTGGCATTGGCAGCGCGGGCGCGATCAAGCCAGGCCATTGCAACGGATGGCAGGGATCAAACCGAAACCATGGCGGATGAACGTTCAGGCGCGTCAGCCGCATTGCCAAACATCTTGCAGCACATATTGCCAGGCCCATCAGGCGCAGCGCCCGCGCTGGCCAAGGCCGAATTGCTGGATTTTCCAGTGCCGCAGGTTTTGCAGGAGTCAGCCGATGCACTGGATCGCGCTGCAGCCTGACATTCATGCCGACGCTGGTGCAGGCACCGACACGGCCTCGGCCTTGCCCGCTGACCCGTTCACCGCGCTGGCCTGGCAAGCCCTGCAATTCACGCCCAAAGTGGCGCGGGTGGGGCTCACGTCTGCATCTACGCCCCTTTCCACTCGCTCCTCCCCAAGCGCTTCCACGCACGCTGCTCCTCATGCGTCCGCAGCCGCCAGCGCGGCCAACCCCGCCCCCGAAGCCCTGCTGATGGAGGTTTCTGCCAGCGAACGCCTGTTTAGGGGCCGCCGGGCGTTGTTGGCGCAGTTGTTTAAAGAAAATGGGCCATTTGTTCACACAAAATATGCACGATCAGCTACTTCTTTAATAGCATTGGCGCGTTTACAGTTGATCCCGCCACTGCCTGCTGCCGATGATCTGCCGCTGGCCACGTTGGCCGCCGCCCGCCCCCACCTGGCCACACTGGCGCGTGTGGGTTGCACCACTTGGGGCCAGTTGCGGGCGCTGCCACGTGGCGGCGTGACACGGCGTTTTGGCGCAGATGTGCTCGATGCGCTGGACCGCGCCTACGGCCTCAAACCCGAAATCTACCCCTGGCTCACCCTGCCCGAGGTGTTTGAGCAGCAGATTGAGCTACACGCCCAGGTAGAAACCGCCCCCGCGCTGATGTTTGGTGCCCAGCGCCTGTTCAGACAACTGCAGCTATGGCTGCAACTGCGCAACGTGGGCGTCACCGCGCTGGAGTTCGGCTGGACGATGGATGCCCGGCGCAGCCTGGCACAACTTGCAAAACCAGGCGATGCCAACCAAGGTGCACTGACCCTGCGCACCGCCGAGGCCACCCAAGACATCACCCACCTGCAGCGCCTGCTGGGCGAAAACCTGGCCCGGCTGCAACTGCCCGCCCCGGCCTTGTATGTGCACCTGCGCACCGTACACACCGAAGCCCTGGCCACCCACAACGCCCCGCTGCTGCTGGAAGACGTGCAAAAAGGCGACAACCTGCACCAAATGCTGGAACGCC
>JANOWY010000130.1:0-8722 GCA_031418135.1 Rhodoferax sp. | reverse complement strand
CGGCCAGCGTGCCGCTGCTGTCGCGCGTTTCGGGTTTGACCAACATCCTGGCGCGGGCGCTGGTGAGTTGGCGCGAGAAAAAGGGCGCGTTCACCAGCCGCCAGCAGTTGCTGCAAGTGACGGGCATGGGCACCAAAACCTTTGAGCAAGCAGCCGGTTTTTTGCGCATCCGCAACGGCGAGAACCCGCTGGACAACACTGGCGTACACCCCGAAACCTATCCGCTGGTCGAGAAAATCATCGCCAAGACCGGCAAAACCAGCCACGAACTGATGGGCCGCTCGGAGGTCTTCAAAACCCTGCGGCCCGAACATTTTGCTGATGCTGCGTTTGGCGTGATCACCGTCAAAGATGTGCTGCAAGAGTTGGAGAAACCCGGCCACGACCCGCGCCCTGATTTCAAGGTGGCGCAATTGAGCGATGCAGTGCAAAGTGTGGCCGATTTGCGCCCCGGCATGTTGCTGGAAGGCACAGTGAGCAACGTGGCGGCGTTTGGGGCCTTTATCGACCTGGGCGTACACCAGGATGGCCTGGTACACGTCAGCCAGCTCTCGCACAAGTTTGTGACGGATGCGCGCGAAGTGGTGAAAACCGGCGACATCGTCAAAGTGCAGGTGGTCGAGGTTGATCTGGCCCGCCAGCGCATCTCGCTCACCATGAAGCTGGGGCAGGCGCCGCAGGCGGGTGGGGCGGGCGCCAAAAAAGGCGTGGGCGGCCAACATCGTTCAGACAACCGCTTCGAACCACTGCGCCCCGGCCAGCATGGTGGCCATCGGCCAGGGCAAAACGCCAGCCAAGCTGTGGGCCAGTCAGCCATGGCCTCGGCGTTTGCCAAGTTGCGGGGGTGATGGGGACGATTGGTTTCCAAGCTCCCGACTCCGGGTTCAGGAAACCCTGACTTGAACTTTGCGACGAGCAGCAGCGCAACGCCCAGGGCGGCCGCTTACGTGTCCTCCGGCGCGGGGCAGCCCGCTTCGCCTTGCTTGACGCTGAGGGCGCGTCTCCCCCTTGACCTCCCGCAGCCGCCTTGGGCAGCCTCATACGCGTTGTTCCAGAGCCAACCAAAATTTCCGGCTACCTCATGCGCGTTGTTCCGGCCCTTCTGCAGGTATCCGGCCCAGACGCAAAAACAGCTGATACACCAGCCAGGTTCCCAACAACGTGATGGGAAACGCCCATAACGCGTCACTGAGCCAATGCGCGCCCACTGAAACACGGGCAAAACCGATCACGATGCCGCCAATGATGCCGGCACCGAGCCACCACCCGCGCCGACGCGGAAAAATCAGCATCAGGCTGGCCAGAAAAAACCCGTCGGCCGTGTGGCCGCTGACAAAGGCGCAGTTGTCGTTGCATTGATCCACCGCCTTGAGCGCCGGGCTGAACTGCTGGGTGCCGCCAAATTCAGTCACATGAAAGGGGCGGGCCCGCAAGGTGATTTCTTTGGCGCTGCTGACCAGCAAGCCCGGCCCGATCACCAAGGCGAGCCCCACAAAAGATGCCGGCAAAGCCCAGGATTTCCATCGGGGAGTGCGCTCGGCCCACCACCACAACAGCAGGCTGACCACGGCCAGGCTTCGAAAAACCACCGGGATGTATTCATTGATCAGGTAGACCCACCACCAGTCACCGGTCTTGACGGGCGGCGATGGCTGCAAGAAGTAGTGGGCAACAGCCAGATCCAGCCCGGGGTAGGCCACCGGAACGATCGCCACGAGCAGGCTCAGCAGCCCGACGATGCCATAAATTCTGGTTGTCTTCATCAACGCAGCCTGTCTGGCGGGGCGTCAGACAGGCACAGCCGCGCGACCAAATCAACAAAAGCCGCGTTTTCGCCCAGGAACGGCTGCACGGCAAACTGAACGGAGGGGAAATCCTTCTTTAAGGCTGCGGTCAGGTTGGAGACATCTTCACGGGCATGTTTGCCGGCACCCAGAAACAGTGGCGCAATGGTGATGCGCTGCGCGCCCTGGGCGACCAGCTCGGACACGCACTGCGGCAAATCAGGTGCCATGCGCTCCAGGTAGGCGCAGCGGATGATGGCTTGCGGTGCCAATTGCTGCGCCCGGCTGGCAATGGCCTCAATCGGCTGGCGCCAGGCCGGATCGCCCGAACCGTGGGCGAGAAACACTGTTATCTTGTGGGCTGGATCCAATTTTTGCGCAGCGGTCATATTTGAGTTTTATGGGCCCTGTATCTACCGTTTAAACACCAGCCAACCAAAGGCCCCCAGCGACAACACCGAATACAGCATGGCTGGCAAAGCGGCTGTGAGCCAGGGTTGCCAATCTTGCAGTTCGCCGATGTAACCAGACACGTTGTTGAGAAAAAAGAAACTGATGCCCGCCATCACGCCGCCAAACACGTAAGCCGAAATTCCCTCGGATCGAAAGTGCAGGTACGCAAACGGCAGGGCCAGCACCACCATCACCAGGCAACTCAAGGGGTAAAACACCTTCTTCCAGAATTCGATTTCATAGCGCTGCGAAGTTTGGCCATTGGCTTCAAGGTGGCGGATATATTGAAACAGGTCGATGGTGCCCATTTTTTCGGGCTTCAACACGGCGGTTGACACCATTTCGGCATTGATTTCGTTGGGCCAGCGAAACTCGGCCGGCAATTGGCGCTCCACCCGGATGGGGCCAGGTGGCTGCTGGGCAGCAGGAGAGCCGGGGCGGGCTTCTTTTTCGTTGGCTGATTCCTGCGCAAACTCGGTTCGATCGGCTTGCTCAAGAATCCAGGAATCGTCATCGCCAAAACGGGCCGATTTGGAGCGCGTCATGGAAACCACGCGGCCCAGGTTGTCAAATTCGAAGATGCGAATATCTAGCATGCGGCCATCCGGCCCCAAAGCCCCCACATTGACCGCAAACTGGCCGTAGTTGTGTTTCTCTTTGAGCCAAGCACCGGTTTGCCCAATAGTGATGTTGCCGTCGTAGCGGGCCTTTAATAGCCGCGCCGTGCGGTCAGACCACGGCGCCAGGTAATCACCAATGGCAAACGTCAACACCACAAATCCGGCCCCGGCCAGCAGCAAGGTTTTCAGCGCCCGCCAGGGGCCCAAACCGCTGGTGCGCAAAATGGTGAATTCTGAACTTTGCGCAAACCGGGTCATGACAAAAATGGTGCCGATCAAAACCGTGATGGGCAGTAATTCATACAAATGGCTGGGCAGCAGAAGCGCCACATAACTGACTGCTTGCGGCAGCTGGTAATCGGGCGCGCCGGGTTTGCCGATGGATTGCAGTTGGTCAACCAGGTCAAAAAACGAAAACAGCGACAAAAAACCCAGGGTGACGAAGGTCACCGCGTAAATGACTTCGCCAAAAATAAGGCGGCGGATGGTGTTCATGCCCGGCGCCTCAGCAGGTAGCCCCAGAGGTTCATGTCCCAGTTGTGGTGGTGTTTCATGAGCCAAAATACCCCGAGCACCAAAACACCCCCGTGCAGCAAGATGAAAAACGGCAGGAACCCGATTTTCCCCTGTGATATCCAGCTTTGGCCCATGTTCAGCAGATTCAGGTAAATCTGGAAAGTGAACAGTGAAAACACCAGGTTGCCGGTGCGCCCCATGCGCGGGTTGATGCGCGAGGTGGCCACCGCAATGATCATCAAATTGGCGGCAGCAAACGCAAACCCCAGCCGCCACGAGAGCTCACCCAAGTGGCGATCAGTGGGGTCTAGCGCCAGATCGAGGCTGTCCACGGTAGTCAAGGACTGGTTCTCTTTGGCGCTCAATGGCGCAGCACCAATCCGGGCGGTGTATTCGTCAAATTGGCTGATCTTGACATCAAATTTGCCCAGGCTGGTTTCCAGCCGTTGGCCGTTGTTGAGCACCAGCACCTGGTCGTCACCGATGATTTCTATGCGCCCGCTGCTGGCGGTGGTAACCGTTTCTTTGTCGCCATCGGTGGTGGCAATAAAAACGTTGTTGCCGGCACGTGGGCCGGTGATGGTCTTTTCGACAAAAAAAACGCGTTTTCCGTCGGCCGATTCTTGAAACCGGCCCGGCTCGACCCGCTCCAGATCGCCCCGGTGTTCATAGGTGTCCCGAATATCGTCAATTTGGCGGTTGGCCCAGGGCAGGGCAAACAAGGCCAACACCGATACCGCCAGAATCACGGGCCAGGCAAAACGGAACACCGGCTGGACCAAACCTGCCAGGCCGGTGCCACCGCCAAACCAGATGACCATTTCGCTGTCGCGGTACATGCGGGTGAGGGTGGCCATGCAGGCAATGAACAAGGCCATGGTCATCACATTGGGCAAGAAGGTGAGCACCGTGTAACCCACCACCAGCATCACGTCTGACGGGTTAAAGCTGCCCCGCGATGCCAGGCCCAGGGTACGGATCAGGGTCATCGTCATCACCACGGTGACCAGCACAATCAGGCTGGCGCCGAAACTTCGGGCCAGCTCTTTGCGAATGGAGGAATCGAATAACATCAGTCGGACACAGACAAACCAGTTAGAAAGACCGGACAGGCCCGAATTATGAACTTTGAACTCAAAACCGCTTCCGTGGACGAGATGGACAACCCGGCATTTGACGCGTTGATTGTTGTCACCGACAGTGGTGCCACGGCGGCAGGCGGGCCATTGTCCACCCTGGTGCGTTCCCTGCGTTCAGACAGTGAATTGCCTGACAAAGTGGGCAAATGGGTCAGCATGTACCGCCCGGAAGGCTTGAAAGTCCGGCGTCTGGTGGCGGTTTCGTGCGGGCAGGGCAGTGCGCAAGATGTCAGCAAGGCGGTGGCGGCGGCAGTTGGGGCCGTCAAGGGCAATGCGCAGGTCAAAACGCTGGGCATTGGTTTTTCGTTTGCTGCCACGGGTGTCCAGGTTCGGGCCGCAGTTCAGGCGGCGGCGGGCGCCAGTTACACATTTACCACCACCAAATCAAAACCCGAAGGCCGAAAAATAAAATCTGTGGTGGTGGGCCTGCAGGAAGCAGCCATCGCCAGGCCATTGTTTGACCGTGCTGTGGCGGGTGTTCAAGGTATTGAGTTGGCCAAAGAATGGGCCAATCGGCCGGCCAACCATGCCACGCCAACGCACTTGGCCCAAGCCGCCAAGGCCATCGCCAAATCGCCCGCGGTGACCTGTGAGGTGTTGGGGCCCAAACAGGTCGCCAAACTGGGTATGGGTTCTTTCATGGCGGTTGCCCGGGCCTCGGCAGAAGAATTGCGCTTCGTCGTGCTGAATTACAAAGGCGCAGTCCGCACGGAAGCGCCTGTGGTGCTGATTGGCAAGGGCATTACCTTTGATACCGGTGGCATTTCGCTCAAACCAGCGCCTGAAATGGACGAGATGAAGTTCGACATGTGCGGTGCAGCCAGCGTGTTGGGCGTTTTTCGGGCGTTGGCTGAACTCAAACCCAATATCAATGTAGTAGGCCTGATCCCGACTTGTGAAAACATGCCGGGTGGCAAAGCTCTCAAGCCCGGCGATGTGGTGACCAGCATGAGCGGGCAAACCATTGAAGTGCTGAACACCGATGCCGAAGGCCGGCTGATTTTGTGTGATGCGCTCACCTACGCCGAGCGCTTCAAACCCCGCGCCGTGATTGACATCGCCACCCTGACCGGGGCCTGTGTGATTGCCTTGGGCCACGTGCGCAGCGGTTTGTTTTCAAGCAGTGACGCACTGGCCAACCAGTTGCTGGCCGCAGGCGATTCAGCGCTGGACACCTGCTGGCGCATGCCGCTGGATGAAGATTACGCCGAAGGTCTCAAGTCGAATTTTGCCGACGTTGCCAACGTTGCCGGGCGCGCGGGCGGCTCTGTCATGGCCGCCAAATTTTTGCAGCGTTTTGCCGGTAAATTTGAATGGGCACATCTGGATATTGCGGGAACGGCCTGGAAAAGCGGTGCCGCCAAAGGTGCCACCGGCCGGCCGGTGGGCCTGTTGCTGGATTACCTGCTCGATCACGCCGCTGTTTCGCCAACCAGTGAAAAAACCGCTTTGCGGGCTGTAACCCGCGTCGCGCCGCCTAAAAAGAAGGTCAAACCCGCCTGATGGGAGGTGCGCCATGACGCTCAATGGGTGCCAGGCTGGGCGGGTGCGCAGGTTTGAAAGGGCGGCATGACCGAAATTACCTTTCATTTCAATGCGCCAGATGTCCTGGCCTACACCCAACGGCTGCTGCGCACCGTGGTGAACCGCGGGTTACGGGTTTGTGTGCTGGCTGACGGCCCCACGTTAGACCAATTGGATCGCGGTTTGTGGAATGCCGCCCCTGCCGAATTTTGGGCGCACTGCCGGGCCGATGCGGCCCCGGCCGTTGTATTGGCCTCTCCGATTGTTTTGGGTTTGGCCGATTGCCCGGTGCTGGTCAACCTGAGTACCCCATTGCCGGAGGGTTTTGAGCGATTCGCGCGGCTCAATGAAATTATCGGGCTGGATGACACCAGCCGACAGGCAGGCCGGCAACGCTGGAAGCACTATGCAGACCGTGGTTACAGCATTAAAAAACATGACATCAAGGGATAAATCATGCAACCCGTGACCCGAATACCGCCCCGTTTTGTACCTACGCTGACCGAGGTGGTACAAATACCCTCGCCTGGTTCTGCGGCGGGTTCCGCGGCAGGTTCTGCCGATTCAGTGCCGCAGGCGTACAACCCGGACGATATCGTCGACAAATTGATGCACCGCCTGGATGGGCCGTTGCAGATGGCTATCGGTGCGATTTTGTCGTCATTGGCGGTTGATCACTTCAAAAAACTCGAGCCGTTGTTGCGCGACGAAATCGACCGGGCTGTGCGGCGGGCGGTGGACGACGCACTGGCGGCTGAACTGGACGCGCTAAATCCATCCCCATAAAAGGCCATGAATGGAACCCTTCTGGTCATTAAGGGCTTGGTATCTTCCCTATGGTTTGGTGGCCAAAATTCGGCTATCGTCGCCGCCGTGGAGTTTTAATTCACAAGGCCGGGATACCCGGCTTTAATATTTGGAGTTGACTATGCAAATGAAACTTAAAGTTACCGTCGCTGCCGCGCTGGCAGCCGCTGCCGGAATCGCCCTGGCGCAAGACATGGTTGTCAAAATCGGCCACGTTGCCCCCATCTCGGGCGCACAGGCCGCCTACGGCAAAGACAATGAAAACGGCGCCCGCATGGCGATTGAAGACCTCAATGCCAAAGGCGTGACCATCGGTGGCAAAAAGGTCAAATTTGAACTGGTGGCTGAAGATGACGCTGCCGATCCAAAACAAGGCGCTGCCGTGGCGCAAAAACTGTGCGACGCCAAAGTTGCCGGTGTCGCTGGCCACCTGAATTCAGGTACCACCATTCCTGCTTCCAAGGTTTACAACGACTGCGGTATTCCCCACATCACCCCGTCGGCCACCAACCCCAACCTCACCAAGCCCGGTTACAAAACCACCTGGCGCTTGCTGGCCAATGACAACGCCCTGGGCGCTGGCCTGGCTTTCTACGCGGCTGACGCGCTCAAACTGAAGCGTATCGCCATCATTGACGACCGTACCGCTTACGGCCAAGGTGTTGCAGAAGTCTTCAAGAAGACCGCTGCTTCCAAAGGCATCACCATCGTCGACGAGCAATTCACCACCGACAAAGCAGTCGATTTCATGTCCATCCTGACCGCCATCAAGGCCAAAAACCCCGATGGCGTGTTTTACGGCGGTATGGACCCACAGGCCGGCCCGATGTTGCGCCAGATGGAGCAACTCGGCCTGACCAACGTCAAGTATTTCGGCGGCGATGGCATCTGCACCAACGACCTGATCAAACAGGCCGCTGGCGCCAAAACCCTGAACAACGTGGTTTGTGCCGAAGGCGGCGCGTCGCTGGCCAAAATGCCCGGCGGCGACGCCTGGATGAAGCGTTACGAAGCCAAGTACCCCAAGCAGTTCCAGGTTTACAGCCCGTACGTCTATGACGCGGTGCATGTGCTGGTGGATGCCATGGTGCGCGCCAACAGTGCTGACCCCAAAGTTTATGGCCCGCTGATTGGCGCCACCAACTACAAGGGCATCACCACCACGGTTCAGTTTGAAGCCAACGGCGAGTTGAAAAACCCCGCGATGACGCTCTACACCTACAAAGATGCCAAGAAAATCGCGTTGAACTAAAGCGTTCAACTGGAAGCCCGGCGGTAAACCGCCGGGTCTTGAAAAGCCACCTTCGGGTGGCTTTTTTCATGATGACGCCTGCGCCAGGGCAAAACGCCAGCATCGGTCGGTTAAAATACCGACACTGGAGAGGTGGATGAGCGGTTTAAGTCACACGCCTGGAAAGCGTGCGAAGAGTAAAATCTTCCGCGGGTTCGAATCCCGCCTTCTCCGCCAGAAATAGGTTTTTTGCAGTCCAGCAACTACCCCCAAAAGCCCCGCAAGCCTCGTGTTTACGGGGCTTTTTTGTTTTTTACCATCCAACAAGGGGTATTGCCAGCCAGCACCAAAAGGGGGTATGGTTGGGGGTATGAGTCAATTTTTATGGGGGTATCGCTTCCAAGTTGACGAAAAAGGGATCAGCATGGCAACAATGACTGAGGCAAGCGCAGCAAGCAAAACGCGGCGCAGTGTCAAAGCCAAGGGTACCCTTACCGACACCTCGGTCAAACAGGCCAGGCCCCTGGAATCGCCCATCAAACTGGCAGATGGCAACGGCCTTTACCTGCTTCTAAGCCCGAACGGTTCAAAGTTGTGGCGCTGGAAATACCGGGTGGCAGGCAAAGAAAAACTCATGGCCATCGGGGC
>JANOWY010000129.1:0-4648 GCA_031418135.1 Rhodoferax sp. | reverse complement strand
TTCTGTCGATACAACGCAACCCGCCGCCGCCGTTGGCGAGCCCATTTCCACGTCCATTGGCACGCTGTATTGGGCATCCAACTCCTGCGCCATCGCCACCCACATGGCGCTGCAACTAGCGGGTGCCGCGTTCGACACCGTGCGGCTTGATTTTTCGCGCAGTCAGCAAAAAACGGCCGATTACCTGCGCATCAATCCCAAAGGGCGCGTACCGGCGCTGGTGACGTCGCACGGCATATTGACTGAAACGCCCGCGCTGTTGCAATACATCTGCCAGTTTTACCCGGCGGCTCACCTGGCGCCGTTAGACAACCCCTTCGAGCTGGCCCGCATGAACGCCTTCAACAGCTACATGTGTTCCACCGTGCATGTGCACCACGCCCACCGCGTGCGTGGCGAGCGCTGGAGCGATGACCCCGCCGTGGTGCAGGCGCTCAAACTGAAGGTGGCCCACAACATGGGCGAAAGTTTTGCCTACATTGAGCGCGACTACCTGAACGGCCCCTGGGTGTTGGGCGAGCATTTCAGCGTGTGTGACCTGTATTTGTTCACCGTGGCCCGCTGGCTGGAAGGCGACGGTGTTGATGTCAGCCGCTTCCCCAAAGTCGCTGACCACATGCGCCGCGTGGCCCAAATGCCTGCGGTGCAAAGCGTGCTGGAATTGCACGCCAGCCCGGTTTAGCCTGACAGGTCAGCCAGCGCGCTGGCCCGATGTCGGCCGCGTAGCTGCCGAACCGGACCGTTGATCTGCATCAAGGCTGCCAGGCGCTTGTCCTGCGATCCTTGGCTTTCACTGCAGGAGACCGAAATGACCCATGAAAGCCTGAGAATCATCCGTGATGAACATTCCGCTTTGGCGGCCATGTTGCGCTCGCTGGGCATGATGGTCAAACGTGGCCCGGCGGACGAGCCTGAACGGTTTTTCGACGTGCTGCGGGCCATGTTGTTTTACATTGACGAATTCCCCGAGCCACTGCATCACCCCAAAGAGTCAAACTTGCTGTTCCCGCGGGTGGCGCGCCTGGCACCCGAGACCCTGGTGGCCATCGTGAAGCTCGAAAAAGATCACGCAACCAGCGAAGCCGCCGTGCGTGAATTGCAGCATTTGCTGCTGGCGTGGGAGTTGATGGGCAACGACCGCCATATGGCCTTTGATGCGGCCACCGTGCGTTATATCGATGCTTATCTGGCACATATGCGCCTGGAGGAGACTGAAATTTTGCCGGTCGCCGAACGCGTGCTGGTTGACGCCGACTGGAAGGAGCTGGACGCGGCTTTTGCCTCAAACCGCGACCCGCTCACCGGCAAATACTCACGCGACCCCGCCTACGACCGGCTTTTTTCGCGAATTGTGCAGCGCGCCCCCGCGCCGATTGGCCTGGGCTAACACCGTCCATCAGCACCCACGCGGTGTCAAATCGCCCGAATCGAACACACCGTATCAAACCAGCCCTGCATGCCCACCAGCGGTGCGCTTTGTATCGGCAAAATCGCGTTGACGTTGTAACCCGCCCCCACGCCGCCATTGCGCGGGTCCCACCAGATGTCTTCGTCCAGGTCTTGGTCGGCTAACAGACCGCTTTGGTCCAGGCCAACGGTGGGCGAGTTGATGGTTGATTTGCGGCCCGTTGCCGCGCGCCCATGCCACAGGTTGCCCAGTGAATTGCTCACCGCCAAAACGCGCGGGTGAATGCCTTCTGTCACGTAGGCGGTGATGACCGCTTTGCCCACCAGCTCACCGCCGTTTTTCATGTCATGCCCATACGGCCGAAGGGTAGAAAGCTCCACCAGATCGCCGGTTTTGATGCCGTAGTCTTTCGCGGTTTGGGTGTTGATCCACATCGGGTTGTGGTGCACGATTTCGCTCAGGTATTTTTGGCTGGCGGTGCGGCCCTGGGTGTGCACGTTCCATTTGAAGGTGACCAGGTGCAGGTGGTTGGGCTTCATGTGCACAAAGCTCTCCACCGGAAAAAACTCGGGCATGCCGTTGTCCGTGAACTTGACTTGTTTGGCGGCATCCACAATGTCCTGGTGGAATACAGCGAACTTGCGGTCAGGCGTTAAAAACCCCCGCCGGGCCTTGCCGTCCACCATCAGGCCGACTTTGCTCTCGGTGCCGTTGGCGGCCTTTTTGTAGATGATTTGCGTGGCGGCATCGACGCGACTGTCTTTCAGGTCGGCGGCCTCTACATCCCAGTTGTACAAGTCGTAATACTTGGGTTTGCTCATGTCTTGCCAAACGCCGGTTTTCACCATGTAACCCCAGCCGTCTTCGCCCACCCGGGCGGTCAGGCCCTTGCTGCGCAGCTTGAGCCATTCTTCATGGTCTTTGAATTGGAAATACTGCGCGGTTTTGGGGCTGATGCGTTTGCCGATTTCGATCATCGAATCAACAAAGCTCACACATTCGCCCGGTGGCTGTACGATGGGCTGGCGCAGGGTGACGTAGTCGCGCAGCTCCATGTTGTTGCGCACATCGAAGCCCCAGCGCTCCATGTAGCTGGCATCGGGCAGGATCATGTCGGCATAGTGGGCCTGCTCGCTGTACACCACGTCAGAGCATGCATGAAAGGGGATGAGTTTTTCATCCTTGAGCACGTCCACCACCAAGCTGCGGCCTTCGGGCCAGGTTTGTGGCGCGGCCACCGTGTAGCTCAGGTAAACCTGAATCTTGCCACGCCCTTCCTGGATGTATTTGTAGACGATTTGCCCTACCTTCATGCGCTGCCATTTGTTGGCCAGCGGCCACTCGGGCGGGTTTTCGATCAGGCTTTTGGCCGTGGGTGCAGGCGGGCGCGGCATGGGCTGCGGGAAAACAGCGGGCGGCACGCGCGTGGGTTCGGTGGTGTAGCAATAACCGCCCTCTTTGCCGATGCTGCCGACGATGGCGTTGAGCATGATGTCGGCGCGGTCATTGTTGAATCCGTTGTAATGCGCGGCCGAGCCCCGGTTGGTAAAGGCCACCGCGCGCGGCGCTGCTTTGGCAAACTCCAGCGCAATGCGGATGATGTCGGCCTTGTCAATACCCGTCACCGACTCGGCCCACTCGGGCGTGTAGCGGCTGATCCATTCCTTGAGCTGCGCGGCGTTGACGTTGCTCCAGGTGTCGAGCCATTTCGCGTCGTGTAAATTGGCTTGCATGATGACGTTGCCCATGGCCAGCGCCATCGCGCCATCCGAGCCGGGGTTGAGCGGAATCCATTCGTCTGAACGGCCCGCCGTGTTGCTCATGCGCACATCAAACGTGACCAGTTTGGCACCGTTGTCAAAGCGGCCTTTGATGATGCGCTTGGCGGCGTGGATGGCCCCCTGGTGCGCTTCGTAAAAGTTGGCGCCGAAGTTCAGGATGTATTTGCTGCGCTCAAAATCAGGCGATTCCCAATCGGTTTCACCCAGAGAAGCGTAGTTGGCGGCGCGTTTGTTGCTGCTGCACAGCGAGCGGTGGTTGAACAGGCTGGGAGACCCGATGGCGTTCAAAAAGCGCGTCATTTCTTCGGCGATGCGCGAGCGGCCAATCTGGATGGCCACTTCTTCGGGCTTGCCCTCGTCCATCGCTTTGCGGATGCGCTTGGCGATTTCGTCATAGGCTTCATCCCAGGTGATACGTTGCCATTTGCCTTCGCCCCGTGCGCCCACCCGTTTGAGCGGGAACTGCAGGCGGTCAGCGTAATCATTGATGGTGGGGCCGCTTTGCCCTTTGGCGCACAGGCTTTTGCCGTTGTTCGGGTCCAGCGGGTTGCCGCCTACTTTGACCAGTTTGCCGTCGATTACATAGCCCTGAATGCCGCACACGGTGGAGCAGTTGAGGCAGACACCTTTTTTGATAACGGCTTTGCTGTAGTCGTTCTTCAAGCGGCCTTTGCCATTGGCGCGGCGTTCGGCTTTGCGCTTGCCGTAGAGTTTGCGGTCTTTGGGGGTGAAGATTTGGGCGTTGGCATCTTCCGGGGCCAGCAGAATCATCTCCCCGAGTGCCAGGGTTGAAAGGGCGGCAAAACCCCGTTTGATGGCGTCACGTCGTTGGATGGTCATGGTCGTGCGCCTCAGGTTTTGTCAACCACTTTGGTGCCGGTGGGTTCGACCGGCTTGGCCCACAACACGCGTTTGCGTTTGGGAAAGGTGCTCTCCAGCGAAGTCCAGGTTTCGATCTCGTAGGAGTACGGGTCGTGCACTTTGCCTTTGGGTATCTTGGCTTCCATGTCTTTGTTGTGGCCCTTGTAATCCACCGACGGAATGGTTTTTTCTTCGGGCTTCAACACACTGGTGAGCCCCTTGTTCTTGACCATGAATTGGCTGTAGGGCGAAGCCGGGTCATTCGCATCGCCAAAGTGAAAGACATCGGCCGGGCAGGTCTCCACGCAGGCGGGCTCCATGTTGGCGTCGAGCCGGTGGCTGCAAAAATCGCACTTGTCAGCGATGTCGTTGTCGTCACAGCCGATGGCGCCGTAGGGGCAGGCGGCTTCGCAGGCACCCAGGTGATCGCACTTGTCGGGGATGACGCGCACGATGCCATCGGCACCACGCTCAATGGCCTTGTTGTCGCAGGCTTTTAAACATGGCGTGTCTTCACACTGCATGCACAGCGTGGGCAAAAAGTTGCGGGTAACTTTGGGGAACTTGCCTTGGTCGTAGTAATACACCTTGGTGCGAA
>JANOWY010000128.1:0-9087 GCA_031418135.1 Rhodoferax sp. | reverse complement strand
GACTGCCGTGTAACCCCCAGTTTGCTAGCTTCGCGATCTAGCGAGTCAATCATCCATGTTGGAAAATCGACATTCACCCGCTTCTGCTCTTGCAGCACGCGCTTGGCTTTAGACAAGTCCAAAGAAGCCGTGATGTCGACGTCCTCATCAAACTGTTGCTCGAACTTTTTAGCTTTCATAAAGTGCCACCTCTTCTGTGCGTGCGCGTCGCACGGATATCAATCGGACATTGGCCCCTCGGTAGGTAATGATGGCCGACCAATGCTTCCCATCAATTAGCCCAATCACCAGATACCGCGGCTCATCATCTGCTTTTGCCGGAATCTCCAGCAACATTGGGTCGTTCCAGAGACCTTGCGCTTCGACGAAATCGATACCGTGTTTCGCTCGATTGGATTCGCTCTTTGCGGTATCAAATTCGAAGGAGTTCATAGTATAGAAACTATACCTTAATTGGTGTCAAAGCACCAGCTAGCCTCAACTTCTAACGAATAGCGTTTATCCGCCGCCACACAAAGCGAGGCTGGAGCGAATCTGTCGCTGCCTCGAAGCGCGGAAATTTCAGGGTCTGGGGACAGCGCAGCAGGCCGACAGAGCCGCGCATGTTTGAGCGCAGCGAGTTTGCGCGGCGGCCCTGCGACAGTTGGGCGCAAGACGCGCTGCGGGGGTTCAGGCGGACCCCAACAGAAGAACCTCAAACCAACCCGGAATAGGAACCACCATCCAACTGCAAATTCTGCCCCGTCATAAATCCCGCTTTGGCAGAACACAAAAACGCACAAGCCTGGCCAAACTCCGACGGGTCGCCCAGGCGGTTGACGGGCAGGGTTTTGGCTATTTGGGCGCGGGCTTCGTCGCGGGTGATGTTTTGCTCTTTCATCATGCGTTGCGCCATGAACTCCTGGCGCGGGGTGTCGAAGCGTTCGGGCAGCAGGTTGTTGATGGTGACGTTGTCGGCGATGACTTGTTTGGAAAGCGCTTTGGACATGGCGGTGAGGGCGGTGCGCGCGGCGGCGGACAGGCCCATTTCGGCGTGCGGGCTCTTCACCATGGCCGAGGTGATGTTGACGATGCGGCCAAACCGGCGCGCACGCATGCCGGGGATGATGGCGCGCATCAACAAGGCGGCGGCCATGAAGTTGCGCTCCAGCGCATTGAGCCACACGGCATGATCCCAATCGGCCAACCGGCCGGGCGGGGGGCCGACGTTGTTGTTGATCAGGATGTCGGGCTCGGGGCACGCAGCCAACAGGGCGCTGCGGCCTGTTTCTGTATTGATATCTGCGGCAATGGTAGAGACCGGACGCCCACAAGCTGCTTCCAAATCGATAGCGGATTTGGCGAGTTTTTCAGCGTCGCGGCCATTGATCCAGACTTCGCAGCCCTCTTGCGCGAGCGCCAGCGCACAGGCGTAGCCCAGGCCTTGCGACGAGGCGCAGACGATGGCCTTGCGGCCTTTGATTCCTAAATCCATCGGATTGCTTTCTGTGGGGTGGCGTCAAGCCGCGCTGGCCTGCAGGCTGGCAAAGGTTTTGCCTTCGCGGGCCAGTTTTTGCAAAAGAGGTGCGGGTTGCCACCAAACGCCGTGTTCCTGGTGAAAGCGCTCAATGTCAGCCAGCACATTCGCCAAACCAATTTTGTCGGCCAAAAACATCGGGCCGCCATGCTGTGCCGGAAAGCCGTAACCGGTGAGGTAAACGGTGTCGATGTCGCTCGGGCGCAGGGCGATGCCCAGTTCGAGCAGTTTTGCGCCTTCGTTCACCATGCCATACAGGCAGCGCTTCAAAATTTCTTCTTCGCTGAAGGTGCGGCGCTTGAGGCCCATGTGGGCGGATTCGGTCACGAGCCACGCCTCGAACTCGGGGTCGCGCTGGGGCTTGCGGTCGCCCGGTGTGTAGCGGTACCAGCCTTTGCCGTCTTTTTGCCCGCGCCGGCCCATGTCGGTGAGTTTCAGGGTGAGGTCGTTCCAGCGGCGGCTCTTGTCGCGCGTGGCCATGGCGGCCTTTCGGGTTTGGTAACCCACGTCGTTGCCGGCCAGGTCTTGCACGGCCAACACGCCCATGGCGTAGCCGAATTTTGTGAGCGCGCCGTCGACCTCGTGCGGCAGGGCACCGTCTTCCACCACAAAGTGCGCTTCACGGGTGTAGTTGCGAAACAGGGCGTTGCCAATGAAGCCGGGGTACACGCGGGACAACACGGCGGTTTTGCCCAAGCGGCGGCTCAAATCCATCAGCGTGGCGATCACGTCGGTCGCGGTCGCGTCAGAGCGCACCACTTCAAGCAGCTTCATCACGTGCGCGGGGCTGAAAAAATGCGCACCCACCACGTCTTGCGGGCGCTGGGTTGCTGCGCCAATGGCGTTCACGTCCAGCCCCGAGGTGTTGGTGGCCAAAATGGCGCCGGGTTTGGCCAGTGCGTCGAGTTGTTTGAAGATGTCTTGTTTGAGTTGCAGGTCTTCAAACACGGCTTCGATGACCAGGTCGGCCTGGCCGATAGCAGCAATGTCGAGCGAAGTGCCTGCTGCGCCATGGATAAGCGTCATGCGCTGATCCATCGCGGCCTGATCGATTCGCCCCCGCTTGACGCTGTTTTGGTAGTTGTCACGCACCTTGGCCAGGCCACGGGCCAGGCCTTCAGCGCTGGCATCGGTGACAGTGCAGGCAATGCCGATATTGGCCAGCGACATGGCAATGCCGCCGCCCATGGTGCCCGCACCAATCACCACCACATGCCGGATGGGGCGCAGTGGTGTGTCAACGCCAATGCCGGGGATTTGCGCGGCCAAGGCAGCCGCCCGTTTGCTGTGTGCGGCAGCGGCCCTGACGCTTTCTTCAGTGATGGTGAGGGCGGCCTGGAAGGAGTCGGAAGTCATGTTGGTATTTTTTTTGGGGCAGATTAATCGGCTGATGCCTTGCGAAGTGGCGCGGCTTTTCCGTCGACAAACTCGCGCAAGCGTTGTTCTACTTCAGGCGGGCGGGCCATGGCGGAGTTGAGTTGCTCTACCCATAGGCCGTCATCGTGGCTCAGGTCGTTGATGCGGGGCAATACGTGCACGATTTTCCAGTTGGTGTCTGGCGTGTTTTGGGCAATACGGGCGGCCAGTTCTTTGGCCTTGGCCAGCGCCTGGCCTGCGGGCGTGATGTAGCGCACGATGTGTTCGGTGAAGCCTTCAGCCGGTGACAGCAGGCGGCCGGTGAGCATCATGTCGGTCATCACCGTGGTGCCCACGATGCGTTGGACGCGTACCGTGCCGCCGCCGCCGACAAAAATGCCGCGTTGGCCTTCGGGCAGGCCAAAAAAGGCGGTTTCGTCACACACGCGGATATGCGCTGCGCAAGCCAATTCAAGCCCGCCGCCCACCACGGCACCCTGCAATGCGGCCACAAACGGAATCGGCCCGCGTTCGATTTGGTCAAAAATTTCGTGCCAGCTGTGGCGTTTGCGTTTGCGGGGTGGCGGTGTTTGCCCGGTGGCGCGCCTCAAAGCTTCAGCCAAGTCCAGCCCGGCGCAAAAATTGCTGCCATGGCCAAACAACACGCCCACGTCGGCTTCGTCGTGCGCGCGCACCACGGCTGCGCGCAGTTCGGCTATCAGCGCGTCACTCACGGCGTTGCGTTTGTCGGCACGGTTCAGGCCAATCAGCGCGATGGGGCCTTCCAGTTCATAGGTCACCAGCGGTTCGGTCATGCGGTTCAATCGGGTTTGAAGCCAGAGGCTTTGATGATCGGCTCCCATACGGCGATTTCGTCGCGTTGGGCTTTGGCCATTTCTTCGCCATTGCGGTAGTGCGGCGACACCGACAGGTTTTTGCTCAGATGTTCGCGCACATCCGGCGACGCCAGAATTCTTTGCAAGGCCACTTGCACGCGGCTGATTTCTGCCGCTGGCGTTTTGGCGGGGGCCCACATGGCCGTCCAGGCATCGCCAGACGACGCGTTGTAGCCCTGTTCGGCAAAGGTGGGAATGTCGGGCATCAGCTCGGAGCGTTTGTCTGAAAAAATGCCGATCATCTTGAGTTTGCCGTCACGGTGGTGGCGAATAATGTCGGCCGCCAGCGTAACCCCCAGCGGCACATGTCCACCCATCAAGTCGGTCAGCAAGGGCGTGGTGCCGCGGTAGGGTGTGTGCACCAGCTGTATGCCCGCCACCTTGGCAAATTGTTCGCCCAGAAAGTGGTTTTGCCCACCGGGCCCTGGCGTGCCGAAGTTGAGCGAACCTTTGGTTTTGACGGTTTCGACCAACTGCCGCGCGCTGCTGATGCCGCTTTGCAGGCTGGCCGCCATGCCAATCGGGTAGGTGACCAGGCCCGCCACGGGGGCAAAATCGCGCCAGATATTCCACTTGATCTGTTGGCCAAACACCAGCGTTTGAAAGGTGGGCGTGGCATTGGGCGCAATCATGTAGGTGAGCCCGTCGGGGGTGGCGGCCATCAGCGCATCGGCCGCCAACCGGCCTCCCACGCCGATTTTGCTGTCGATGATGACCGGCTGGCCCAATGGCTCGCGCAGTTTGTCGGCGATGTAACGGGCAATGAGATCGGTGCCACCACCCGGCGGGAAACCCATCAGAATACGGATGGGCGGTTTGTCGGCCTGCGCAAAAACCAGGCTGGGTGCCAGTGCACTGGCCAGCGCAGAACTGGCGATGAATTGGCGGCGTTGCAACATGTCAGGGTGCTTTCGGGTTTGGGATGATGGGGGCAGTTGCCATGTGAGCTTTACAGGTCTTTCCAGCTCGCACCGGGGGCCAGCAACGTGCCCACTGAACGAATGTTGGCGTAGTCGAGCGCATGGTGGTTGGCCGGCAGCGGCGTGGGTGCAGAGGCGTAATCCTGCGCGGCTTTGAGCAGCAGGCGGCGTACGCGGATCACCGCGCCATCGGCCGGGCACAACTGCTCATCTGTGCGGTCGTGAATCGGGCCCTGGCTGATGAACATGGCGAAATCTTCGGTACCCAGGTGCTGCGGGAAGCCTGTGGCGTGGCCGCGTTTCATCAGGTCGCGGTTTTGGCCCCAGTTGTTGGCGGCCGTGCCCGGTGGCAGCGGCGGAAAGTTCCAGACATCCGGCGTGGCGGACATGATGGTCATGCCCAACGGGCGCGTCGGGTTGAAGTGCACAAACCAGGCGCGGTGGGTCACGTCATCGACCGGGGTAGAGAAAAACACCGTGGCCGGGCCGGAGGCATCGGGCGCACAAATGATGCCGTACCAGGGCATGACGAAGTTGTTGACCCGGGCATAAACCGAGTCGGTTTGTGGGTCATCACCCATTGAACGCAATGCGGCGTAGCGGTAACCATAGGGCTTGTCTTCAAACTCCAGTCGCGGGGCCAAAGCCTTGTTCATCAGCAGGCGCTGGTTGCCGCTGCCCGCCGTGATCTGCGTAGTGGATTCATGCAGCACCCCGACGTGGGACGAATCCATCGAGGCTTCCACCGCCTGCACCCAGTTGGTGGGCACTTCGGCGCTGGTGACGCTGCGCTGGTTGGCGGGCAAATCGACAAACGGCAAGGCCGGGAAGGGCGGTGGCGTGTCGCCCTTGCCAAACCAGGCCCAAACGATGCCGCCACGGTCCACGGCGGTATAACGGTTGATGCGCAGGTTTTTGCAAAACGTAACCTGGTCGCCGGGGTGATTGGGTGCATCAACCACTTCGCCTTTGACGTTGTACTTCCAGCCGTGGTAGATGCAGCGCAGGCCATTGGCTTCATTGCGGGCCAGCGCGAGTGAGGCCTTGCGGTGTATGCATTGTTCGTCCAGCACACCCACGCTGCCGTCGGTGGCGCGAAAGGCGATGTAATTTTTGCCAGTGAGGCGGATGCGGGTGGGCGCGCCGTCGGCCACCAACACGCTGCTGGGCACCACCGGAAACCAATAGTGCTGCCGCAGCATCTCGCCCATCGGGGCACCGTGTTCTACGCGGGTGAGCAGCTCGTTTTCTGCTTGGGTCAGGGCCATTTCAGGTTCCTTGCACCAAGGCGGTCACTTCGAGCTGCAAGGCCATGCCGTTCTGCAGCTCGTAGATCAGGATGTGCCGGGCCGGGCGGTCGTCTTCGTGTGGGAAACAGGCCAGCCATTCAATATTGATCGCTTCACGCATGGCCTTCTGGTTGGGGCCGTCTTTGAGGTAGACGGTGAGTTTGACCACGTCACGCAACGTGGCGCCCCCTGCGGTGAGCAGGCTTTGCAGATTGGCAAAGGCGTGCTTGACCTGGGTCAGCGGGTCTTCGGGCAGTTTGCCGGTGGCGGCATCGGCCCCGTTGATGCCCGAGGAACACAGCAGGTTGCCGACACGTGCCCCCATCGGGATGGGTGTTTTGCCGTGGCCCAGGCCCGGAATATGAAGGGAGCGCTTGCCTGCTACAAAAGATGTCATGACGATTCGGCTTCAAAAAAGCTGGGTGGAACGGTGGCCAGAAATTCAGAAAACCCGCTGGAACCTGCGGGCACGTGCAACAACATGGCTTGCGCAGCGGCTTCTTCGTCCCCCTCGCTGATGGCTTTGGCAATGGCGACATGGTCTTCCAGCGATTTGCGGATTTGCGCCGGTGTCTGGAAATCGCGCACCCGGTAACGCTGGATCAGCCGGTGCGCCTGGCGCAACTGGGCTGCCAGGTATTCATTGCGGCTGCCTTTGAAGATGGCTTCATGAAACATGCTGTTGGCCAAGGCGTATTCAGCGGTGCCGCCGCTTTGCGCCGCTTCTTCACACCGCTGCAGGGTGCGTTGCAAACGCTCGCGCGTGCCGGCATCGACGCGCCGGGCAGCCAGGCGTGCGGCGAAGGATTCCAGCTCGCCCAACAATTCCATCAAACCGCGAATTTTGCTGATGGACATACGCGCCACCATGGCCCCCTGCCGCGGGGTGATGACCACCAGCTCGCGGGCCACCAGTTGTTGCAGCGCTTCACGCACGGGTGTGCGCGACACCTCAAACCGGGTGGCCAGGGCGCGCTCGTCCAGCGGTGCGCCCGGTGGCAATTTGCCGCTTTCGATGTCTTCAAGCAAGGCCGCCAGGATGGCAGCGGCGCGGCCGTCGCGACGCGGTTGTGCCGCTGGGCTGGTTGCCGGGTTGGGTGTGGTGGTTGGCATGTTGACTGATTGAAAAGTTCATCAAATTTGAATTCGTGGTGTATTTTATAGTAGAATTTGTATGCCACAAAGCATTTATTGGATAATTTTCAGGTAACTTGACATAAATTTTTTGCTGATGATTTCTTTATTTTTTCTTTAAATTGGTATTTTTATAAAATTAAAGTTTATTTTTAAGTCTATTTAAATATGAAATTTATAGCTTAATATGTAATTAAATAAATAACAAATTCCACAAAATTATTTTCAATTGTTTGAATATTATTTATTTTAGTAATTATTGATGTCGTTTTCACCTTCTTCCTCAGTTGCAGAGTTCTTTTGGCTTTTGTCGGGCATCCATGCAGTACATCCTTAATCCGCGCTCTATCGTCATCGTCGGCGCGTCATCTGATCCGCGCTCGTTTGGCGGTTTTGTACTGGCCAACCTGGAGCGTTTTGGCTATGCAGGTGCCATTCACCTGGTCAGCCGGGGGAGCGCAGAGATCAACGGGCGGCCCTGCGTTGCCACGGTTGACGCGTTGCCTGAAGGAATCGATTTGGCAGTGCTAGCCATCCCCGAAGCGGGCGTGCCGGAAGCCATTCAAAAGCTGGGCCAATTGGGTACCCGGGCGGCGGTGTTGTTCGCTTCGGGTTATGCCGAAAGTGGCGAAGAAGGCATGGCCAAACAAGCGGCACTTGCCGAGGCGGCTGCAAAAAGCGGCATCCGGCTGATTGGCCCCAATTGCATGGGTTTTACCAATTTTGCGGCGGGTGTGCCGGTTACGTTTGAGCCTTTGACGGCTTTGGCACTGCATTCCAGACCGGCAGGCCAAGGTGCGTTGCCAGGCAATGTGCAGGGAGTATCGCGGGGAATAGGCGTGGTTGCCCAAAGCGGTTTCATGGCCGCCACCTTGCGTGATGCGTTCGTCGGGCGGGGGCTGGCACTAAGCTGCGTTTTTTCGACCGGCAACGAAGCGGGTGTACGTGTCGAAGACGTGTTGGCGCATTACCTGGCCGATGAATCGATCGGGGTGGTGGCGGTTTACGCCGAGCAAATTCGCGATCCGGCTCATTTTTTGGCGCTGGCCAGGGGCGCCCAAACCGCACCTACTGGCGGCAAACCCATCGTGATGCTGATGCCCGGCAGAAGCGAGCGGGCCCGTGCGGCTGCGCAGTCGCACACCGGCGCTTTGGCCGGTGACCACGCGGTTGCAACTGTGCAATTGCGCCAGGCTGGCGTTACCGTGGTCGATACGCTGGACGAGCTGTTTGACACCACCGCGATTTTGCTGCGCTACCCGAAGCCGATGTCGGGAGGCGACGGTGCAGGCCGGGGCGTGGCTTTCATGACGGGCTCGGGTGCCATGAAAAATCTGGCGCTGGATTTCGCCGACAGCATTGGCCTGCCGCTGCCGGCCTTGTCGCACCACACCACAAATCTGCTCAGGCAAAAACTACCCGCTTTTGCCGTGCCCGAGAACCCGCTGGACTACACCACCATCGGGGTGCGCCAACCCGGCTTGGTGGGTGAGATCGTCAGCACCCTGCTGGCAGACGATGCCATTGCCTGCCTGGTGCTGGCGATTCCTGCTGGCCCGGCCATGGCGCAACGCGACAAGGCCGATCACATCTTGCCGGCATTGGCGAACGCAAACAAACCCGCGATCTTGGTGATCACCGGTGACGACGGGCCGATGGAGTGTTTTTTGTCGATGCCATTCGTGCCAGCTGCGTGCCGATGTTCCGCTCGGCAGATCGGGCTTTGCGGGCGCTGCGGCATGTGGTTGCGCGAACGGGCGCTGTGCCTGCGCAAGCGGATGGCGTGCCGGATCTGCACGCATTGCCAGGCGGGCCGCTTGGCAGCGGTGCAGCCATTAACCTGCCCGGTGCCGTACCCGTCAGCGGTGTGTACCCCGAATTTTTGGGCAAGGCCTGGTTGCGCCAGTTGGGTTTGGCAGTGCCCAACGGCGATTTGGCGACCACGCCGGACGATGCCGTGCGCATTGCGCAGGGTA
>JANOWY010000127.1:0-5899 GCA_031418135.1 Rhodoferax sp. | reverse complement strand
CCGTTCACGCCGTGGCCGTGGCAGATCGCTACCCACCGCAAAAAACAGCGATGCCATGCAGGTATTGCCTGCCAGGCCAAGCTGGCTAAACCGCAGCCGCTGGTCTGAGGCCTGCACCCGGCCACGCTCCAGCCACACGCCAGGCATTTCAATGTGTTGGCAATAACTCCCGGTGTCAAACGGCTGGCCCGAATGGGGCAACCCCAATGCGGCGACATCCCAGCCGATCATTTCGGCGCCCGGTTCCAGTTGCAAGGTGAGGCGGTTGTCAGCCAAACAACCGGGGTGAGCGATTGCTTCGAGTGGCAGCCACTCCAAGCGCGCACCGGCTTGCACCTGCAATCGGCTGTGCTGGGATGCCGCGTCACCATCCGAGCGGTAAAAACGGGTGGCGCTGGGCGTGGTGACCAGGCCGTGCGCGCCTTTTGCCACCTTCACGTTGATATCCAAAACGTCGCCGCCAGCCAATCCGCCGGGCGGGTGCACCAGCACGTTGTGGCAAATGGCATCCCCTTCGGGGTACAGGCTTTTGAGGATACGCAGCGGGCCGTTATGAACAAAACTGGCCATGGTTTTTGCCCTGTCACTGGCGGTGTAATTCAAGGTGAGCGAGCTGTGCCAAGTCATAACGCCATCGTACCGCCGGGTTTGCAGCGCCACGGTCGCCTCACAACAGGGCATTTCCGGAAATTCAATTCTGTGGATGCAGTGCGAGGCCTGTACATCGCTTTGAGCCACAGACATACTTCCGTATGGCGAGGATTTGCAACGACGCAATGCGCCCCACCATTGGATTGATGGAAATGCCCATCAAATGGCCACCAGGCTGCGCACGCCATCTGCTTCCATGTTGGCACCCTTGCCATGGGCGATTACCGCACCGCGCTCCATCACCACGTAATGATCAGCCAGCTCTCGCGCAAAATCGTAATACTGCTCAACCAGTAAAACCGCCACGGGCGCACCACCGAGGCCCTCGGTGGCCAGCTTGCGGATGACGCGCCCGATGTCTTTGATGATGTTGGGCTGGATGCCTTCAGTGGGTTCGTCCAGTATCACCATTTTGGGTTTGGCGGCCAGGGCGCGGGCAATCGCCAACTGCTGCTGCTGGCCACCCGACAAGTCACCCCCACGGCGACCCAGCATTTGTTTGAGCACCGGGAACAGCTCGAACAGTTCGGGCGGAATCGGTGTGTTGGCGGGCTGATAAGCAAGCCCCATGCGCAGGTTGTCTTCCACCGAGAGGCGCGCAAAAATTTCGCGGCCTTGTGGCACAAAACCGATACCCGCGCGAGCCCGCAGATAGGGCGTGAGGGTGTGGATGGCCTGGCCTTCAAACTCAATGCTGCCGGATTTGATGGGCACCAAACCCATCAGGCTTTTGAGCAGAGTGGTTTTGCCAACGCCGTTGCGGCCCAGCACCACGGTGATCTGGCCCTGCGTGACTTGCAGGGACACATCACGCAAGATGTGCGAGCCGCCGTAATACTGGTTGATGGATTTGATTTGGAGCATGGGCGCACTCATCTTCCCAGATAGACCTCGATGACCCGTTCGTCGGCTTGCACCTGCGCCAGCGTGCCCTGCGCCAGCACGGCACCATCACACAGCACGGTGACGATGTCGCTGATCGTGTTGATAAAACTCATGTCGTGTTCCACCACCATCAGCGAATGTTTGCCTTTGAGGCTCAAAAACAGCTCCGCCGTGCGTTCGGTTTCATGGTCTGTCATGCCGGCCACGGGCTCATCGAGCAGCAACAGCTTGGGGCCTTGCATCAGCAACATGCCGATTTCAAGCCACTGCTTTTGGCCATGGCTCAGGTTGCCAGCCTGCCGGGTGACCTCTTGCGCCAAGTGAATGGTGCGCAAAATATCGGCCAGATGGTCTGATTGCGCCGAATCCAGCTTGAAGCGCATGGACGACTTGACGGTTTTGTCGGTTTTGAGGGCGAGCTCCAGGTTTTCAAACACGGTGAGTTGTTCAAACACCGTGGGTTTTTGGAACTTGCGGCCAATGCCCAGTTGCGCAATTTGCGGCTCGTTGTAACGCAGCAAGTCAATCGTGCTGCCGAAAAAGACCTTGCCCGAATCAGGCCGCGTTTTGCCGGTGATGATGTCCATCATCGTGGTTTTGCCCGCACCATTGGGGCCAATGATGCAGCGCAGTTCACCCGGCGCAATATCGAGCGACAGGTTGTTGATGGCCTTGAAGCCATCAAAACTCACGGTTACGTCCTCCAGGTAGAGAATGCGCCCGTGGGTGATGTCTACCTCGGTGGAGGTGACGAGGCGGCCAAAACCGGCGCTGCGCCCACCGGATTCAGTTTGGCCTGTTTCTTTTTTTTGCTTTTGGGCTTCACGCTGCCGCGCGCCTTGCTCCATCAACTCGGGGGTCATTTAGTTATGGCCCCCACGCTTGTCACTTCGTGTACTGCGCTGCTCCCCGAGGGGGCTAATTTTCCTTGGGGCGGCCCAGCGGAAAATTGCCCCTCCAGGTTTGTAGCTTGGTGTACTGCGTTTTCCGCAGACGGTTTTTTGCCTTGCGCAAAGGCGCGACGTGCGGCAACAGCGCCCTTCACTTTTTTCACCAGCCCCACCACGCCATCCGGCAAATACAAGGTCACGCCGATGAAAAGCAGGCCCAAAAAGTAGAGCCAATATTCGGGGTAAGCCACCGTCAGCCAGCTTTTGGCACCATTGACAATAAAAGCCCCAATGATCGGCCCGATCAAGGTGGCACGGCCACCCACTGCCGCCCAAATGGCGATTTCAATCGAGTTGGCCGGACTCATTTCGCCCGGGTTGATGATGCCGACCTGGGGCACGTACAAGGCCCCGGCCACGCCACACATCACCGCCGAAATCACCCAGATGGAGAGCTTGTAACCCAATGGCGAATAGCCCGAAAACATGACCCGTGTTTCGGCATCGCGGATGGCCTGCAACACGCGCCCGTATTTGCTGCCTACCAGCCATTTGGCGAACAAGAAACAAGCCAGCAAGGTGAGGCCCGTCAGCACAAAGAGCGTCATGCGCATGGACGGTGTGGCCACCGGAATATCCAGAATGCGCTTGAAATCAGTAAAGCCGTTGTTGCCGCCAAAACCGGTTTCGTTGCGAAAGAACAGCAACATGGCGGCGAATGTCATGGCCTGCGTGATGATGGAGAAATAAACGCCCTTGATGCGGGAACGAAAGGCAAAGTAACCGAACACCAAGGCCACCAAACCCGGCACAAGCACGATCAGCGCCAGCGTGGCGACAAAGCTGTCAGAAAACGTCCAGTGCCACGGCAGGGTTTTCCAATCGAGGAAGACCATGAAGTCAGGCAAATCGCTCTTGTAATTGCCGTCGCGGCCAATCTGGCGCATCAGGTACATGCCCATGGCGTAACCACCCAAGGCAAAAAACAGGCCGTGGCCCAGCGAAAGGATGCCGGTGTAACCCCAGATCAAATCCATGGCCAGGGCGCAAATGGCAAAACACATGATCTTGCCGACCAAGGCCACTGCGTAGTCGCTCATGTGGAACACGCTAGCTTGGGGAATCACCAGATTGAGCAGCGGCGCAACCGCGCACACCACGATCAGCGCGATGATGAAGGCGCTCCAACCCTTGCGCGTGAGCAAGGTCGCCTTGCCTGGCAGACGAATTGCCGGATTTTCAACACTGGCGGTCATGGCCTATTACCCATCAAATTGCGGCGGCGAAGCCAGACGCAGCTTCGAGAAACACCGTAGAACCGGCTTTGCCGGGCTGCTGGTGTTGCCCCCTGCAAGGGGGAAAGCGGCCACACGAAGTGGGCAAGCCGGGGGGTGTTCATATTTCCCGTCCCTTCATCGCAAAAATGCCTTGCGGACGTTTCTGGATAAAGATGATGATGAACACCAACACCGCAATTTTGGCCAGCACCGCACCGGTCCAGCCTTCCAAAAACTTGTTCAGCACACCCAGGCCAAGCGCGGCGTAAACGGTGCCGGCCAATTGCCCCACACCGCCCAGCACCACCACCATGAAGGAATCGACGATGTAGCCTTGCCCCAAGTCGGGGCCTACATTGCCCACCTGGCTCAGGGCGCAACCTGCCAACCCCGCAATTCCGCTACCCAGTGCAAACGCATAGGTATCGACCCGGGCGGTATTGACCCCCATGCAGGCCGCGATCGGGCGGTTTTGCGTGACACCGCGCACAAACAGCCCCAACCGGGTGCGGCTGATCAGCCAGGCCACACCGCCCAGCACAGCCAGCGCAAAACCAATGATGATGATGCGGTTGTAGGGCAGCGACAAATTGCCCAGAACCTGAACACTGCCACTCATCCAGGAGGGGTTTTCGACGCCCACGTTTTGCGCACCAAAAATGCTGCGCACCAGTTGCATCAACATCAAGCTGATGCCCCAGGTGGCCAGTAAAGTCTCCAGCGGACGGCCATACAGGAAACGAATCACAGATCGCTCCAGCGCCGCGCCCATCAGCGCGGACGCCATGAAGGCGACCGGGATGGAGGCCACCAGGTACCAGTCAAAATAGTTGGGCAAGTATTTTTGAAACAACCCCTGCACCACGTAGGTGGCGTAGGCACCGATCATCATCAGTTCGCCGTGAGCCATGTTGATGACACCCATTAAGCCGTAAGTGATGGCCAGGCCCAAGGCCACCAGCAAGAGGATGGAGCCCAGGCTAATGCCGCTGAAAATTGCCCCCAGCTTGTCGCCCCATGCCAATGCACCTTCCACGGTTTTCAGGGTGGCATGCAGGGCGGCTTTGACATCGGGCTCGGTTTCTACTTTCAGCCGTTCCAGCAACACCGTTTTGGTGCTGGCCTGGCCGCTTTGGGCCAACAGGGTGGCGGCGATCAGGCGTTTGGATTTGTCGGCGCTGTTCAACAGCACCGCCGCCCGAATCAGGCCCAACTGGCCCTTTAGATGCGGGCTGGCTTCAGCGGCATACGCCTTCTCAATCAAGGGCAAGCGGGATTCATCGCTTTCGTTTTGCAGGGTCTTGATACCTTCGGCGCGGGTTTTTTCGTCTTTGGCGAAAAGTTTGAGCGCGGCCAGGGCATTGTCGGTTTCGCCCCGCATTCGGTTGTTGCTGACCACGTCTTCGATGGCATCGGGCAGCGGCACCTCGGCCCCCGAAACCGGGTCGGTGGCTTTTCCGTCACGCACGATATAAACCTTTTCGACCGCAACCTTCACCGCATCTTCCGACAGGGCTTTAAGAAATACGGCGGTTTTCTCGTCGGCCGAGCCTACTGCGCGGCCCAGGGCCTCGATTCGGGCGTCGGTTTCGCCAACGACGATATCCAGCGCTTCTTTCGCCGTCAGGGCTTGCGCGGCGCTTGCCAACGTCATCAGCACCACAACAGTCAAAATACGAAGCAGCATGTGATTGAACAACTTTAAATTCGGCTACACAAAAGAAAGCCCGTGCCGCTACCACTCAGCCAAGCACGGGCATCTGACATTTTGACGCATGGGGCCTGGCTCACCGCCCAGGCCGCTGCGTCAAAACCGGCGATTACTTCTTCGCGGGCTCGTCAGGCTTCTTGTCATTGCCTTCAATGTACGGACTCCAGGGCTTGGCTTTTACCGGGCCGGGTGTCTTCCAGACCACGTTGAACTGGCCATCGGCCTTGACTTCACCGATGAACACCGACTTGTGCAGGTGATGGTTTTTCTCGTCCATCTTGCTGGTGATGCCGCTGGGTGCCTTGAAGGTCTGGCCCGCCATGGCTGCGATGACTTTGTCGGTGTCGGTGGATTTGGCCTTCTCAACGGCTTGTTTCCACATGTTGATACCGATGTAGGTGGCTTCCATCGGGTCATTGGTGAGCGGCTTGTCTTTGTGGCCCGCAATGCCCTTGGCTTTGGCATAAGCGCCCCACTTTTTGATG
>JANOWY010000126.1:0-13180 GCA_031418135.1 Rhodoferax sp. | reverse complement strand
GGTTGACCGGTCGTAGGTCAGGACGCCGCCCGGGATTTAATTCGCAATTTGATTGAAGGCGCGACGCGCCGTGCTTGTTTTGGACCCGATTGCCATACCTTGTAATTGACCAAGTCTTAAATTAAATAGTAATCTATATTTAAAAAATAAATTTCTGCCGTATTGTTCATGAAAATCATCAATAGTTAGATATAAAAATATTTATTAAAATGATTTAAAAATAGGCTAATAATTCGTAAAAATTATAAATTTCAATTTAATTCAGCAATCATTTCAATTTCCACGCAGGCACCCAAAGGGATTTGGGCTACGCCAAAGGCGCTTCGCGCATGCGCGCCTTTGCTGCCAAACACGTCAGCCACCAACTGGCTGGCCCCATTGGTCACCAGGTGTTGCTCGGTGAATTCCGGTGTTGAGTTGACCAAAGACATCAACTTGACGATGCGCTTGACGCGGTTCAGGTCGCTGACAGCGGCGTGAAGTGTTCCGAGTAGTTCAATGGCAATGGAGCGGGCAGCGATTTTTCCTTCTTCGGTGGTCATGGTGGCACCCAGTTTGCCAACCCACGGTTTGCCATCGCGCCTGGCAATGTGGCCGCTCAAAAATACCAAATTGCCCGTTTGCACGAAGGGCACATATGCCGCAGCGGGCGTGGAAACCGGGGGCAAGGTGATGCCCTGCTCGGCCAATGTGGCGTAAATATCGGTGGTTGTAGAGGTACTTGTGTTCATCGTGTTTCCTTGCAGGTTTGAATTGGAATGCGGGTGCCAGATGGTAATCAGTGGGCGAAGCAGAATGCACAGAAAGCGGATGAAATGACCCGGGAAAACCCCGATTAACCACATAGTGTAGTGTTCCAAAATTTATGTACTAAACGGTACATAAGTCAATTTCGATCCGAAAGAACCCGCCAAGCACGCTGACCTGCCCCCCACCAGCCGTACCAGTCTAAATTCCAAGAAGTCCGTCACTATGGAGAATGACGGATATGAGAACCAGCAAATACGGCGAAGAGCAGATCATTGGCTTTTTGCGGCAGGCCGAAGCAGGCATGCCGAGCAAGGAGACTGGCCGCAAACACGGCTTCAGTGATGCCAGCTTTTACAAATGGCGAGCCCGCTTTGGCGGCATGGATGTCAGTGATGCCAAGCGGCTGCGTGAGTTGGAGCTGGAGAACGGCAAACTCAAACGCCTGCTGGCTGAGGCGCACCTGGACATCTACGCCCTAAAAAGCGTCTTTGGCACAGAGCGTTAGCCCCACAAGACAAACGCGAAGCGGTCGGCAGCACGGTCAATGACCACCAACTGTCCGAACGCCACGCCTGCGCCCTTGTGGGGCTAAGCCGAGACAGTTACCGCCACCCCAGCGCACCCAGTGCCTTAAACCAGGAACTGCTGCAACGCATTGTGCAAACCGCGCATGAGCGAAGGCGCTGGGGCTACCGCATGATCCACGACGTGCTGCGCCCCCAGTACCCCAGCATCAACCACAAGCGTGTTTACCGGCTGTACAGCCAACCTGGCCTGGCCATGAGGAAACGCAAGATGACTTGCAGGGCATTCATGACAGGGGCGCAGAAACACAACATCAAACACATCCTGATCCAGTCGGGCAAACCGACACAAAACGCTGATGTGGAGAGTTTCAACGAAACCTTCAGGGATGAAGGCCTGGACGAGAACTGGTTTGAATCCCCGGCATAGGCCCGTCAGGCGATTCATCAATGGAGAAAGGACTACAACGAGACCAGACCACACAGCGCCATCGGGGGCATACCGCTCGCGCAATTCGCCGTACTGAATCGCCGGAAAACCTGCGATTCAGCACGAAAGCCCCGCAATCAAGAACCTATCAAGGAAGCTTGAAACCTTGGACTTTTGGAGGATTCGTTGGCACGCTGGATGGGGCAGGTCAGTGAGATACTGGCATTTTCCGGTTGCCAATTGTGAGGTTTCAACATGTTGACTATCCCGTTTCGTTCCGCCATTGACCTCGTGCGCGAGATCAAGTCCCGCCGCATCACGTCCCGCGAATTGCTGGAAGTCTATTTGGCGCGGGTTGACCGGCTCAATCCCTCCATCAACGCGGTGATCACCGAGCAACGCGCCTACGCGCGCCAGCGCGCCGATGCCGCTGACCTGGCGTTGGCACAGGGTGACGATTGGGGCCCGCTGCATGGCTTGCCGATGACGGTCAAAGAGTCCTACAACGTGGCCGGATTGCCCACCACGTTTGGTTTGCCTGCGATGAAAGACAACCTCGCTGCTGCTGATGCCCTGAGTATCAGCAAGCTCACGCAGGCGGGCGCCATCGTATTTGGCAAAACCAATGTGCCGGTTGATCTGGCAGATTTTCAAAGCTACAACCCGGTTTATGGCATCACCAACAACCCGTGGGATGTCACGCGCACGCCAGGCGGCTCCTCGGGCGGTGCGGCGGCTGCGTTAGCCGCTGGATTGACAGGTTTGGAGATGGGCAGCGATATTGGGGGCTCCATCCGCAATCCGGCGCACTTCTGCGGCGTTTTTGGCCACAAGCCGACCTGGGGCTTGGTGTCGCCACGGGGCCATAGTCTGGGGGATACCCTCACACCCAATGACATCGCCGTGGTGGGCCCTCTGGCCCGTTCAGCCGCTGACCTGGAGCTGGCCCTGTGCCTGGTGGCCGGGCCGGATGAACTCGATGCGGCAGGCGTAGATGTAGTGCTGAAGGGCCTGGACAAACCCGTCAGCAGTTTGCGTGTGGCGGTGTGGCACACCGACCCACTGTGCCCGTCGTCGGGCGATGTGGCGGAGCGGGTGGAAGCGGTGGCGCAGGCATTGGCGCAGGCCGGTGCGGCGATTGACGCCAAAGCCCGCCCCACCTTCACGGCAGCACACAGTTATGCCGTGTTCCGGGGCCTGTTGCGGCCAGCCATGAGCGCCCGCGCCCCGCAAGCAGTTTTTGACAAACTGGCGGAACGCGCCAAATCGCTGGTGCCCGCCGACACCGGCGAGCGCTCCCAAATGCTGCGGGATCAAACCCTGAGCGTGCACGACTGGACGACGCTGAATGAAGCGCGTGCCCGCCTGCGCTGGGCCTGGCACGCGTTTTTCAAAGACCATGACTTCCTCATCACGCCGATCATGCCGACCAGCGCTTTCCCGCATGACCACAGCAACTTTGGCGGGCGTATGGTGCAAGTGGACGGCATGGCTGTTCCGTACTTCAACCAGATGTTCTGGGCCGGCCTGGCGGGCGTTTCGTTGTTGCCAGCCACCATCATCCCGACCGGGCCGGATCGCCACGGCTTGCCGATTGGCGTGCAAATCATCGGCCCGATGTTCGGCGATTTGAAGACCATTCAGCTGGCACAGTGCCTGGAACGCATGGGGTTTGCGTTTCAGCCACCACCCGCCCTGGCTTGACGACCCAAGACAAACCCTGTGGCATGACGTGAGGTTTCTGGATGCCCGGCTGATCTTTCCGGTTTTGCTGGCCTGGGTGCTGGGCACAGCGCTCCAATTGCAACAGGCCCATTTATGGGATGGTTACAGGTATGGGTTGGCGGCATTGGCCAGCGTCTTGGCCTTTGCTTTTTTGTGTTGGCGCGAGAAGGCGTGGTGGGTCAAGGGGCTGGTCGCTACCTTGGCCACGGGTGTTTTGGCCTTCAGCGCCACTGGCTTGCGTTCCCACTATTACCTGCAAGATGCACTGCCCGCCGCCCTGGAAGGGCAAGACCTGCTGGTCACCGGTGTCGTGGCCGGCATGGCGCAGCGCAGTGAAGCCGGGCTGCGGTTTCGGTTGGATGTGGAATCAGCTTTGCTGGCGGGCAAACCGGTGCAGTTGCCTGCGCGGCTGTACCTATCTTGGTATGCCGGGCCCTTGGGCCCAGCCGGGTCAGGCAGCACTGGCCTGGAAATGCAACGTTCGCCCGCAGCGCTTGCCGCCGGCGAACGCTGGCAACTGGCAGTGCGCTTGAAGGCCCCGCACGGCGGCAGCAACCCGCATGGGTTTGACTACGAACTGTGGCTGTGGGAGCAGGATTTGCAAGCCACTGGTTATGTGCGTGCCGGGCCGCGCGACGCACCCGCACAGCGCCTGGCCGCGACCTGGCTGCACCCGGTGGAGCAATTGCGCCAGCGGGTGCGGGATGCTGTTTTTGAGCGGGTGGCAGACCGCAAACTGGCCGGCGTGATTGCCGCGCTGGTGGTGGGTGACCAGGCGGCCATTGAGCGGGCTGATTGGGATGTTTTTCGCGCCACTGGCGTGGCCCACCTCATGAGCATTTCCGGTTTGCACATCACGATGTTTGCCTGGGTAGCAGCACTGGCCGTGGGAAGTTTGTGGCGGCGGTCTGGCCGCTTGTGTTTGGCCGTACCCGCGCCGAATGCGGCCTTGTTGGGCGGTATTTTGCTGGCCAGCGCTTATGCACTTTTCAGCGGTTGGGGTGTGCCCGCGCAACGCACGATTCTGATGTTGGCCAGCGTGGGCTTGTTGCGCTGGCTGGGTAAAAAGTGGCCCTGGCCCCTGGTTTGGATGCTGGCTTGCGCGGTGGTTGTTTTGGCCGACCCGTGGGCGCTGCTGCAGGCGGGGTTTTGGCTGAGTTTTGTTGCCGTGGGTATGTTGTTTGCCACGGATGCCGGGCGATCACCGCCAGCGGCTGATCCCCCCGATGCCTTAACCCCGGTTACCAGCCGCGATCGGGCCGGCAGGGTCTGGCAACACGCCCGCGCAATGTGGCATGAGCAGGGTGTGATGACGGCGGCGTTGGCTCCCCTGACCCTGCTTTTGTTCGGGCAGGTGTCGGTGGTGGGCCTGGTGGCCAATTTGCTGGCCATACCGTGGGTAACGCTGGTGGTAACACCGCTGGCCATGGCCGGTGCGTTGGTGCCGGTGCTGTGGGATGCCGCCGCACTCAGCATTCAGGGCATGACGCTGGTTCTGCAAGGTTTCGCAGCGTGGCCGGTCGCCACGATTTCGGTGCCGCAGGCGCCGCTGTGGGCGGGTGTGGCTGGCGTTCTGGGTGGGGCATTGTTGGTGTTTCCGTCACCTTGGCATTTGCGTTTGTTGGGATTGCCATTGCTTATACCAGTTGTGTTTTGGCAAACACCCGCGCCCGCGCCGGGGCACTTTGAACTGCTGGTGGCCGACATTGGCCAAGGCAATGCCGTGCTGGTGCGCACCGCCCGGCATGCGCTCGTGTATGACAGTGGCCCGCGGTTCAGCCGCGAAAGCGACGCGGGGCAGCGGGTGGTGGTGCCGTTGTTGCGGGCATTGGATGTGACCGTAGACACCCTGGTGCTCAGCCATCGTGATTCCGACCATACCGGTGGGGCGGCGGCAATTCTGGCGATGCAGCCCGGTGCCACCTTGCTCAGCTCGATTGAAGCATCACACGAACTGCAAAACTTGCGCCCCGCCACCCGCTGCGCCGCAGGCCAACGGTGGCAGTGGGACGGCGTTGACTTCGAATTTTTGCACCCAACTGTTGAGGATTACCTGGCCACCGTCAAAAGCAATGGCATGAGTTGTGTGCTGCGCATCAGCAATGGCCGGCAAACGGCGCTGTTGGCGGGCGATATCGAAATTCCCCAAGAAGCCCGGCTGGTGGCCGACGCGGGCAGCCGCGAAAAACTCAAGGCTGATGTGTTGCTGGTGCCGCACCACGGCAGCAAAACCTCCAGTTCGGCACCGTTTCTGGATGCGGTTGCGCCGCAAATTGCTTTCGTTCAAAGCGGCTACCGCAACCGTTTTGGCCATCCGGCCGCGCCGGTGATGGCACGCTACCAGGAGCGGGGCATTCACCTGTACAGCTCGCCCCGCTGCGGTGCGGCCACCTGGCAAAGCAACGCGCCAGGGCTGGTGGTCTGTGAGCGTGAAAAGCGGCTGCGTTACTGGCACCACCGGGTGCCTTAAGGACATTTCCGGAAATGCACTTGGGTAAATTACTCTCTGCTCGATGCGCGTTTGGCTGCAATCGCCACCTCGCGCCCCAGTTCGATCACTGACATGGCGTAGTAACTGCTCCAGTTGTAGCGGGTGATGGCGTAGAAGTTTTCGGTGCCCGCCAGGTAGGTCGGCTCGGCCCCGGCGTTTTGCAGTTCGATCAGCGCCAGCGGCCCTTTGTGATCCAGGGCCACACCCTCCAGCACGGCCCCTTTGGCGGTAAAGCTGGCGACGCTGAAGGTTGGCAGGATATCCGGGGCCATCAGGGCCTCCAGTTCCAGCTTGGTGGTATCGAAACGCACCGGGTAATGCGTGGGCATGCCGGGCTGCCAGTTGAAGGCTTTGAAGTAGTGGGCCACCGAGCCGATCGCGTCGACCGGGCTGGTGAACAGGTCTACCTTTCCATCGCAATCAAAATCGACTGCGTATTTCACCCAGCTCGAAGGCATGAACTGCGGCAGGCCCATGGCCCCGGCGAAGCTGCCTTTAAGCGCCAGCGGGTCCAGACCGGCGCGGCTGGCCAAGCTTAAAAACTGTTCCAGCTCGCCTTCAAAAAAGGCCTGGCGTTCCTTGGCGCGTGGGTGGGCCGGGGGGAAGTCGAAAGTGAGGGTGGCCAGCGCGTCGATGACGCGAAACGTGCCGACCTGCTGGCCGTAGATGGTTTCGACGCCAATGATGCCGACGATGATTTCGGCGGGCACGCCGTATTCACGCTCAGCCCGTTCCAGCGCATCGCGGTGGGTTTGCCAGAACTTCACCCCCGCCTGGATACGCACCGGGTCGATAAACCGGCTGCGGTACACACGCCAGTTTTTGACGGTGCCTACCGGTGGCGGTGAGATGTATTTGGCGATGACAGGCAGATGGCGGGCCTGGCCGATGGCCTGGCTCACCCAAGCCGGTTCCAGATCGCGCCGAAGCGCCATGTCTTGCGCCCATTGCATGGCCTGGGCGCGCTGGGCATACAGTGTTCCGGTTGCTGCGGCTGTCTTTTTCTGCGGCCCGGCCTGAACGGCCTGCAATTTTTTTTTGCTTTTAACTATTTTGGAAGAATGATCCAATTTTTCTGATGCAATTGTTATTGTGAAAATTGCACTATTAGCTATAAAAATATAAGTAAATATAATTAAATAATAGTTAAATTTTATTTTAAAATATAAGAATAACGATATATTTTGGCGTTTCATGAGCTTGATTTCAAGGCGGTCGGCCACACCAGTTGTTGAAATTGGCGTTGCATTTCTTTCACGCTGAGGGTATTGGCCCCGTCCCGTGCAGGCGCATAACGCTGGGCCTCCAGGCGCAGCAGCCAATCGCGCACGGCTTGCCACTGGGCCGCTGTGTTGCTGGCGCGGTCGTCAACCAGGGCGTCCGTCCGGTTGACCGAGGCCACATGCGGGGCCACGAGAGCCGCCAAAGTGCGTGGCGGGCTATTGGCGGGCAACACGATGCCTGCCTGTTCCATCCGGCGTTGCGCCCGGTACAGCAGGTGCAGCCACGGGTCATGGCGCAGTTTCTCCAGCCACGTCCAGGCCGCGCCGACCAGGCTGGCGGCCACCACCAGGCCAATCAGCACGTAAAACAGGTCTTCCCAGCCGGGTGTTTTGAAACCAATGTCTTTCAGCAAATCCAGCTGTTTGACCTGCGAATAATTCAGCACCCACTGGTTCCAGCCATTGTTCACGGCTTCCCACGTGGCGCGAATCGACGCCAGCAGTGTCGGGCTGACCGTGCCAAACACGCCGGTCAACGCGCCAGCCAACGCGCCCTGCGGCGCAGCCAGGCGCTGGAACAAACCCGTGCGTCCTGGCGCGACGGCTGAGGTGGGGTCTACACGGATCCAGCCGGTGCCCGCAGCCCACACCTCGGCCCAGGCGTGGGCATCACTTTGACGCACCACCCAAAAGCCATCGACCGAATTGCGCTCGCCACCTTGGTAACCCGTGACGATACGGGCGGGCACGTCCATGGCGCGCATCAAAATCACAAAGCTGGAGGCAATGTGTTCGCAAAAACCTTCCTTGCGGTCAAACCAGAATTCGTCTGCGGAATGGATGCCAAACACGCCGGGGTCCAGCGTGTAGCTATAGCCGCCGGTACGCAGACGATCCATCACAAACGCCACACGTTGGGCAGTGGTTATGCCTTGCAAGCGCGGATCGAGTTGCAACTCGCGCCCGAGTTGCACGGTTCGCGGGTTGGAGCCATCGGGCAAGCGCAGGTATTCAATCAGGCCCGCCTGCATCTGGCTCGGGCCATGGCGAAACTGGGTGTAGCTTTGTGCCTTGTAGCGCAACAGGTCTGAAACGGGCCTTTCTGCAAACCATTGCAAATCAGGCGTCATGAAGGCGCCCTGGTTTGCCAACTGGGGTTTGTCCGTGCTGGCTTCGAGCAGAAAAAGCCAGTTGCGGTTATTGGCTTCCAAAGTGACTTCGTAGTCGGTGGCGGAGCCAGTCACCGTCAGGTTGGCGGGCAATGCCAGCCGGGCCGGCAAATTGGCGCGGGCGGGCCGCCATTCACGCCCATCAAACGTGGAAAGCACCGGCCCCCGGAAATACATGGCGGCAGCCGGTGGCGGTTCTTGTGCAAATTTCACCCGAAAGGCCACGGTTTCATCCAGCGCCAGGCTGGCAATTTGCCCGACCTGCATGGTGGCCGACAAACCCGAGCGTCCGGCCATCGCATCGCTGGGCACGCCCCACAAAGGCGCGAGGCGCGGGAACAGCACAAACAGCAAGGCCATCACGGGCGCACCCAGCAGCGCCATGCGCCCGGCCATGCGGGCCGATTGCATCAGGGGCGGTTTGCCGACCGGCATGTGGGCATTGACCAGCGCAGTCAGCAGCCCCAGCAGCGCCACCAGCATCGCCGCAGCCGTGAGCAACGACTGCGAGAAAAAGAAGTTGGTGAGCATGGTGAAAAAGCTCAGAAAAAACACCACAAAGGCATCGCGCTTGGCCCGCAACTCCAAGGTTTTGAGGGCCAGCAGCACCACGATCATGGTGACACCTGCATCGCGCCCCAACAGCGTGCGATGGGTGGCCAACGTGGCGGCGGCGGTGGCCACCAGCACCAACAGCAGCCACCATTTGGAAGGCAGCGGGCGCGACTGAAACGCCAGGTAACCACGCCACAGCAGCACACCGGCCACCAGGGCGCTGCACCAAACCGGCAGGTGCGAAACCTGCGGCAGCACCACCCACAAAATGACGGCCAGCAAAAAAAGCGTATCGCGTGCGTCTCGGGGCAAAGAGGCGAGGGTTTTCAGCATGCGGGTGGTGTCAGTGAGGTTCAGGCGGAATGTTGCTTCAGGCCCGCTCTCAGCACAGCGCCAATGCTTCAAGGCACTGCTTTTTATGCGCTTCGCCTTGGCCGGGGGCAATCTGCAGCCCGTTCAGGCGCAGGCCGTAATCTTGTCCCGCCTTGTCGGCGGCCAGTACCCAGGCGCACAGTCGCGAGAGCTTTTGCTCGGTGCCACTGAGCCCGCACTGCGTGAAATCCAGCCACAGCTCCATGCGTTGAACCTGCTGGGTGTCGCGGCTGACCAATTCGTCAGCTTTGGCCACTTTTTTCCACACCACCATCTTCAGCGGGTCGCCGCGCCGGTAGGCCCGCACGCCGTCGTATTCGCCGGTGCTGACACTCTGTGCCGAAGCGGCTCCGCCTGATTTGGGCTCTCCCAGCGGTAGTGGCGGCGCATGCACTTCGGGCGCGGGGTAAACCAGCACCCGGCTGGCGGGCCGCCACACCGTCCAGACGCGAAACGTGCCCAACGGAAACCGGGTTTCCGCCGTCAGCGGCGGAATCACCTGCAGGCCCCGCTGGGTCGGCTTGAAAGCCACATGGACAGTGCTGGTGCCCTGCGCAGGCACATCGCTCCAGACCCACTGGTCGCCCGACAAAAACGCCATGCCAATACCAAACCGCACCGAACGGCGCTCGTTCACCAGGTTCACGCCCACAGTGGCGGGTGTGTTGGCGAAATGCGGTTGCGGGGGTACCAAATTCATGGTCAGCCCGCGCAAAGTGCCGTGGCAAATGTGCATGCCCACAATCGCGCTGCCAGCCAGCAAAAACGTCAGCAAGTAACCCAGGTTCAGCTGGTAATTGATCGATGCCACCAACAGCACCAGCAAGGTGGCGGCCAAGGTGAAGCCGGGCCGGGTGGGCAGGATGTACACGTTGCGCTGGTTCAGTGTCAGGCTGTCTTTGAGCGGCAGTTTGGCCTGCCACCAGCGCTGGAAACGCCAGCGCACCCAGGCCACCGGTTGCCACCAGGCGGGGCTGGCGGGTTGGCCGGGCAGGTCAGCAAGCGGGGGCTGGGCAGCCAGGCTGGTCATGGCAGCGGCACGCCTTCCAGCATGGCACGCACCTGTTCCACCGAGCCGCGCCCAGCCCCGCCGCTGGGCAACAGCCGATGCGCAATGGTCTGCGGCAGGATGGCCTGCACGTCGTCTGGGGCCACGTAGTCGCGCCCGCTCAGCAGCGCTTGCGCTTTGGCCGCGCGTATCACCGCAATGCCAGCGCGGGGCGAAAGGCCCTGCAAAAACCATTTGCCGTTGCGGCTGGCGGCAATCAGGTCTTGCACGTAATCCAGCAACGGGCCGGCAGCATGCACCGCCAACACTTCTTGTTGCAGAGCGGCCATCTCGGCGGCAGTGAGCAGGCTGGGCAAATGTTCGACCAGGTCGCGCCGGTCTTGGCCCGACAGCAGGCCGCGTTCGGCCGCCCGGTCCGGGTAACCCAGCGAAATACGCATCAAAAACCGGTCCAGCTGCGATTCAGGCAGGGCGTAGGTGCCCAACTGGTCATGCGGGTTTTGCGTGGCGATCACAAAAAAAGGCGAGGGCAGGGCGCGGGTTTCGCCTTCCACACTACCCTGTTTTTCTTCCATGGCTTCCAGCAGCGCGCTCTGTGTTTTGGGGCTGGCCCGGTTGATCTCATCGGCCAGCAGCACCTGCGCAAAAATCGGCCCCGGGTGGAAGATGAAGGCCTCTTTGCCGCGTTCGTAGATCGACACTCCCGACAAATCACTGGGCATCAGATCCGAGGTGAACTGAACGCGCGAGAACTGCAGGCCAAAAGTTTTGGCCAAGGCATGCGCCAGGGTGGTTTTGCCGACACCCGGCACGTCTTCGATCAACAGGTGGCCACCGGCCAGCAGACAGGCCACACAATCCTGGATTTGCGCCGATTTGCCGACAATCACCGTGTTAAGCTGATCAAGCAGGGATTTGAGTTTTTCTTGAGAATTCATCCCCCAGAACATACCCGAAATTGCTGAGCGATGACGACCATAGTGAATAAAACCGGCTACTTTTCCCACCCCGAATGCAAAGGCCACGACATGGGCCGCGGCCACCCGGAATGCCCCGAGCGCATGGACGCTATTGAAGACCGCCTGCTGGCCAGTGGCGTGTTTGACGGCCTGGAGCGGCGAGATGCACCATTGGCGGCGCTGGACAAGCTCACCCTGGCCCATGATGCCGCCCATGTGGACAACGTGCGCGAGCTGAACGACCGCCTGCAACTGGCCCTGAAAAGCGGCAGCGCCCGTTTGGCACAAATTGATCCCGACACCGCCATGAGTGGCGGCAGTTTCAACGCCATACTACGAGGGGCAGGCGCAGCGTTGGCCGCTACTGATGCGGTGATCGCCGGCGAGCTGGAAAACGCCTTTTGCGCCACTCGCCCCCCTGGCCATCACGCCTGCCGTGATCGCGCCATGGGTTTTTGCGTGTTCAACAACGTCGCCTTGGCTGCCAATTACGCACTGGAACACCATGGCCTGCAACGCGTGGCGATTGTCGATTTTGACGTGCACCACGGCAACGGCACCGAAGACATCGTGGCCGGTGACGAGCGCATCCTGATGGTGAGTTTTTACCAGCACCCGTTTTACCCCTACGGCGGCTCCACCAGCGGCGCCGCCAACCTGGTCAATGTGCCGGTGCCTGCCAATACCCGGGGCGCCACTATCCGCGAGGTGGTTGAAACCCAATGGTTGCCGCGTTTGCGGGCGCATCAGCCCGAGATGATCTTCATCAGCGCCGGTTTTGATGCCCACAAAGACGACGACCTGGGCCAGATGGGGCTGGTCGAGGCCGATTACCGCTGGATGACCGAGCAGATCAAGGCGGTGGCCAAACAGTACGGCCAGGGCCGCATCGTGTCATGCCTGGAGGGTGGTTACAACCTCAGCGCCCTGGGCCGAAGTGTTGAAGCGCATGTGCGGGCGCTGGCGGATATTTGACAGGTTTATTTGAATCTTTAAACTGGGGTGCCTTGTCCTCTCAGGAACCCGCATGATCCTGTCTTCGAATCTGACTTCTTTAAGCGCACCGCGGTCAGGCCACCTGCGCTCTTTGATTTTGGCCGTCTTCATCTTGGTGGGTGCTGGAAGCGCCCCAGCCCAGGCTGCCGTGGATCCAGCCGCATGCTGGGCCGCCAGTGCGCCCGCAACCTTGACCGTGGCTCAGACCTGCCAGGCCCATCCTGGATGTGCGATCGTACTGGCCCGCAGCGCATCCTGCGAGACGTCCAAGGTTTGGTTGGATCGTTTGGCTCCCCTTTTGGCCGCGCAAGGCCGTATCACTAATAGCGACGTGATCACAGCCGGCATGCCTGTTTTGCGCCCGATACCGGGCCTCATTCAAAAAGTGGACGGGGTGCGCCGTAGGGTGGCGAGCGTCTATCTCAATGGAGGTGGCGCAGGCGTGATGCTTCGTACGAAAACCGGCACGCCCATGTATTACGAAGGAGCCATGCAAGATGGACTGCCCCAAGGCATGGGTGCCATGATCTCCGGCAGCGGCGGGATGACCCGCGGCAACTACGTTGGCGGGTTGCTGAATGGCGATGGCCAGACTCTGGACTCGAAGGGTTCAGTTTTCGTGGGCAGCATGTGGGATGGCCATCTCAAAGGCGATGGTGCGTTTCAACTGCCCGATGGGCTTGTAATGGTCGGTTACTTCGAAAACTACCAGCCAAACAGCCTAACGGAGACTTTTTATCCTGATGGACGTTCCCAAAAGGCGTTCTTTAGTGAACCCGGCAAGCTGCTCACCGCTGGTTCAATGGCCGCACCTGGGGTTACCGCGAAGGATCCAGACACTGATCTCGTAATGAAATACATAAGCTTGAGGCTGGATTGTGCTGGGCAAGCTCCGCTCGTGGCAGTAGATGCGTTGGAACACGTTAAATTGCTCCGAGAACTGGTGCGCGGCCCGTGCGGCGCAGACGCGGAAACTC
>JANOWY010000125.1:0-2112 GCA_031418135.1 Rhodoferax sp. | reverse complement strand
CATCAAGGAGGAGTCTGCGGCCATAAGCCGCGACGGGGGACAGCCGCGCAGCAGAGTGCACCGTCGGCCTGATCCCACCCCCGACATCACCACAACTCAGCCTAGGCACGAGGGAACCGGCCCGCTTAGATCGCTTCATTCAGCAGGTTCTCCAGCAGTTCCTGGCGCCCGGAGACCGGTTTGGTGTCCACATTGCGTTCCAACGCCCGCGCAGCCAAACCATCCAATGACGAGGTTTTGCCCATGATCTGCTGACCCAGTTCACCTTGCCAGCCGGCATAACGCTCGGCGACGAGTTTGGCCACCCGGCCATCGTTGATCATCTTCTCGGCGATCAGCAGGCCGCGCGCGCACACATCCATCGCGCCGATGTGGCCGATGAACATGTCGTCGGGCTCGAATGACTGGCGGCGCACTTTGGCATCGAAATTGATGCCGCCCTCCTTGAAGCCGCCACCTTGCAGGATGAGGTACAGGGCCAAGGCCGTTTCCGGGATGCTGTTGGGGAACTGGTCGGTGTCCCACTGGCATTGCATGTCGCCGCGGTTCATGTCGATGGAGCCAAAAATGCCCAGATCAATGGCGGTAGCGATTTCATGCTCGAAGCTGTGGCCGGCCAACGTGGCGTGGTTGGCTTCGATGTTCACCTTGACTTCTTTCACCAGGCCGTGGCGCTCCAAAAAGCCGTAGACCGTGGCCACGTCGTAGTCGTACTGGTGTTTGGTGGGCTCGCGCGGTTTGGGTTCGATCAAGATACTGCCTTTGAACCCGATCTTGTGTTTGTACTCCACCACCATGTTGAGGAAACGGCCAAGCTGATCCATCTCTTGCCCGACACGGGTGTTGAGCAGGGTTTCATACCCTTCGCGGCCACCCCACAACACATAGTTTTCACCGCCCAGCTTCAGCGTGGCATCCATCGCCTCTTTGACCTGCAAGGCCGCCAGGGCGAAGATTTCCGGGTCGGGGTTGGTGGCCGCACCTGACATGAAACGCCGGTGGCTGAACAGGTTGGCGGTGCCCCACAAGAGCTTGATGCCGGTGTCTTGCTGTTTGCGGGCCAACACGTCGACCATGGCGTGAAGGTGGTTCACACTCTCGCGCGGCGTGGCACCCTCGGGGGCAACGTCGCGGTCATGAAAGCAGTAATACGGTGCACCGAGCTTGTCGAAAAACTCGAACGCGGCATCGGCCTTCAGGCGGGCTGCAACCATGGGGTCGGCTGTGGCAATGGCCTGTTGCCAAGGGCGCTCAAAGGTGCCGTCGTAACCAAAGGGATCGAACCCGTTCCAGCTGAAACTGTGCCAATAACACACCGCAAAACGCAGTTGCTCTTGCATGGTTTTTCCCAAAACAAGCTTGTTTTTGTCATACCATTTAAATGTCAATGGATTTTTTGAACTATTGTTCTTGTATTTAATGGAATTTATGCTATTAAAATATGACATAATATGTACTTAATTTAAGTTTATTTAAATTTAAATTGAATTTATATGGTGGTAAAACGAACAAAATGGGCGCCATCGCGAACAAATCTGGTTCAGTTGTCTGGCTTCACGCTTCTGAATACAGGCCGCGAAACCGTTGATACCGGGGCGTCAGGCAATCGGCCTCCTGGGCTTGCGGGGCGTAGGTCTGGTCAACGTCTGGGGCTATGCATACAGCCTGCATGTCACCACCATCTGCCAGCCAGCCCAGCCGCGCAGCACCCAAGGCACCCCCCGCCGCCGAGCCGCTGTGGGTGACGATGCGAACACCCAGGCATGAAGCCAGTTGCTGCGCCCACATGGCGCTTTTGGCACCACCGCCCACCAACGACAACTGGCTCACTTCGCAGCCAGCCACGCGCAGCGCCGCCAAACCGTCGGCCAGCCCGAAGGTCACTCCTTCGATCACCGCATAGGCCAGGCTGGCGGCATCGGTGTCGTGGCTCAGGCCGTGAAAACTGCCGCGCACCCGGGCGCTGTTGTGGGGGGTGCGCTCACCGCTGAGGTAGGGCAGAAAAATCGGGGCTTGGGCACGTTCGGCCATGGTCAACGCGCCGGCCTTGATCTCCAGCTCAGATTCTGTCGCCGCGCCCAACAAACGCGTCGCCCAGTGCAGGCAACTGGC
>JANOWY010000124.1:0-2861 GCA_031418135.1 Rhodoferax sp. | reverse complement strand
GGTTGGGGTGCTTCGCCACGCAGGATGGCATCGCGGATGTTCAGCAGGGTTTTGCCATCTGGGGTGCGGGCACCGGCGATCACGACACCACGGGCCGGATCTACCACGTCGCCCAGGGCATTGCAGGCAACCAAGGCACCCACCGTGAAGCCATTCACGGTGACGGCGGCACTGCCAATACCGCCCTTCATGGCGCGCTGGATGCCGTACAGTTTGCCAACCAATGCACCCGAGCCAGCGCCCACATTGCCCTCAGCAAGGGGCTGGCCTGGCCGCGCCATGGCAGCAGCGACGCAGGCTGCGTAACCAGCCGCGGCATCAGGCCGAATGCGGGCATCACCTACGGGCAAATCAAACAGCACGGCAGCCGGAACGATGGGCACCAAACCGTAGGTCACCTGAAAACCGATGCCGTTTTCTTCCAGCCAGCGCATCACGCCGCTGACGGCATCCAGGCCCCAGGCGCTGCCGCCCGCCAGCAGCACGGCGTGAACCTGGTCCATCAGGTTGCTGGGGTGCAGCAGGTCGGTCTCACGGGTGCCTGGTGCTGCCCCACGTACGTCGACACCGGCCACCGCCCCGGCGCGGGCGATGATGACGCTGCAACCAGTGGGGCGGCGGCTGTCGGTAAAGTGCCCGACTTCAATGCCGGGGACATTCGTGATGCTGAGGGTCAATGGGCGATCCGTGGGTAAGTTTCGACAGACAAGGGTTTCAGCGAGAAGCCGGGTAGCGTAAAGGGTTGAGGCAAAATATGGGATTCAAAATGTTATTTATATATTTTTTAATATTTACAAAATATAAAATGGCATATTGTTAATATTTTTATTGAACAATAAGCTATATTAAATATATCAATATATAAGTAAATATATACAATAATTCACAATATATTAATATTTTGCAATTTTTCTATGGCTGGAGTTGCAGGCCCTGCCACCGATGCGCCGACGACGCCATGCCGGTGCATGGCGTCGGCCACAAAACCGCTGGCTTTCATCCGTTCGACAAACGCACGAAGCGCTGTGGCGACGACTTCGCTGCGTGCTTTTGGGCAACCCATGGCCTGTTGAATCACCATAAAGCGCCCTGGCAGCAAGCGCAGCCCCGGTTTTTTGGCGGCTTCGTCCTCCAGCATCAACCGGATACCGGCCAGGGCATCGAGGTTTTGCGCCTCAAAGGCGGCAATAGCACCCTCTGCACCCGCACCGCGAATCACCCGGGCCTGTTTCAATTCACGGGTCAAGAACAGATCGTAAGCGCTGCCTTGGCCCACAGCCACGCTGTGGCCTGGGGCATCGACCTGCGCGTTGGACTGCAGCGGCGAGCCATTGCGCACCAGGTAGCTGCCTTCGATCAGGATATAGGGCGCGGTGAAATGCAAACCTGCGCCGCGCAGGGGATCGACGGCAAAAAAACCAATGTCGGCCCGGCCCTGGGTCACCGCATCGACCGATTTGGCCGCACCGACAAACACCACGAGCTCGACTTCTGTGCCCAACTGCCGGGCCAATTCATTCGCCAAGTCGATCGACACCCCAAAAGGCTGGCCGGTTGCAGGGTGCCGATTGGCCAAAATGGGGTTGCCAAGGTTGATAGACGCGCGCAGGCGACCCGTGGGCGCGAATTCGGATGCCAAGGCCGCCAAAGAGGCTGGCAATGGGGTTGGTGTGGATGGGTTTTTCATGGCGTGGGGTTGACGCGGTAAGGTTCCCAATTGGTTTGGATGGCTGTGCAATCAGCCTGAATGGGCTAAAAACAAATGGGCTGTCTTGATGCCGGCAACCGTCAAGAGCAACGATCCCGCCAGATGCAGGCCAGCGGTTGCCAAAGCCAGGGCGTAACGCTGCTGTTGCAGCATGGCGACGACCTCTGCCGAGAAGGAGGAAAATGTTGTGAGTGCGCCCAAAAAACCGGTCACCAACGCCAGGCGCCAAACTGGATCAAGTTGTGGCAAGGCCTGAAAGGCTGCCACACAGACACCGACCAGGTAACCGCCGATCAAGTTGGCGGCCAGCGTGCCCAGCGGCAGCACCAGGGCCGGGCTGAGTTGACCCACCGGATGCAGCGGATGAATTGGATTGAGCCAAAGCCCCAGGCCCCAGCGGGCCAGCGCGCCCAGGCTGGCACCGATACAAATGGAAAAAACAGACAGCATGCGCAATTATTGCGCCTTTGCCACACCGCCAACTGTGAGTGTCGTGTCCTTGGGCGGGAATCGTTTGATTCAGCGGGCCATTTGTTCCGGCAACCAGGTCACGATGCCCGGAAACAGGTATATGAGAGCTACCGCCGCGCACATCAGGAAAAACATTGGCATGGTTACCCGCGCAATCCAGGTCAGCTGCCGCCCGGTCATGCCTTGCAGCACAAACAGGTTGAAGCCGACCGGCGGCGTGATTTGCGCCATTTCAACCACCAGCACGATGAAGATGCCAAACCAGATCGGGTCAATTCCCGCCGCGTTGATGGTTGGCATCAGCACGCCCATGGTCAGCACCACCATGCTGATGCCGTCCAGAAAGCAGCCCAGAATGATGAAGAAGACCGACAGGGCGACGATCAGTTGCGCTTTGCTTAAGGCCAGCGAGGCGATCCATTCGGCCAGATGGCGCGGCAAGCCGATGTAACCCATGGCCAGCGTCAAAAATGCAGCACCGGCCAAAATCAGCGCGATCATGCAATAAAGGCGGGTGGCCCCCATCAGCGCATCGCGGAAGGTTGGCCAGTTCATCGAACCCTGCAACGCAGATATCACCATGGAGCCAACTACGCCCACAGCTGCGGCTTCGGTGGCGGTGGCAATGCCACTGTAGATAGAGCCCAGCACGGCAGCAATCAGGCACACCACCGGTATCAGG
>JANOWY010000123.1:0-1678 GCA_031418135.1 Rhodoferax sp. | reverse complement strand
GGTGCATAAGGCATAACGCCCCTTGATGCGGTGCAGTTGGTTCACCGCCGTCGTCACCAACCGCGCCCCCGAAGCACCCAGCGGATGCCCAAGCGCAATCGCGCCGCCATTCGGGTTGACGCGCGGGTCGTCATCTTGCACGCCCAGCATGCGCAGCACGGCCAGGCCTTGGGCGGCGAAGGCTTCGTTGAGTTCGATCACATCCATTTGGGCGATGGTCAAACCAGTGAGCGCCAGCACCTTTTGGGAGGCCGGGGCGGGGCCGATGCCCATCACGCGGGGGGCTACGCCCGCCGTGGCCATGCCGACGATGCGGGCGCGGGGGGTGAGGCCGTTGGCTTTGGCTGCCGCTTCATTGGCGATGAGCATGGCGCAGGCACCGTCATTCACGCCGCTGGCGTTGCCAGCCGTTACGCTGCCATCGGGTTTAACCACGCCCTTGAGTTTGCCCAAGGCCTCCAGGCTGGTTTCACGCGGGTGTTCGTCCTTGCTGACGACGACGGCATCACCTTTCTTTTGCGGGATGGTGACCGGGGTCAGTTCCGCATCAAAAAAGCCGGCCTTTTGGGCGGCTACGGCCTTCATCTGCGAGGCCAGAGCCATTTTGTCTTGGTCTTCGCGGCTGATTTTGTGTTCTACCGCCACGTTTTCGGCCGTTTCAGGCATGGCGTCCACACCGTATTTTTCTTTCATGAGCTTGTTGACAAACCGCCAGCCAATGGTGGTGTCAAAAATCTGGGCGTTGCGGCTGAAGGCGCTTTCGGCCTTGCCCATCACAAACGGGGCGCGGCTCATGCTCTCCACCCCACCGGCGATCATCAGCGTGGCTTCGCCCGCCTTGATGGCGCGGGCCGCAGTGCCCACTGCGTCCATACCAGAGCCGCACAAGCGGTTCATGGTCGTGCCGGGCACTTCCATCGGCAGGCCAGCCAGCAGGCTGGCCATGCGCGCCACGTTGCGGTTGTCTTCACCGGCCTGGTTGACACATCCGTAAATGACATCGGTGACCGCCAGCCAATCCACGTTCGGGTTGCGGGCCATCAGGGCCTTGAGGGGGATGGCGCCCAAATCGTCAGTACGCACGCTGGAAAGCGCGCCGCCGTAACGGCCAAAAGGGGTGCGGATGGCATCGCAAATGAAGGCTTGGTGGGTCATGGAAAAGGTTCCTTAAATTGAACTTATCAGGGTATTTGGTAAAAATTTATTTAAAATATAATCACTTTTGTTATATTTTTTATAACTTTTAGTGCTTGTATTTAGTGAACCGGTACGCCAATCATCTCTTCCAGCTCTTTCAATCCAAGATTTTCAACCATGTCGATCACCTTGATGCCCTGCGGTGTGCACTCCAGCGTGGCTACATCGGAGTAGATGCGCTTCACGCAGGCGATGCCGGTGAGCGGGTAGGTGCAGGTTTGTACCACCTTGCTTACCCCGGCTTTGGTGAGCAAATCCATCATCACCCAGGTTTGTTTGGCACCGATGGCCAAGTCCATCGCACCGCCCACGGCCGGGATGGAACCGGCTTCGCCCGTGCTCCAGTTGGCTAAATCGCCCGTGGCTGACACCTGAAAAGCGCCCAGCACGCAGATGTCCAGGTGGCCGCCGCGCATCATGGCAAAGCTGTCGGCATGGTGGAAGAACGCACCGCCCTTAAGCAACGTCACCGGCTGCTTGC
>JANOWY010000122.1:0-11386 GCA_031418135.1 Rhodoferax sp. | reverse complement strand
CACCACCAGGCGGCGGCGGTGGTTTTGGCCCACAACCACCCCAGCGGCAACGCCCAGCCCTCCAAGGCCGACGAAGCCCTGACACGGGTGCTGGCTTCGGCGCTGATGCTGCTGGACATCCGGGTGCTGGACCACATCGTCGTGGCGCCGGGCAGCAGCTTTTCGTTTTTGCAGCATGGTTTGTTATGAGTGGCGTGCTTTTAGGGGCTTGATGTGAAAAACAAATCGTCTGTGGCAGCCTTTGCAGATTTGGCGGCGATCAAAAAAACGCTGGCTGAACAAGAGCGCCTGGCCGCCCTGGCCCTGGCACAGCAACAAGCGCAGGAAGCTGCCCGTTTGGCCCACAAAAACTTGTTTGCCAATGCCGCAGGCAAGGTCAGCAAACTGGCCGACAAACACGTCAGCCAGCATGCCGCCATGCTAAAAAAAGACCCCCCTGCGCCCGTGCCGCGCCAGCAGCAACGCGATGACCAGGCGGTGATGGTTGAATCAATCAGCGACGAGTTTGATGTCACCACCTTGCTCGAGGTGGACGACCAGATGAGCTTTTTGCGCCCGGGCATTGGCAGCGACGTGCTGAAAAAGCTGCGCCGTGGCAACTGGGCCATTCAGGCCCAGCTGGATTTGCACGGTTTGCGTCAAGATGAGGCACGCGAACGTTTGGTTGAATTTCTGCGCGCCTGCGGCAAACAAGGCCTGCGCTGCCTGCGTATCGTGCATGGCAAAGGCCTGGGTTCACCCGGCAAGGCACCCGTGCTCAAAAGCCGCGTGCAACGTTGGCTGGTGCAAAAAAACGAGGTGCTGGCCTTTGTGCAAGCCAAACCGGCTGATGGCGGCGCAGGTGCCTTGGTGGTACTGTTGCAGGCCGGTTGAGCGGCCTTTTGCACCTCTGTCACAAATGGTTAATATTTCTCCTTCCCCGTTAATATATTACATATATAGTTAGCTATATTATTAGTAGCAAACGGACAGCCTTTCGACAACTGTCCGCCCGCCAGGATGACAGCCCCATGCGGGCGGGTGCACCGGGCGGCACCCAACCGTTGGAGACAAGAACGACCGGGTGCGCAGCAGTTCATCGCTGGCGAAACGTCGCCCATGGTGGGCGTGCACAGAGGAACGAAAACACTCACTCAAGCTGAAAAGCAGGCTCAAATGAAATTCGGTTACACCATCGTTCACGCCTCATCGGTAACTGATGCACTTGCCTTCTACAAGGATGCGTTTGGGATGGTTGGTCCATTCGATGATTAGTTTTTATTCAACCCAACATGAACGTCATGCGCCGGAGCACGAGTTCTTTCGCGGCGAACGGGTACCCTGCTTTGAGTCCCCTTCGAGAGCCGCCTTTGTCATTGAAGAACTCCGGGCACGCGGCCACGAGGTCCGGTCACCAGAGACTGATAGCTGGGGCTTTTTGACCCAGGTTCACACCGCCCGGTATCTGGAATTCCTCCAGACCGCTTGGGCACAGTGGCTGGCGCTTGACCCGGCCAACGCGACATGCCAGCCCTTTCCCGCCATTTGGCCTATCCGTTCGCTACGCGCTGACCAGGAGCCGACGAATTTCACGGCCAAGCTGGGGCTTTATTCGATGGACAACGGCACGCCGCTGGTGGCCGGCACCTGGGCTGCAGCCAAGGCGGGTGCCGATGCGGCGGTCAGCGCGGCAAGCTTGCTTACCAACGGCCAGCACGGGGCCTTCTGCGCAACACGCCCGCCAGGCCACCACGCCGGTGCCGACTTTATGGGCGGGTACTGCTTCCTGAACAACCCTGCGGTGGCCGCGCAGGCGCTGCTGGCGGGCGGCTGCAAGCGCGTGGCGATTCTGGATGTCGATTACCACCACGGCAACGGCACCCAGAGCATCTTTTATGACCGGGCGGACGTTCTGGTTGTCAGCATCCACGGTGATCCACGTACGGAATACCCGTTCTACCTCGGGTACGCGGATGAAACCGGCATCGGCAACGGTGCGGGCTTCAACCTGAACTTGCCGTTGCCCGCCAGAACCGCGGCAGAAAACTGGTTCCACGCACTCGAAGCCGCTTGCACCCGTGTTGCAGCGCACGGCGCAGATGCGTTGGTGATTTCCCTCGGCCTGGACACCTTCGCGGGTGACCCGATCTCGACATTTGCCCTGCAGTCGCCGGACTATTTGCGGCTGGGCCGCCGATTAAAGCGCTTGGGCTTGCCCACGGTGTTCATTCTGGAGGGCGGGTACGCGGCGCACGAGCTGGGCGTTAATGCCGCCAATGTGCTGGATGGGTTCGAAGCGTAATAGCCCACCAACCGCCGACACCACCGTAACGGATCAAGCCGGGGTGTTGCGCATCCAGTCGGCGGTTTTGTAAAAGCTGGCTTTGAGGCGCTCGCGCAACTCCTGCGGCACGCCGGTTTCACCCATGGCTTGATCCATACAGGCCAGCCACTGGTCCCGCTCGAGAATGCCGATTTTGAAGGGCATGTGGCGGGCTCGCAATGCCGGGTGACCGAAACGCTCGGTATAAAGCTGTGGGCCACCCAGCCAGCCGGTCAGAAACCAGAAAAGCCGTTGCCGTGCGTTGACCAGGTCTGAACCATGCACCTGGCGCAGCGCCTGATAGGCGGGCTCCAGGTCCATCAGGTCATAAAACCGCTCAACCAGCGCTTTGACGTTGGCTTCGCCACCGATCCAGCCATACGGGGTTGCAAACTTGGGTTTTTCTTCGATATTCATTGGGCTGCCCTGCGCAGGGTTTCGACTACGGGCCGGCGCAGCACTTCACGCAGGCCCCACCAGCCCGCGCCCAGGGCCAGTACGGCACCTGCCAGTGCGCCGATCAGCGGTACCCACAGCGACACGTTCCAGGCAAATTCAAACACGTATTTGGCCAGCGCCCAGCCCACAATCGCCGCCACAACCGCCGCCAAAAAACCGGCCAGCAAACCCACACCTGCCAACTCGGCCCGCTGGACCTGGCGCAGCAGGCTGCCGCGTGCCCCCACTGCCCGCATGATGGCGAATTCACGGGCGCGCTCTTCGCGGGTGGCGGTAACCGCAGCAAACAAAACCACCAGCCCCGCCATCAGCGTGAAGCCGAATAAAAATTCAACCGCGCCAATCACCTGGTCCAGGACCCGTTGCACCTGCGAGAGCGCCAGCGACATATCGACATTGGTCACATTGGGAAATTGGCGTACCAGGGCGTTGTCGAACCCCTTCACATCGGGGGCCTTGAAGGCGCTCATGTACGTGGCGGGAACATCTGGCAAGTTGGCCACCGGGTAGATCATGTAGAAGTTGGCCCGCATCGAGCCCCAATCGACCTTGCGCACCGAGGTTACTTTCGATTCCACCGGTATGCCGCCGATGTCGAACTTGAGCTGGTCGCCCAGTTTGAGGCCCAGGGTGGTGGCCACGTATTCCTCAATACTCACCGCATTGGCTTCGTTGTCGGTCCAACGGCCTGAAGTGACCTCATTTTTGGCCGGCAACACGGCGCTGTGCGACAGGTTGAATTCGCGGTCTACCAGACGGCGCGCCCGGTCGTCTTGCCAATCGGCAGGTGTTACCGGTTTGCCGTTGATCTCGACCAAACGGCCGCGGATCATCGGGTACACATCGAGCTTGCGCACACCCGCGTCTTGCAGCGTTTTGACAAACGCCTGGTTTTGGTTTGGCATGATGTTGATGACAAACCGGTTCGGCGAATCGGGCGGTGTGGCACTGCGCCAGCTGTTGATCAAATCGGTACGCAGCAGCACCAGCAAAATCAGCGCCAGCAAGCCCACTGCCAAGGCGCTGATCTGCACCACGGCATAAGCAGGCCGGGCCGAAATCTGCCGCGTGGCCAGCACCAGCCAGCGCGGTGCGGTCGATTCATTCACCACCCGGCGCAGCAACTTCACGGCCAAAAACCCGAGGCCGGCAAACACCACCACCGCGCCGGCAAAACCACCAACGGCAATCAGGCCCAGCTTGATGTCGCTGCTGGCGGCCAGCAGCAAGGCCGCAAAACCGGCCACCCCCACAGCCAGCACGCCCAGCGATGCCGGTTTGAGATTGCCCACATCACGGCGGATCACCCGCAGCGGCGGCACTTGCGCCAATTGCAGGACTGGTGGCAGCCCAAATGCAAACAGCAGCGTCAAACCCATGCCCAAGCCAAACAAGACCGGCCAGATGGTTGCCGCTGGCAACGAGGCTTCGACCAGGCCAGCCAACAACAGCACAAAGCCATAGTGAACGGCAAAACCCAGGGCCACCCCAATGCCGCTGGCGAACAGGCCAATCAGCGCGAACTCCAGCGTGTAACTCAAGGCGATGGTTCGCTGGCTCAGGCCCAACACCCGCAACATGGCGCAATCGTCCAGGTGGCTAGCGGCAAAACCGCGGGCGGCCAGCGCAACTGCCACGGCGCTGAGCAAGGCGGCCAGCAGGGCCACCAGATTCAGAAATTTTTCGGCGCGGTCCATGGTGCGGCTCATTTCAGGCCGCCCGGCTTCCAGCGATTCAACACGCACACCACGTACGTCGGGCTTTTTCGCTTCTGCTTGGGCCCATTGGGAAAACGCCTTGACCGCAGGGTCTTCCCCCGCCACGGCCATGCGATACACCACCCGGCTGGCCGGCTGGATTAGCCCTGTAGCGGCAAGGTCAGCCCGGTTGATCATCACCCGGGGCGAAAAATTCATGAAGCCTGCGCCCCGATCGGGTTCAATCACAATCACTTTGGCGATTTTCAGCCGGGCATCGCCCAACAAAAGCGTGTCTTGCATGCGCAGTCCCAGCCCGTCCAGCAAGGCGCCATCAATCCACACCTCGCCGGGTTGGGGAATCGCTGTGGTGCGCGTCTCGCCGCCGCCCGGTTCATCGGCCACCGTGAGGCGGCCCCGTAACGGATAACCGCCTTCGACCACCTTGAGCGCCACCAGTTTGGAAGCCCCGCCTTGCGCGTCGGTCGCCCGCCCCATGGTGGGGAACGTGGCGGTGTTTACCACCTGCAAACCCAGGGCTTTGGCTTGGGCCAAAAATGCCGCTGCGTTGGGTTGGTCGCTCGACACCACAGCATCGCCTCCCAGCATTTGCCGCGCATCGCGTTGCAAGCCACCCTTGAGGCGATCCGCAAAAAAGCCCACCGCTGTCAGTGCAGCCACGGCCAGCGTCACCGCCAATATCAACAAACGCAGTTCACCCGACCGAAAATCGCGCCAAACGCTGCGCCAACCCAATTGCCAAAAAGAAATAGTCATAACAGAACGTTAACTGATTGCCGACCCCATCCGGGCAGGTGCGGGGTAAAACCCTGATTTCAATGGGTTGGGTGCGTAACTGCTGCACTTGCGACGCAGGGCTGCACGCCAGCACGGATACCTATGGCGACCCAGTGAGGTATGAACTGTTTGCCCAGCATTCATCCAAGCGTTTCGACAAGCTCAACCTGAACCAAACTTGAGATGTCATCGGGTCGGCACCATGCGGGAGTTCAGTTCGTGTTTCAACCAACAGGTGTTGCCTCAGGCGCGGCGCGGGGCAGCCCGGCCAGTCCGGGTTGCATCTGCAGCCGCTGCGCGCCGCTGTAACAAAGAAAATGCTTGTTGGTGGCCCGGCCAATCGTACACAAACCCAACTGGTTGGCCACCTGCAGCCCCATTTGCGTGATGCCGCTGCGCGAAATGACCACGGCGACCCCCATCTGCGCCGCCTTGATCACCATCTCGCTGGTGAGGCGGCCAGTGGTGTAGAAAACCAGGCCTACACCCTTGGCCCCGCTCGCTTCTTGCATTGTCATCCAGCCCGCAATAGTGTCCAGTGCGTTATGGCGGCCCACATCCTCGACAAAAATCAGCATGTCTTCGGCCTGAAACAACGCGCAGGCATGCACCGAACCGGCCGATTTGTAAGTGCTCTCCTGGAGGCGGATGGCATTGACAATGCCATACAACTGCCCTTGGGTGATGCGCGTGTCTGGCAACCGAAGGGTATCCAACGCGTCCATCAAGCCGCCAAACACGCTGCCCTGGCCGCAGCCGGTGGTGACCACACGCTTGGCGGTTTTGGCCTCAATATCGACAATGCCGTGCCGGGTTTTGACTGCCGCAGCGCCAACCTCCCAATCCACCGTGATGGATTCAACCGCAGCAGCGGAATCGATCAGGCGCTGGTTGCGCAAGTAGCCCAGCACCAGCAATTCGGGCTGCGCTCCCAGCGTCATCAGGGTGACCAACTCGCGTTTGTCGACGTAAAGCGTGAGCGCGCGCTCAGCCGGGATGGACAGCTCAACTGATTGGCCGAACTCGTTGTGTGCAACCGCAGGGGCGGTCAGTGGCGCACGGGCTTGCGTCAGGCGGGGCAGGCCTGCGCTATGCACCGGCAGGAAGTAACTCAAGACTTTTTGGCGGGCGCGGCAGCGGGCGCTTTGGCAGCTGGGGCAGCCGGTACAGCAGTAGCCGATACGGCAGCAGGCGCGGCACCGGCAGACACAAACGGCCCCGGGTCCGCACAGGGCGGCGTGGCCGTCGCAGGTTTGGCCGTTTTACCCAAACTCGCGGCAGTCTTTTGAAAATGCGCTGCCGATTTGTTCATCGACATGCACAGGTTGTAGCCGTCCATCTTGCCGCCCCACGCCGTTTTGGCAGCTGCCTCGGCGGCTTTGGCTTTGCCGGCATCGTCCAGAGGTGCTGGTGCAGGCAACTTGGCGAAAGCCGAGGTAGCCAGCAAACCCGCCAGCGAAAAACTTGCAATGAGAAGTGATTTTTTCATGTTGGGGCGCTCAAACTTTTTTCGTTGCTGAAGCCATGGTGTTGGGCCGAAGATTCAAAAGCCGTCTCTATTCAAGCCTGAACCGTTTGCGCGGGCGGCACCTGCACACTGCGTTGAGCCGGGATTTTGCCGGCCTTGACATCGTCGTACCATTGTTCGTGGTGCTCTTTGGCCCAGGTTTCATCGACTTGCCCGGTGCGCATGGCCTTGTACGCGCCTTGCATGCCGATCGTGCCGATGTAGATATGGCCCATGAACATCGCCATCATCAGCATGGTTGCCACCGCATGAACCATGTGCGATATCTGCATGGTGGAGCGCTCATAGAGCAAACCCGGTACCAGCTTATCCAGCACCAGCCCGGAACCAATAACAATCAGCCCGAGGAAGAACACCCCGCCCCAGAAAACGACCTTTTCACCCGCATTAAAGCGGTGTGAAGGTACCTCTTTGCCAGACAACAAACCACCGCCCTTGAGCAGCCAGTTCAAATCTCCCGCACGGGGGAAGTTGTCTTTGATGAAGGTCAAAATCACCACTACCAGCGAAACGGCAAACACCGGGCCGGCAAAGTTGTGCGCGGTTTTGAGCGCATAGGTCAGCCAGCCAAACAGCGTGCTGCCAATCACCGGCTGGATGAAGAACTTGCCAAATGCCATCACCAGGCCCGAAACCGCCAAAATTGAAAACGCGATGGCGTTGGCCCAATGGGCTGACCGCTCAAACGGCGTAAAACGCTCAATGCTGCGCCCGCTGTCGGCACCATGTTGCGGCAATGTGCCTTTGCGCCAGTAAAACAGCGCAATCGCACCGGCGACGATCAGCACCAAGGCACCACCGTAGGGAATGATCCAGTTGTTGCGCACCTGGCGCCAAGCTTCACCCGCGTTGGTCAACGGGGCACCGGGGTACTGTGCGAAAGGCTGAATCAGAACACCCGCCTCGGGCGCTTCAGATTTGGGCAAACTGCTGTAACCCTGCACACCGGCACCCACTTGCCGCCAGACCGGGGCATTGTTGCCGGGCTGCACCTTGGCACGCTCACCATTGGTTTGTTGGGCGTAACCGGGCTCATTGCTGGCATCGGGTTTGACTTCAAAGATGTTCTGGCTCTGGATGCCGCCCGAAGGCGCGGGCGCCACCGGCGCCGCTTGCACGACAGGTGCGGGCACAACTGCCGCCGGTTTTGCATTTTGTGCAGTTACTTGCTGACAAACAATCAAATTTGCTACCAAAAAAGTAGCTAACAATGCATGTTTCATTTGAACAAACCGATCAATTTGCTTTAGAGTAATCGTTCTGACCGTTTTGCATGCGTGTTTTCAGGTGTTGCTCCCAGCTGGCTTTGTCGCCCGGCTTCCAGCCGGCAGCTGTGAAGGTGCTGGAGCCGGTGCCAGAGAAGGCAGCCGCATCTTGCTTGCTGGCCGAACCCGATTCCAGGTTTTGAACCTTGTCTCCACAGGCTGCCAAAAGCAGTGCTGACACTGCAAACGCCACCAGTTTCAGGGATGTATTCATGGCGTTTGCCCTCAGGATTTGGTGGCAGGCTGCGCTGCGGGCGGTTGTCCGGCCTGTTTGGAGCCGTAGGCCGTGCCCCAGCCCCAGACCTCGGCACCCTTGCCGCGCTTCAGCACGCGATTGCGGAAGATGTCAGCGACCACATCGCCATCACCCGCCAGCAGGGCCTTGGTGGAACACTGCTCGGCGCAGGCCGGCAGTTTGCCTTCGGCCAGGCGGTTGCGGCCATATTTTTCAAACTCGGCTTGGCTGCCATTGGCTTCCGGGCCACCCGCGCAAAAGGTGCATTTGTCCATCTTGCCACGAGCACCAAACACACCTTGCGACGGAAACTGCGGTGCGCCAAAGGGGCAGGCGTAAGAACAATAGCCGCAGCCGATGCACACGTCTTTGTCGTGCAGCACCACACCTTCTTCGGTGCGGTAAAAGCAGTTGACCGGGCAGACCGCCATGCACGGCGCGTCGCTGCAATGCATACAAGCCACCGAGATGGATTTTTCACCTGGCACCCCGTCGTTCAGGGTGACCACACGGCGGCGGTTCACGCCCCAGGGAACTTCGTTTTCGTTTTTGCAAGCCGTCACACAGCCGTTGCATTCGATGCAGCGCTCTGCATCACAGACAAATTTCATGCGTGCCATGGTGTGCTCCTTATGCCTTTTCGATCTGGCAGATCGTCGTCTTGGTCTCTTGCATCATCGTGACGCTGTCGTAACCATAGGTGGTAGAGGTGTTGATGGCCTCACCCCGCACAACCGGCGCTGCCCCGCTGGGGTAATAGGCCAGCATGTCTTTGCCTTGCCAGCGGCCCGAAAAGTGGAAGGGCATGAAGACCGTGTCGGGCCCAACGCGCTCCGTTACCAGCGCCTGCACGTTCAGGCGGGCACCGGTCGGGGTGGAGACCCACACACGCTCGCCGTTGCGCACGCCCTTGGCTGAGGCTACTGACGGGTTGATCTCGACAAACATCTCTTGCTGCAGTTCAGCGAGCCAGGGGTTGGAGCGGGTTTCTTCGCCACCGCCTTCGTATTCCACCAGCCGCCCGGACGTCATGATGAACGGGAATTTCTCATGCACCTTGTCGGCTATGTTTTTCTGCTGGATCGACTTGAACAGGGTGGGCAAACGCCAGAACGCCATTTTGTCGTCGTGCGACGGGTACTTGGCCTGCAAATCAGCCCGGTTGCCATACAGGGGCTCGCGATGCTGCGGAATCGCATCGGGGAAGTTCCACACCACCGCGCGCGCCTTGGCGTTGCCAAAGGGGTGGCAGCCGTGTTCTTTCATGGCCACGCGGATGATGCCACCCGAAGCGTCGTTCTTCCAGTTTTTGCCCTCAGCGGCCACTTTTTCGGCGTCTGTCAGATCGTCCCACCAGCCGAGCTTTTTCAGCAATAGGTGATCAAATTCCGGGTAACCGGTGGTGATGTCTGCGCCCTTGGAATGGGAGCCATCCTCGGCCAGCAGATTTACTCCGCCGCGCTCGACACCAAAATTCGCGCGGAAATTGCCGCCACCCTCCATCACATGTTTGGAGGTGTCGTACAGGTTGGGCGAACCGGGGTGCTTGAGCGACGGGTTGCCGTAACACGGCCACGGCAGGCCAAAATAATCGCCCGCCAAGTCATAGCCGGTTTCTTTGTCGATGCCGCCCTTGGACTTGAGCGTTTTTACGTCAAACACATGCATGTTGCGCATATGGGCCTTGAGGCGCTCCGGGCTTTGGCCGGTGTAACCAATCGTCCAGACTGACTTGTTGATTTCGCGCAGAATGTCTTCCGGCACGGGCTCATCCAGGCCCTTGACCTTCTGCATCTTGAAGTTTTTGGAGAGCTCTTTGCCAAAACCCAGCTTGTCGGCGAACTGCTGCATGATCATGTGGTCACTGCGGCTTTCCCACAGTGGCTCGATCACTTTTTCACGCCACTGGATGGAACGGTTGGAGGCCGTGACGGAGCCCGAGGTCTCAAACTGGGTGGCCGCCGGCAGCAGGTAGACCGAGCGGTTCGGGTTCAGGTCTTCGGCGCGGCCGGGCATGGCCGCCATGGCCGCCGTAGCGGACGGATATGGGTCCACCACCACCAGCAAATCAAGCTTGTCCATGGCGCGTTTCATTTCCAGCCCGCGCGTCTGCGAGTTGGGCGCATGGCCCCAGAACACCACCGAGCGCAAATTCGACTCTTGGTCGATCAGCTCATTTTTTTCCATCACGCCGTCAATCCAGCGCGACACTGTCATGCCCGGTTTGCCCATCATCGCTGGGCTGGCGTAGCGACCCTTGATCCAATCAAACTCCACGCCCCAGACCTTGGCGAAATGCCGCCAGGAACCCTCTACCAGACCGTAATAACCCGGCAGTGAATCAGGGTTCGGGCCGACATCGGTAGCGCCTTGCACGTTGTCATGGCCGCGGAAGATGTTGGCACCACCACCGGATTTGCCGATGTTGCCCAGCGCCAGTTGCAGGATGCACGAGGCGCGCACCATGGCGTTGCCAATGGTGTGCTGCGTCTGGCCCATGCACCAGACGATGGTACCGGGGCGGCTTTCGTTCAGCATGGTGGCCACTTTGAGCATCTGCGCTTCTTTGACGCCGCAGGCTTCTTCTACCTTTTCAGGTGTCCACTTGGCCAACACATCTTCTTTGACTTTCTCCATGCCAAAGACGCGGTCGTTGATGTACTGCTTGTCTTCCCATCCGTTCTTGAAGATGTGGTACAGCAAACCAAACAGGTAGGGAATATCCGAGCCGGAGCGGATGCGCACATATTCGTCAGACTTGGCCGCTGTTCGGGTGTAACGCGGATCGACCACGATCATTTTGCAGCCGGTCTCTTTGGCGTGCAGCATGTGCACCATGCTGACCGGATGCGCCTCGGCCGCGTTGGAGCCGATGTACATCGCCACTTTGGCGTTCTGCATATCGTTGTAGGAGTTGGTCATGGCGCCATAACCCCAGGTATTGGCAACGCCTGCCACCGTGGTGGAATGGCAAATGCGCGCCTGATGGTCGCAGTTGTTGCTGCCCCAGAAGCTGACGAACTTGCGCATCAAATACGCCTGCTCGTTGTTGTGTTTGGACGAGCCCACCCAATAAATCGAGTCGGGGCCACTGGCTTTGCG
>JANOWY010000121.1:0-4891 GCA_031418135.1 Rhodoferax sp. | reverse complement strand
CTGCATCAGCCATTGCACATCCAGTGGTGCCACCAAAACGCCGCGCCCCGGCGCATCCAGCACAAAGCCATCTTTTTTGAGCAGGCGCAAGGCTTGCAATACGGGCTGCCGCGAAACCGCGAGCTGCGCGGCAATATCTTCCTGCCCCATGCGCGCGCCGGGTGCCATCGAGCCATCGCTGATCGCGTCGAGCAGGCTGCGGTAGACCTGATCGACCAAGTCAGGAGAGGTGTCAATCTTGATCAGTTTGCTGCGCATGGTGTGTACTCTGTATACAGAATACATTAAATGCGTTGCAGCTGTCAACCGGGCTATCCTGGGTTGAACGAGTGATCCATCCCCCGGTTGCTCTCAAAACCCTGACAAAAATAACGCTACAAGCCAGAGTCGGCTCAGGCGGTCAGATGGAAACCTTCATAGTTGTTGGCGGCAATGTCGGCGCAAATTCTCCGGTAACGCGCCATGCCGCCCGCATAAGGCATGAACACCACCGGTTTGCCCGGAACGTTGGCCCCCCGGTACCAAGAGGATGCGACGGTGGAAAGCAGCGTGGCCGCAGCGGCGGTATCCACTTGTTGTTGCCATTGGCGCATGGTTTCGTCGTCGGTTTCGATGCGTTTCAAGCCGTTCCCGCGCATGTGCGCGATGCAGTCGGCGATCCATTCGGCGTGTTGCTCGATCGCCACTGGCATGTTGGTCAGCACACTGGGGCTGCCTGGCCCCGTGATGGTGAACAGGTTCGGAAACCCCGCCACCTGCAGGCCCAGGTAGGTACGCGGGCCGTCTTTCCATTCCTGCGCCAGCGACTTGCCCTCGCGCCCCCGGATATCCATGCGCAACAAGGGGCCGGTGATGCCGTCGTAACCAGTGGCGAAGACGATGATGTCCAGCGGGTATTCGGCCTCGGTGGTGCGGATGCCCGTAGCCGTGATCTCCTGGATCGGTGCGGCCCGCACATCGACCAGCGAGACGTTGTCGCGGTTGAAGGTTTCGTAGTAGTGGGAGTCAATCGGCGGGCGTTTACCGGCGTAGGGGTGGTCGATGTTCGACAACGTGTGCGCTGTGACGGGGTCTTTGACAATTTGGCGGATCTTGCCACGCACAAACTCGGCCGCTGTGTCGTTGGCCGCCTTTTTCAGCATCAAATCCGAGAAGGTGGTGCGAAACTCGATGCCACCCTTGGCCCAGGCTGCTTCGTACAGCGCAAGGCGCTCCTCAGGCGGCGTCTCGAGCGCTGAGCGTGGCCTGGCGTCCCAGGGGTGGCCCGAGGTGGAGGCATGCATTGCTTTGCGGATCTTCGCGGCATTGTCTTTCACGTACTGCTTGAATTCGGAGGTCAGCGGCGCATTGCGGGCTGGCACGCTGTAGGTGGGGCTGCGCTGGAATACCGTGAGGTGAGCGGCTGTTTCGGCAATCACCGGTGCGGCCTGGATGCCGGTGGAGCCGGTGCCAATCTGCCCCACGCGCTTGCCCCTGAAATCGACGCCCTCTTTGGGCCACTGCCCTGTATGGTGCCAGCGCCCTTTGAAATTCTCCAATCCTGCAATTTTGGGAAGATTGGCAGCGGACAGGCAACCCACTGCGGTGATGAGGAACTGCGCGGTGAAGTGCTCGCCCTGCTCGGTCGTTACTTCCCAAAGGTTTGTTGCTTCGTCGTAACGCGCCGTGGTCACGCGCGTGTTGAAGCGGATGTTGCGCTTGAGGTCGAATTTTTGGGCCACATGGTTGACGTACCGGACGATCTCGGGTTGCTGCGGAAACCGCTCTGACCACTCCCATTCGCGCATCAACTCTTCCGAGAAGGTATAGCCGTAAACATGGCTTTCGGAGTCGCAGCGGGCGCCGGGGTAGCGGTTCCAGTGCCAGGTGCCCCCGACATCGTTGCCGGCCTCGAGAACCCGCACGTTCAAGCCCAGGCGGTCACGCAAGCAGATCAGTTGGTACATGCCTGCAAGACCGGCCCCAATCACCAGGGCATCAACTTGGGTTGTTCTGGCAGAGGGGCGTACGCGGGGTTCAAAGGTAGTCACGGGAAGGAAGCCTTTCGCAGATTGAAATGTCACCAGTACGTCGGGATACTAAAAAGAAGGGTCGTGAGTGTCAAGGCTGACAAACTGACTGGGCATGACTGGGCACTGGCCCGCCAACAGGAGCCACCAGGCGAACGCAGGCACTCGCGGTTACCATGACTTCGGGAGGCTACGCGCCATGAACAATATTCAAACCAGCACCCAGACAAACAACCTTGCAGCCCTGTCTGTGCCAACCCCCGCGCCAGTTGGTGTTAGTATTTTCTTCGTGCTGGTTGTCAGCCTGTTGACAGGCTGTGGTGGTGGCTCTGGCGCAGATGCTTCCACGGTCAACGTGATCCGTTCAGACGGAAGCTCAGTTGCCGTTATAGCTGTATCGCCACCATCGGCGGTTGTGCCCGAGCGGGTCACCATTCCTGAATACAAGGCGTTACGCGCTTCTGTGGCTGCCGTAACGGGTGGTGCGGCCCCCGATGCGGCAACACTGGCCGGTTTGACCACAGCCAACCATCGTTTTGCCGCTGTGCAAGTACGGGCCGATCTGTTGGCGGATGTCAATGCCCTGGTGGTTCCCCCTTTAACCCAGGCGGTGTTGCGCAGCCTGGCTTCTGCGGCCAGTGGCGACACGCTGGCGCAGATTAACGGTTTGTTTGAGGTAACTACGTCGCCAACCATCGCCGCGTATCAAAATGACCGTGTGGCCAGCCAGTGGTGGGCCGACAAGGGGTTTCGCCTGCGTACGGCATTTTTGGGCGCAACCGATACTTTGGGGCCGTTTCCAAGATTGGCCCGCTGGTCAGCCGACGAGGCCGGGTTCAGCGATGGCAGCGCGGCGGCAGTGCCGGCGCTGGCGAGTTTTGCAGACAGCCAGAACCGGGCGGCGGTCAGCCATTCGCTGGCAGGCGTTGCCAACTGGCCAGCCGTCACGGCGTTCAATGGCATTTTTGACACCGCCAACGCATCCAACGATTTGCGCCGGATGCCCATGGTGAAGATCATCCAAGGCGTAGAGCGCTTCGTGGGTGCCGACTTCACAGCCGACGCGCTGGCGGTGGGCGATTTGCGGTTGATGACGATTCGCCCCGCCGGTGGCAAGCTGGCCGATTTTTCGGCGGATCAACTGGCTTCAGCGTTGGCGCAATCGGCGCAAATGCGTTTGCCCGGTTCGGCCATCACGTCCCCTGGAGAGATGGTGTTGCCCAAGCTCACCACCGGCTTGCCATTTGAGGCAGATGCGCCGCTCAGGCGGGCGGGTGTCAATTTGGCCTATGACGAAATCAACGCCAATCTGCGGAATCTGGATGGTTTGGGGGGCACCTATGCAATTACTTCGGCAACCGGCGCAACATTGGCTATTGCTGAAGCTGGATTGAACTTGGATGCCGTGTTGGGGCTCAGTTTCCGGTTCAGCACCAAAAACGTGTTTGGCCCCGGTTTCAGTTCCGGGAGCAGTGTGAACCAGGTAAATTTCCCGTTTCTGTGTGTCGGCACATCCATTTGGCCCCCAGCCGATTTGCGAAGTTTCTTCCTGGTGCTGATGGACGCCCGGCACTGGGTCGTCAGCCTGGCGGCCATTCATGTCTTGCCGGGCGATACGGTAGAGCCGACTTGTATCTCCCCCGAATCTGAACCCGTGGCTAAATAGATCCACCACGCCATCGCCCCCGATCAGTGCCCAAAAACCAAAGTTTGTTAGCACTTGCCCCGTCGGGGTAGAAGCGTTCAATCGGTCAGATCACTTCTGGCGGCGCATGGTGGGAAATTGCCCATGGTTCCATCCACCCACGCAGCGCTCCATGTTGGTCACCCAACAACCGATCTTGCGAGAATTCTGGCATGCTGTCAGGCCGTAATGCCGCTGTCTGCTCTGGCAGATGGCCCCCAACTGGTCGCCCTGCTGGGCGACAACATCGATTTGTTTCTGGATGCCGAGGGTGCCCCAGCGGCCCTACGCGACCGTTGTTGGCACCGCATCGCCAAGCGCCAGCTTGAGGCGACGACCGATGCCTCAGTTGCAATTAAATACCAAGTAAAAAATCTATAAATAAAAATGTGCAATTGTTCAATAAAAAATTGCACAAATAGCTATAAAAATTAAGCATATTCAACTTAATAAATACCAAGTAATGATATAAAAATTAAATTAAGGGATCTTTATTTGAGCTAAAACTCAACCCGTATTCCGATCGAAAACAACGAATATTTCGAGCCGAATCGGCTTGAGGTCGCGCTGTTATACGTTACCGGAACATCGTCAAAAAAGAGATTACTGGTGAGCTGCGCCCGTGTGAACACAACCAGGTGCGGGTTGAAACGATAGTCTGCCCCCAAGCTGATGTGCTGGTTTTGGGTGTATGCGGGGTTGCCGCGTGAAGTCAAGATGGCGTCGACCGAGCCACGGCGCACGGCATGCACCAAATAACCACCCATTAACTTCCATGGACCCGAGCGCCAGGTGCCGTTCACCCCGATCTGGACAAAATTACCCTGCCACGCGATCTCTTTGTCGACGTCGACACCATACGCGCCGCTGCTGTCAAAAAACTGCTGAATCACTGCGCCCCCAACATTGCAGGGCTGTGCCAGTGTTCCGAAAATGTCGTTACCACTGAAGCTGACGTTGTAATTGCAGCCGTTGCGTAGGGTCGTGCCCGAGAGCGCGCCATAGGTCAATTGGGTGGTGCCAGCGCCCAGCAGCACGCTGACGTCACTTGCCGGGGTGAGTTTCCAGGTGCCAATCAGGTCTGCCTGCAGTTGGCGATCGGCCGGGGTGGTGATTTTCACGGTGTTCAAAATGGCGCCGGGTACCGTAACGGGGGTGTTTGAAGCCACCTCGCTCGCATAATTTCCCCAAGCCCCCA
>JANOWY010000120.1:0-5901 GCA_031418135.1 Rhodoferax sp. | reverse complement strand
GAGGCCAGACGTGCCGGTATCAGCACGTGGAAGTCATTCATCCAGAGTATCCTCCATGCCACCTGCCGGCAGCTTGGGCTTCACAGGTCGAGCTCTTCATCACTCAGGGTTCGGGCTTCGGCTTCCAGCAAGATCGGAATGCCGTCACGCACCGGATAGGCCAGCCGGGCGCTGCGCGAGGTCAGTTCCTGTTTTGCATGGTCGTATTCCAGCGGCCCTTTGGTAACGGGGCAAACCAGCAGTTCTAACAATCGGGTGTCCATGCCGTAATGATAACTTTGTGCCGGAACTGGCAGCCCTCAAGCTCATCCTGTTGGGGACATCCTTCAAACGGCAACTTTGGGCAAGGCGACAGGCTGACGTGAAACCTCTGCCAGCGCCGCTTCCAACGCAGAAAAGAACCGACCGTCGGCCTGCAGCAGCAACGGCACTGCAAGTGCGTCCGGATGTGACCTCCACAATTTGACCGCATCTTTTTCAGTGCAAATCAGGTTGTGATTTCGATCAAACGGAAATTGCCATTGCGCAAAATCAAAGTGATCGGGCAACGCGATGGTCTCCTTCAACCCGACACCCTGGTCGCGCAGCATTGCAAAAAAAGCCTCAGGGTGCCCGATGGCTGCCACCGCAACATTGGCTTGACCCGCCAATTGGGCCAGTTCAATCCGGATGCCGTCTTTGGAGAGCGCGAAGTCGGCCAGCATGCGGCTGGCACGGAAGCCATGTTGCTTGACACCGTCAAAGCTATTAGCTTGGCTAAACAGCCGATCGGCCAGGGCCTCATCGTCGCCAGAGTGAAGCACAAACGAAATGGGTGCTGCCCGGGCCTTGATCTTCAGGGCCTTGCGCGGCCACGGCTCGCGCAGTGGGCCCGCCGGCAGCAAAAAATCATTTGCCACGCCGCGGTCATCAAACACACACACCTCGATATCGCGTTGCAGCGCGTAGTGCTGTAGACCGTCGTCGCTGATGATGAGTGCAGTTTTGGGGTATTTGGCCAACAATGCCGTAGCCGCTTCAACCCGCCGCGCCGCTACAAAAACTGGTGCGCCAGTCGCCCGTTTGATCAGCGCCGGTTCATCTCCAGACTGATTTGGCGGCGTGTTTTTCAGAACCTCCTTGCAACCCTTGGAGGTTCTGCCATAACCACGTGAAACCACACCAACAGCCAAGCCACGCTGCTGGAAGTGGCGCACCAACATCAACACGACCGGTGTCTTGCCAACCCCACCGGCAAGCACATTGCCAATGACCAATACCGGCACGGGCACAGCCAGCGACTGGCGCAAACCGAGCCGGTACAAACGTCGCCGCAGCACCACCAGGCTGCCAAAAAGAACCGAAACCGGCCACAAAAGCCAAGCCCATTGACGCCGACCGGCCCATATGCGGGCAAAGCCTCGGTTGGGACGATCAGCCATCGACTATTTTTTGCCGGTTGGCGGCGCCGGCGATGCGGGGCTTTGCGCGCGTCCCGATGATTGGGTGGCAAAGGTGATTTGTGTCAACCCGGCTTGTCGGGCCGCCTCCATGACTGTGATCACAGCCTGGTGGCGTGCGGCCGCATCTGCACTGATGACCACGACGGTGTCTTTGCCGGCCTTGGCGCCTTCCACCATCGCCGCCGCCAGGTCTTCCATTCGGCGACCGGTTACAGCCACGCGGTTGACACCGTAGGCACCCTCACTATTGACACTGACCAGCATTTCTTTGGGGTAGTCCCGCTGGGCCTGGGTGTCTGCAACAGGCAGGGTCAGTTGGAGCTCAGTGAACTTGCTGTAAGTGGTCGACAGCATCAGAAAAATGAGAACCACCAACAGCACGTCGATGAACGGAATCAGGTTGATCTCAGGCTCGTCGCGATTGCGCTGGCTGAATTTCATGACAGGGCTTTTGAGAAAGGCAGGGAGTTACACGCAGTGAGCGGACGTGGGGGCAAATTTTTCCGCCGGGCCGCCCCCAGGAAAAATGCGGCCCCCTTGGGGGGCAGGGAGTTACACGCAGTGCACGACCGTGGGGGCTTCATTTCCGCAACGAATTCAAATGCCTGGCCAACTGTTCAGCAGACTGTTCCAGCGCCAACAAATAGCCATCCACCCGGACGCGGAAATAGCGCCAAAAAATCAGGGAGGGAATGGCGATCAGCAGCCCAAAAGCGGTGTTGTAGAGCGCAACAGAAATGCCGTGCGCCAACTGGGCCGGGTTGCTGCCAGAGGCCACACCCGTCACACCGCCGACCGGAGCTTGCGAGCCGAAAATCTCGATCATGCCAATCACCGTGCCAAACAAGCCCATCAGCGGCGCAGCGGAGGCAATGGTTGCCAATGCGGGCAAATAACGCTCCAGCCGATGGGCCACGGTGCGTCCAGCGCCTTCCATGGCCGCGCGCAAATCAGCTTCGGAACAGCGTGGGTTGGCGCTGACGGCCCGAAAACCACTGGCCAAAATTTCGCCCATGGCTGAATTCTGCTCAAGTTGGGACACCACTTCTGGCCCCGGCAAGCCGTTGCGTGACACACTCAAAACCTCATCGAGCAACCGGGGCGGCGCAATTTTGGCAGTTTTGAGGCTGATGAACCGTTCAATGATGAGCGCCATGGCCAAAATTGAACAGGCAATTAATGGCCAGATAGGCCAACCGGCGGCTTGTATGATGGAGAACAACGGTTTCTTTCAGTGACATTCAGGGCTCGCCAATTATGGCCCACAGTCAACCCCTCGGCGCGCCCGGGTCATCCACGGAAACTGTGGATAACTTTGTGAAGAACTTTAACAATCCACGTATGAAAAACCAGAAAACGCGGGGCTTCTCTATTTTGTTGATATTTTGATCGTTTTTATTGTGAGCAAAATCAACGACATAGCGCATCAATATGCCGAATTTGCCCCGCTGGCCCTGCTGGCGAGGGTAAACCGCCCGTCTGTGGAGCGTTTCCCATTCAAAAGCTGCTGTGAGCAGCGAATTTACTGGGGTTGATCACCTTGAACGTAGCTTTTGCGCCAAGAATTTGGGAAGTTGCCTCCTTGTGCCGCGCCGTTTCTGATGTTTTGGAGACACGCTTCAACCCCGTTGCAGTGCGTGGCGAGCTTTCGGCCTTTACACGCGCATCCAGTGGGCATTGTTACTTCACACTCAAAGATCCCGCAGGTCCCAACAGCGGCCAGTTGCGCTGCGCGATGTTTCGGCGGGCAGCCACCTTGATGGATTTTTCACCGCAGGAAGGCCTGTTGGTCGAAGTGCGCGGGCGGTTGGATGTGTACGGTGCCCGGGGTGAACTGCAACTGGTGATTGAGTCGATGCAAAGGGCCGGACAGGGCAACCTGTTTGAGCAGTTTTTGCAAATCAAGGCGCGTCTTGACAATGAGGGCTTGTTTGCCGCCGAAAGAAAACGGGCATTGGTCGCCATGCCGCGCGGCATCGGTGTAGTGACATCGCTGGCAGCCGCCGCGCTGGCTGACGTGGTCACAACCCTGCAACGACGCGCGCCCCATATTCCGGTTGTCATTGCCAATGCCGCAGTGCAAGGCCCGGGTGCGCCGGCAGAACTGATTAGCGCCTTGCGGGCGCTTTATGCCATGGGGCCGACGCTGGAGGTGATTTTGCTGGTGCGGGGCGGCGGCGCTCTGGATGATTTGATGGCGTTCAACAACGAAGGGTTGGCTCGGGTGATCGCGCAAAGTCCGGTTCCCGTCGTCTGTGGCGTAGGCCACGAAACAGATTTCACCATCGCCGATTTTGTGGCAGATCACCGCGCTGCCACGCCAACCGCAGCTGCTGAAATGGCTGCTTCAGCGCAAACGGAAAGTCTTGAATTGCTGGGCGCGATGGAACGCGGCCTGATCAGGGCGTTTGGGCATCGGGTTGACCGCGAGCAGCAGCGGCTGGATGAACTTGCCGTTCAAATGGCGCGCCCCAGCCGCCTTTTGGCTGGATGGGAGCCCATCTTGGACGGATTGCGGCAGCGATTGCGGCAATCGGTCAGCCAAAATTTGAAGTTGCAAGCCGAAAGATTGGCCCAATGCGCGCAGCGTTTGCCCGCCGGTGTATCCATCGGTTTGCGCCAACATCAGCAGACCCAAGCGCAAGTTGCGACGCGGATGGAGGCAGTGAACCCGCAGCGCGTGCTGGACCGTGGCTACGCTTGGGTCACCGATGAAGAAGGGCAGGTGGTGCGGACATCGGACAGTCTGGCGTCGCACCAAGCGTTAAACCTGCGCCTCTCCAAGGGACAAGTGCTGGTGCGGGTGCAGTAGCGCAGAAGTTTCTACAATACGGGGTTTGACGCAACCCAACAAGAGGATTTCATGGAACACACCTTGCCCGCACTGCCTTTTGCCATTGACGCACTGGCACCCCACTATTCCAAGGAAACCCTGGAGTTTCACCACGGCAAGCATCACAACGCTTATGTGGTCAACCTGAACAACCTGCAAAAAGGCACCGAATTCGAGACGATGGCGCTGGAAGACATCATCAAAAAATCGAGCGGTGGGGTTTACAACAATTCAGCGCAAATCTGGAACCACACTTTTTTCTGGAACTGCATGAAACCCGCTGGTGGCGGTGAACCAGCCGGTGCGCTTGCGGCAGCGATCAACGCCAAATGGGGCAGTTATGCCGCTTTCAAGGAAGCTTTTGTGAAGTCCGCTGTGGGCAACTTTGGCTCCGGCTGGACCTGGCTGGTCAAAAAGGCCGACGGTTCAGTGGATATTGTGAATATGGGTGCAGCCGGCACGCCGTTGACGACTGCCGACAAGGCTTTGCTGACGGTTGACGTGTGGGAACACGCCTATTACATCGACTACCGTAACCTGCGGCCCAAGTTTGTCGAGAGTTTCCTCACCAACCTGGTCAACTGGGAATTCGCCGAGAAAAACTTCGCCTGAAGGGCTTCGGCGTGGGTTGATTGTTGAGGCTTTATTGGGTTTTGAAGGGCGGGCCACTTAATTTGAAGCCCGCCTTGATGCCTTTTTTGCTAAACCAGCCCTGGTTCATTTCCAGCACATAACGCACCGGTTTGTCCGAGCAAGTGCGGCTGGTTTCGTCTAGTGGCTTCATGTCGACGATATTAACCACCGCCCCATCGTCGGCGATAAAGGCTGTTTGTAGCGGAATCAAGGTATTGCGCATCCAGAAACACTGGGTGGCCGCTTGCTCAAACACAAACAACATGCCTTCGGGCTGTGGCATGGCCTGACGAAACATCAGCCCGGTTTGGCGCTGCTCGGGCGTTTGCGCAATTTGGGCATTGATTTGATGCATGCCCGCTGTAAGGGTGACGCGGGGCAAGTCCATCTGCGGAATACTTTGTGCCTGACCATGCAGAGAGGCCGTCAAGAGGGCAAATATCGCCAGAAGAGTTTTCATGCTGCAATTGTGAACGAATGCAATCGCGTTCAGTCGGTGGGATTGGGCAAAAAAAAGCCCGGCAAGCCGGGCTCTTTTGAAAAATCAAGAATTACTTCTTGGCTTCTTCTTTCTTGGCCATAGGCTTGTCAGCCATTTTGGCTTTCTTGGCAGCAGCTTTTTCTTCTTTCATCTTCTTGGCAGCAGCAGCTTTTTCAGCTTTTGCGGCCTTGGCAGCAGCAGCTTTTTCTTCTTTCATTTTTTTGGCATCTGCTTTTGCGTCAGCTTTGGCTTCCATTTTTGCAGCGGGCGCGGCAGCGGCAGGTGCAGCAGGTGCGGCTGCTGCAGGAGCAGCAGGCTTGGCAGCGGGAGCAGCAGGGGCAGCAGGGGCAGCAGCTTGGGCGTACACACCAGCAGCAAACAGACCAGCGATCAGGGCGGCGAGAACTTTGTTCATTTCAATTTCCTTAAAACACGTGATTTAGAAGTTTCCCTCCTGATAACCAGAAGGCTCACCCGTAACGGGGCCTGTTTACGGTTGGTTGACAATTCCC
>JANOWY010000119.1:0-1521 GCA_031418135.1 Rhodoferax sp. | reverse complement strand
GGCAGCGGCCACATCGGGCAAACCGATCTCGACGCTGCGCAGGGCAGCAACCCGTTTTTCAGTCATCCTGAGGTCTCCTTCATATCACCATGATTGATCCAGCCAGCAGACTGGCGCGGCAGATGGTAGGCAAGGCCACAGAATTTGTATAGAGGATGAAGCGGATAGCTAAAATCCACGCCATGGATATCAGACAGGTCGATCTCAATTTGCTGGTGATCTTTGACGCCATGGCACGCCAGCGCAGCGTGATCCGCACCGCCGAGTTGGTGGGCCTGAGCCAACCGGCCACCAGTGCAGCCCTGGCCCGCCTGCGCGTTGTGTTTGACGATGCCTTGTTTGTACGCGCCGGCCACGAGATGAAGCCCACCCCCCGCGCCCTGGAACTGGCCCCCGCCGTGCACCGCGTGGTGGAAGCCATCAACACCGATATCTTGCAGCAAGCCGTGTTTGACCCGGCCCGCGCTGCCCGCAGTTTTACCGTGCTGACGCCCGACATTGGCGAAATCGCCTTCTTCCCCGGGGTGCTGCAGCACCTGCGAGAGCACGCGCCCCAGGTGCGCCTGCATGCCGTTTCGATGCCGCGCAAAGCCGCCGCTGAAGCGCTGGAATCAGGCACCGCCGAACTGGCCGTCGGGTTCTTTCCTGATCTGCAAAAGGCCGGCTTCTTTCAGCAAGTGCTGTTCAAAACCTCGTATGCCTGCATCACCTGCGCCAGCCATGACGCGGTAGGCACGCACCTGACGATGAAGCAATTTTTGGCAGCCAAACACGTGGTGGTGAGCCCCGAAGGGCGCGAACACACGTTGGACAAACTACTCGAAGCCAAAGGCCACCAGCGGCGCATCATGCTGGAGCTTTCACATTTCATGAGCCTGCTGGCCATCTTGCCGCACAGCGACTTCATCGCCACCGTACCGCAAGACATCGCCACCGCGCTGGAGCGCCACATCGCCATCAAACGCCTGGCCCTGCCCTTTCGCCCCCCCGCCATCGAGGTGCAGCAGTTTTGGCACCGCCGCATGCAAGACGACCCGGCCAACCGCTGGCTGCGCGGGGTGTTTTATGCGGTGAACCGGCATGAGGCGAAGGTGTGAGCGGTAGCGCCATTTAGGCTCTAACGCCCACGCCGCGACCGGGCAATGACATCAGCCAGAAACGCCCCCCGGCACAAACACACCATGAAAGCCTTCATGCACCCGGCACGGAAACTTGACGATCGCTACCGGGCCACGGTCGATGTGGGCGGCGTCCAAAATCACCAGGTCGGTGCGGTTTTCTGCGCGGCGGCCTACCATCGTCAGGAGCCATCCATCGCCTTCCGGTGCATCGGGGCTTTTGGGCACAAAGCAGGGTTCTTCGGGAGCTGCGTTGGGTCCGGCGTAATAGAAAGTCAACTTGTCGAGCATTTCATCAAAATGCCCCAGGCAGGTGAACGGCGGGCCTTTGGAGGCCAAAGGCAGCATGGGGCCCAGCGTAGGGTTGAAGGTACCGAAGTAAAAATGCCGGGTGCGTTTCATG
>JANOWY010000118.1:0-2285 GCA_031418135.1 Rhodoferax sp. | reverse complement strand
GTGCAAAACGGGTCGTCGTGGCTGGCCACCAGCGTGCTGGCGAAGGGCAGTTTTTGCAAGGCGATGGGCGACCAGCTGGGCAACATGTCGCGCACGTCGGGGCGTTCCACGTCACCCGGCGCAACCAGCAGCGCACCCGCCACCCGATGGGTGCTGCGCGACACGCCAGCCCAGGCGGCGATCAAAATGCAGCCCAGGCTGTGCGCCGCCAACCGCACGGTTTGATGCGCGGGCACCGCCAAAACCGCCTCTTCGAGCTGGATGATCCAGTCGCCCCGCAAGGGCCGCAGCCAATCGTGCTGCTGAACCCGCTGGTAGCCGTATTGCGCCTCCCACAGGCTCTGCCAATGCAAGGGCCCGGAGTTTTGCCAGCCCGGTAAAATCAGGGTTTTTTGCATTATATGGCTTTATTTATGACTGTTTTTGCTACTATTTATATAACAATTTATGAAATTATCACGTTAACAATATGCTATTTTTAATAAAATAAAACTGCAAAATTAAATAATTTGGACTTGTGCCTCGTTTCATGCCTCGTTTAAATACCCGTTTCACGACCCGCTGGATGGCTGTACGCGGAGCATCACAGCAGTTTGATCCGCGCCACCATTTCAGCCGCAAAGGCCACAAACGCCTGCGCCCCTTTGCTCGATGGGTCAAACACCACGCCCGGCAAGCCGTAACTGGGCGCTTCGGCCAGGCGCACGTTGCGCGGGATGATGGTGTTGAACACCTTGTCGCCAAAATGCTCCTTGAGCTGTTCGCTCACCTGCTGTTGCAAGGTGATGCGCGGGTCAAACATCACGCGCAAAAGGCCGATGATGGCCAGATCTTTGTTCAGATTGGCGTGCACCTGTTTGATGGTATTGACCAAATCGGTCAGGCCTTCGAGCGCGAAATATTCGCACTGCATGGGCACGATCACGCCATGGGCGCTGCACAGGCCGTTTAAGGTGAGCATCGAGAGTGACGGTGGGCAATCGATCAGGATGAAGTCGTAATCGGGAGCGACTTCTGCCAGGGCTTTCTTCAAACGTTTCTCGCGCCGTTCGGCCTCGACCAGCTCAACCTCGGCCCCGGCCAGTTCGCGGTTGGCACCCAAAATATCGTAGCTGCAGTTTGCCTCCACCAGTTTGGCACTGCGCACGCGGGCCTGCCCAATCGTGGCGCCTTCCAAGAGCACGTCGTACACACTGGTTTCCAGCTTGCGTTTGTCCACCCCGCTACCCATGGTGGCATTGCCCTGCGGATCCAGATCAACCAGCAGCACCCGCTGCCCCAGTTTGGCCAAACCAGCGGCCAGGTTGACCGAGGTGGTCGTCTTGCCAACGCCGCCTTTTTGGTTGGCGATGCAGAATATCTTGGTCATGTGGCTTACTTGGAGACCGCGAGTTTGATGCCAAACCCGATCAGGCAAACTCCGGCGATTTTTTCAAGGGTGCGGCCCAACCTAGGGTTGGCGCGGAATTTGGAGGCCAAAAAATACGTCAGCATCACGGAGGTGAGGCCGTACAAAAACATCAACGCTCCGCTGGTGAGCGTCAGGGCCAGATAGGTCGTCATGCCCTGGTGTTTGATCGGGTCGATGAACAAGGGGAAAAACGCCATATAGAACACGATCGCCTTGGGGTTGAGCAAGGTGATAACCAGGGATTGTTTGATGTAGTGGCTGGGCCGGATGTGCAGCACCGGCGCATCACCCGGTTTGGCCAGCAGCATTTTGGCACCCAGCCAGGCCAGGTAACCCGCCCCACCCCATTGAATGGCCGAAAACGCCCGGGGATAGGTGGCCAGCACCGCCGCTACCCCGGCAATCGCTGCCCACATCAATATTTGATCACCCACAACAATTCCGAAAATGGAACCAAAACCGCCCTTGATGCCGCCCTTGGCCGTGGACGTAATCAACGCCAGATTGCCAGGGCCGGGCACCAGCAAAAACAACAGGATGGTTGCGACATAGGTGCCGTAGTCTTCAATGCCAAACATGGGGAGGTTTTGTGTTGCGAAGGCCAGGAAATCGGAGGGAAGTCACTACCGAGTTTACGTTATGGGGAGTGACGGTTTGGTGGGCGGTTTGGTGGTGGTGAAATGCTGCGCTTTATGGGGTGAATCATGGCACCGCACCCAGGGCCAGAATATGGTGGGCTTGGCGGCGAGCAGCAGCCCACTAACCGGGGTCGGCTTTACGTTCTCCTTGCGATGATCAGCGGTGCAACACCGAAGACGGCTGCGTACGTGTCCCCCGACGCGGGGAAGCTCATTTCGCCTTGCATGCGACACCG
>JANOWY010000117.1:0-21374 GCA_031418135.1 Rhodoferax sp. | reverse complement strand
ACGTGGCCCAGCAGGGTGGGCGACTTGGTGTTGTTGAGTGACCCGCGGTAAGCACGGCCGATGCCGGTGCGTGCAGTGGAAACGATGACGGCTTCTCTCATGATGATGTCCTTGTGAAGATCGATTTTTGGGTGTGTAGGGGGGCAAGAATTGTTGTCGTCTATACACTGAGGATGGTCAGTGGGCGTTGCTGTCGGTGCCCAGATAAGCCGCGATGACGGCCTCGTTGTTCTGTACTTCCCGAGGTGTACCTTCGGCAATTTTGCTGCCAAAGTCCAACACCACAATCTTGTCGGAGATATCCATGATGGTTGGAATGTCGTGTTCGACCAGCAAAAAAGTGATGCCGAATTCCTCACGGACGCGCTGGATCAGTGCGGTCATGGCGGACTTTTCGGCCGCGCTCATGCCCGCCATGGGCTCGTCCAGCAACACCAGCCGGGCCTTCTGCATCAGGGCGCGGGCGAACTCCACCTGTTTCTGCCGGCCATAGGAGAGTTCGGCGGGCTTGAGGTGGGCCATGTCCTCCATGCCGAGAAAAGCCAGTACCTCGTTTGCCGATGCGACAGCGGCCTTTTGTTCAGCGCGTGCGCGCGGTGACATGAACATGCCTTGCAGCAGGCCCGAACTGCCCTGCTGGTAGGCTCCCACCAGCAGGTTTTCCTGCACGGTCAAGCCGCCAAAGAGAGCCAGGTTTTGAAAGGTGCGTGCAATGCCATGGCGCGACACCTTGTAGGCGGCCTGCGCGGTAATGTCCTCGCCGTCGAATGAAACCTTGCCACCAGTGGGTGTGTACATGCCAGTCACACAGTTGAACAAGGTGGTTTTGCCGGCGCCGTTGGGGCCAATGAGTGAGGTGATGGCACGCTGCTCCAAGGTGAATGAGACATCCTTGAGCGCAGTGATGCCCTGGAATCGCATCTGCAGCGAGGCGACCTCCAGCAGTGGCGTGTTCATGTTGGCTCCTTCGCGGCTGGCGGTGCGGTGCGGTGGGAGCCCAGATAGGACTCCTTCATCGCATCATTTGCTGCGACCTCGCTCGCTGGGCCAGACAAAACCACCCGGCCGCCGCTGAGGATGTAAGCCGTAGCGGCGAATTCCAGCGCCAGACGCGCGTTTTGCTCAACCACCAGCATGGCGGTTCCCAGGGTCTCGCCCACAACGCGCAGTTGTTTGTAAATGTCTTTGACGATCAGGGGTGCCAAACCGAGTGACAGCTCGTCCACCAACAGCAGCTTTGGCCTGCCGATCAGCGCGCGGCCCAGGGCCAGCATCTGCTGCTCGCCACCTGAGAGCCAGCCCGCCGCCGACTGACGGCGCTCCAATAGCCTGGGAAACAGCGTGTAAACAGAATCCAGCCCTTCACGCACTTTGGCGCGTGGCAGTATGGCGGCGCCCACGAGCAAGTTGTCCTCAACGCTGAGCTGTTTGAAGATCAGCCGTCCTTCGGGCACCTGGCCCATGCCCATGCGCACCAGGCGATGTGCGGGCGTTCCAATGACCGGTTGACCACCAAAGCTGACCGACCCGCCACTCACGTGGCCATGGTGCAGTTCTAGCAAACCAGTCACTGCGCGTATAAGCGTGGTTTTTCCTGCGCCGTTGGCACCCAACAATGCAACGATGCTGCCTTGAGGCACGGACAGGCTGACGTCTTCCAGTGCCAGACCCTTACGGGCATAACCCACCGACAGACCTTTGATTTCCAGCATGTTCCCCATCACTGCCCCCGCTTCGACAACAGGCGGTCGCGCCATTGTTTGCCCATGCCGGCGATACCACCAGGCGCGAAGATGAGCAGGAGGATCACGAGGCCACCGAAGATCAGTTGCACCAGTTGCGCCTTGTGTTCAACCAGCACCAAGTGGACAAGCCCTGTCGATTCACCGGCCTGCGAGGCAAAACCGTTGATGACCGATGGCAATAGCAGCCACAACGCCGCACCGACCAACGAACCCCACAAAGAACCCATGCCACCGATGATGATCATGGCAATGAACTGAATCGCGAAGTTGATACCGAAAGCCTCAGAGGTGACATTGGTCAGGTAGTACGCATAAAGTGCACCTGCCATGGAGGCGATGGCCGAACTGACTGCAAATGCCTTGAGACGCAGGATGCGGACGTCAGCACCTACGGCAGTAGCGGACAGTTCATGGTCGCGCATGGCCAGCATCACCCTGCCTTCGCGCGTATGCAGCGTATTGCGCAAGCCCCAGTAGACCAGGGCTACCACCGGCAGCAGGAAGAAATACCAGCGCGTCGGTGTGCTCAGCTCGATAGGCCCCAGCTTAGCTGCGTTGTAGGGAATACCAACAACGTCGAAAAATTTGAACTGGAATTGCAGAAAGGCAAAAATCACGATGTAGTGCAGAGCCATGGTGGACAACACAAAATACAGCCCTCTTACGCGCAATGAGGGCAGTCCGGCCAACAGACCCGTCAAGGCGCCCGTAACACCCGTCAGCAGCAACACCAGAGGAAACGGCCAACCCCACAAGGTGCCTGCCGCTGCGGCTGTCATCGCACCCATCGCGTAAAGGGCTGCATGGCCAATCGAGATCAGGCCGGCACAACCCGTCAAATAGTTCAGCGATAGTGCCCCCAGCATGGCGATGAGCATCAGGTTGATCTGCGTCAAACCCAGGTTGAGCAACTGCATGTTGGACAGGTGAATGCCGAAAATCGCCCGTTCTGTCAGCACCAAAGGCAGGTAGAAAAGCATAGCTACGAAGATCGCCCGCCAGACCCAGCGCTTGAGACTGGCGCCGGGCAGCGCGTCAGGCACAGCAGGAAGTGTTTGTGTATTCATGACAAAAATGCGCAGGTGTCAGACCCGGCCCAATTCCTTTTGGCCGAAGAGTCCCCAGGGTCGGACCATCAGGATCAGCAGCAGCAGGCCGTAGATAACAATGTCGCTGGATTTGGGTGAGATGTAGGTGGCAGCCAGTTGCTCAATGACACCCACCAGAATGCCGCCGACGATGGCACCAGGAATGCTTTGCATGCCGCCAATCACCACTGCGGGCAAGGCAAGCAAGCCTATGCTTTCAAGTTCGGTGGAGACGATTTGTAGCTGCCCCAAAAACAGCCCGCCAATGGCGGCTAAAACGCTGCCAATGGCCCACGCCAGACGGTTCATGACATTGACATTGATGCCCGATACCACGGCCGCTTCATGGCCATCTGCCGTCGCCCGCATTAGCAGGCCAATGGGCGTGAACTTGAAAAACGCACCGAACCCGGCCATGCATATCCAGCTGACCACCATCGCCGTCAAGTGCAACTGGGAGATGCGAAGATTGCCCACTAAGAACACGCCACTCGGGAGCGGTGTGTTCAACGGGCGGCCCTGTGAGCCATAAAACATCTCAATCATGGCTCGCAACACGATGGACAATGCAATGGTGAGCATAATCACCGACAGCATGGGCCGCCCCGACAGCGGCTGAATCAGAAAAATGTGGATGACCACACCCAATGTGGCGGCCGCGCCGATGATGAACAGCACAGCGATGCCGAAAGGCAGTTTGAGCACGGCCACGGCTGTGACGGCAAAAAACGCGCCGCACACCACAAACATGCCCTGCGCAAAGTTGAAAACATCCGTCGCTTTGAAGACGACGGCAAAGCCCAGGGCCACCAGCCCGTAGATGCTGCCCACTGCGAGGCCGCCGAAGAGAACTTGTGCAAGCATGATGGCTCCTGGTTGTGCTTTTGCCGGTACTTACTTGATGTACTTCTCGTAATCCTTGAAGTTGCCGACCCCTTTCATCTTGTTGCTGGCGTAGTCGAAGCCGACGAACTTGTGCACCTGCGGTCCGCCATGGTCAGTCGTTGTGTAGGTGATCGGCGCGGTCACGCCACCGTTTTCGGCGACAAAGCCCTTGGCCATCGCTTCCACCAGTCGCGCGCGAGTTACGTTGGGGCCGAGCGCGTTGATGCGGTCACGCACCATGTCGGCCACGATCCAGCCTGCCGCATAGTTGATGTCTTCCTTGAGCGCACCGCGGCCGACCTTGTCGGCAAATGCGACCAGCTCCTTGTTGCCGGGGCTGTCGTCGGAGCTGCCGGGCGACAGGCAGGTAGCGACAAAGTAGTTGGCGCCGGCGGCGGGCCCCATGGCGGCGTAGATCTGAGGTGTCGCCAGATAGGTGATCCCAACTGCAGGAATCTTCACGCCGTACTGAGCCAGCGCTTTCATGGTCAGGATGGCTGTGTTGGGCACACCATAAATGGTGATGAAGTCGGGCTTGAGGTTCATGATCTCGAGCGCTTGCGGTGTGACATCCACCGCTGTGACCTTCATCGTTACCGCTGTGGCGGTACCGCCAAGTTTTGTGACCGCTTCGGCTACGTAGTCGTGGTACTCCTTGCCCCCCGCGCTCTCGATCGCCACCGTGACGACTTTGGGTGCCTTGAGCTTGAGCGTATCGGCGAAATAGCCGACACTGGTCTGGGCCATGGGTTTGTACGCGCACATGCCATGATAGGTGAGTGGTGAAGCAGGTTCGATCAGGGGTTTGGTAGGGGTGTAGGTGCCAACCACTGGCACTTTGCCTGCGCGGATGGTCGGGGCCAGCGCTACCTGTCCGCCTGAGCTGCCCATGCCGGAAATGCCCAGCACTGGCGTTTGGCTCACAAATTTTTCATAAATGATCTTGTCCTGGGCAGCATTGAACTTGTTGTCTTCGGCCAGCACATTGATCTTGCGACCGTTGACACCACCGGCCTCGTTGGTTTTGCGCATGTAATCCTGGAAGCCCTTGACCCAAGTGCTTTGCGATTCGGATGTCGGGCCACTCATGTCCATCTGAACCCCCCAGTCGATGTGGTCTTTGTAGACACCGTCCTGCGGTGTTTCCTGGGCAGTGGCAGCGAGTGCCAGCAGGGTCGTGACGGCCGCTGCCGTGAAAGATCTCTTGATTCCTGAATGCATTTTCATGGTGTCTCCTGGAGTGATAACTGCCGCCTGTTGGCAGTTGGGGTTAAAGAAAGGGTGAGGTTTCATGATTCAACGGCCAGTCCAGCGCGGCGCGCGCTTCTCGGCAAAGGCAAGTGCGCCTTCGCGTGCATCTTTGGATTGAATGATCTGCTCCAGCAATTCGCGTTGAAGCGGCCAAATATCGGTCGCTGGCCAGGTGTGGGATTCAGCCATTACACGTTTGGTCATTTGCACCGCCAGTGGCCCATTGGCGGCGATGGCGCGGGCCAACGCCAGCGCGCCTTCCAGCGCACCAGCAGGCGCAGTCAAGCGGTTGACCAGGCCCCATTGCCTTGCCTCGGTCGCGGGCATCAGCGCGCCGGTCAGCGCGTATTCGAGCGCAATCTGGCGCGGAATGCGTTGTGGCAAGCGGATCAAGCCACCTGAGCCGGCAATCAGGCCGCGTTTGACTTCGGGAATGCCAAACTGGGCGTTCTCGGCGGCGACGATCAGGTCGCAGGCCAGAGCGATCTCGCAACCGCCAGCCAGTGCGTAACCTTCGATGGCTGCGATCAGTGGTTTGCGCGGCGGCGTTTCGCAGATGCCGGCCAGGCCACGGCCCGCAAGCTCGACGCGTTCTCCGCGCAAAAAAGCTTTGAGGTCCATGCCGGCGCAAAAATGGCCGCCAGCTCCGGTGAGGATTCCAATGCTCAAGGCTTGATCGGTGTCGAGTTCGTCCATCGCATGGGCGATGGCCACTGACGCGGCGCGGTCAAGGGCATTGCGCATCGTGGGCCGGTTGATGGTGATGATCAGTACCGGGCCGTCGCGCGTTACAAGCACGTTGTCAGCGGCAGCCTGTGGCGTGTTCTGGTACAGGTTCTGTTCCATCATTGTTTCCTCACGCACCTTTGAGGCTGGCGAGCAAGCCAATGCGGTCACGAATGACGCGGCCCGATACGATCTGCCCGTCCTTGACGCGCACGATGCCGTTGCAATGAAGGACTGATGAGCGCGTGCCGGGTGCTATTCCCGGCAGGCCACCAAGGTATCGCCCGGTCTGGCGCACGTGAAACGCGACTTCGGGGCCGCTAGAGAAGAGTTCGGTGATCTCGCCGGATTCGACCGAAAAGGCCAGCGCCATGCCCGTGATGTGTTCGTCATCGCAACGCACGTCCCGCACGGTAGGGGGCCAGGACAATGTAAGCCATAGGCGCACAGCTGCCTCTGCTTTCGCGTCGGCCGGTAACTCAGCTGTGTCCCAGGGTGCCGGGGCTGGCGCCTCAATGGTATCGGCTACGCCAGACTTGAGTTGCCGCTGGCGGGTCATGTAGTCTTCCTGAGCCACGCAGCCGTTCAGTTGTTGCCCGTTGCTTCGGTAGATCGCCACGCCCGACCAGCAGGTTAAACGTCCGCCACGGCCACCTGAAGCGCCATGCTGGGTGAACAGTACCGCGACACGGTTGGTGCTGACCAGCACCTGGTGAATGGTCATGCCCAGGCCCGGAAATGCCTCCATCTGTTTTTGTACCGCTGGCAGCCATTGCTCGTCACGGCCGGTAAAGGTGTATTCGCCGATGTGCAGCGTGTAGTCCGGCGTCGAGAATTCTCGCGCGGCGCTTGCGTCGTGGCTATTGAAATAGTCCACCACCCAGCGGCGCGCCAGTGCCAAGGGGGAAACCTGCGTGTCAACCGGCTGCATGGCCCGGGTCTTTCTTGTAGATGCGCCGCAGCTCGGGCTTGAGCAGCTTGCCAGAGGCGTTGCGCGGCAGGGCCTCAGCGAATTCGAACGAAGTGGGGCACTTGTAGCGGGCCAGGCGTTCGCGTGCGAAGGCGATCAGTTCCTCCTCGTCTGCGCGCTGCCCGGGACGCAACACCACAATCGCTTTAGGCGTTTCGCCCCAGCGGTCGTCCGGTACGCCGATGACCGCCACTTCCAAAATGGCCGGATGCGCGTTGAGCGCATTCTCGACCTCCGCCGGATAAACGTTTTCGCCGCCGGAGATGATCATGTCCTTGAAGCGATCGAACAGATAAACGTAACCTTGGGTGTCCTGGTAAGCAGCGTCGCCGGTTCGTAGCCAGCCGCTGGGCATGAGGGCCTCCCGGGTCGCTTCGGGTTTGTTCCAGTAACCTTTCATAACCATCCCCGAGCGAACCCATATTTCACCCACTGCGCCAGGCTCCACATCGTTTAGCGTGGTCGGGTCGATGATGCGCAACTCCACCCAGGGCATGGCCTGGCCTACCGAACGCAAAAGGCCGGCACGTTCGCCCTCCAGCTCATGGTCTTTGGGGTTCAGCACCACGACGGTACCCGAGGTCTCGGTCATGCCATAGGCATGCATGAATCCACAACGCAGCCGCTCAAGTGCCCGGCGCAGCAAGACCTCACCTATCGGGGCCGCTCCGTACATCAAAAGCTGCAGGCTCGACAAATTGGCGCTCTCGATGCCCGGCGCCTGCAGCATGGACTGCACCACAGTGGGCACCAAAAACGTATGTGTGACGCGATATTTCTCGATGTATTCGATCGCCAGGGCAACGTTTACCTCGCGCATGAGCACGGTGTGGCCACCCACGGCCAAGGTGCTGGATCCGTAACCGCTGCCGCCAATGTGGAACATCGGCATGGCGACCAGGTTGACGCTGGCTGGCCCCATGCCCCACGACTCAGCGCCAAGCCGCCTTGTGAACGACAAGCCATGGTTGGTCAGCATCACGCCTTTGGGCAAACCCGTGGTGCCCGAGGTATAGAGCAGCAGTGCGACGTCGTCCGGTTCACCCACGTGGCCCGGGTCGGTTGCCGGGGCCGCAGCACGCCAGGCATCAAACTCATCGCCCAAAACGATGACCCGACGCAGGCCAGCGCAGTTGTGCGCCGCTTCTGTCAGCAAATGTTGCTCGCCCGGACCAACAATAAGAATTGTGGGCCTTGCGTCTTCCACGATGGCGGTGATCTCGGGTGCGGCCAGGCGCCAGTTCAGACCGACAAGAATGGCGCCAATCTTGTTAGTGGAGAACAGCAGCTCATAACACTCAGCCCGATTCTTGGTCAGCAAAGCCACTCGGTCGCCGGGGCCTACCCCAGCTGCACGCAAGGCATTGGCCGACTGCGAGCTGAACCCATCAAGCTGGGCAAACGACCATGTGACACCTTCAAACGTCAGCGCGGGGGCCTGCGGCGTATTTGCAGCATGTTCGCGGATGATCTGGGCAAAGGTTTGTGACATGGCAGGTTGTCTCCGCGTTCAATAGCTCTTGGGCAATCCCAGACTGTGTTGTGCCACAAAGTTCAGGATCATTTCCCTGCTGACGGGAGCCGTTTTGTGCAAACGCGCGATAAACCACAGATCAGCCAAGCCGTACTCTAGCGCCATGCCGTTGCCTCCGTGGATCTGGATCGACTGGTCTAATGCCACCAAAGAAGCATCCGCTGCGGCGAACTTGGCCATATTGGCCACTTCGCCGGCATCACCTGATCCTGCGTCATAGAGCTGTGCGGCACGTGCGGTCATCAGTCGCGCCTGCTGCACCGCCATGTAGGCCTTGGCCAACGGATGGGCGATGCCCTGGTGCGCGCCGATGGGTGTTTTCCAGACGGTTCGGTCGATGGCGTACTGCGCACCTTTCTCAATTGCAAAGCGCGCGATACCGTTGTTGATGGCGGCTGCGCAGACCCGCTCGGGATTCAGACCGGCGAACACGTGACGCAGGCCCTGACCTTCCTGGCCGACGATGGCATCTGCGCCGAGCGCCACGTTGTCAAAGTACAGCATGAACTGCGTCTCAGGCACGTGTAGCGCGGTCTCGATGGGGGTCTTGGAGATACCCGGTGCGTCAGCAGGCACAATGAATAGCGAGAGCTGGCCTCGGCCCTGCGAGTCCACTGTTTCTCCCCGCGCGACCACCATGATCGAGTCCACCTCGTCCACTGCAGAAGTCCAGTACTTGGTGCCGTTGAGCTTCCATCCACTACCGTCACGCTTGGCCACGGTACTTACCTTGTGTGTGTTGGTGCCGGCATTGGGCTCGGTGATGGCAAAGGCAAGCCTGCGTGTGCCATCGGCCAGGCCCGGCAACCAGTGCTGCTTCATGGCCTCACTGCCGTGCTGCTCGATGATGGGCGCGCAAATAGAACCAATGACCAACGACAGGATGGGGCAGCCCTGGGCCGCCACCTCTTCCACAATGACGTTGTAGTCAGCGAGGCCGCTTCCGCTTCCGCCGTATTTTTCTGATATGTGGACGCCCAGGTAGCCGGCTTTGGCCAGTGAATCCCACAGTTCTGTGGGCTTGGCATTGCGCTTCACCACGTCCTGGAAATAGCGGCGACCGAAGCTGCCTGCCAGTTTGCCAACGCTGTCGCGCAGCATGGGGTGGTGGTCGGCTGTGTCGACTAGCGTGGATGCAAAAATGCTTGACATGAATGCTGCCTCTGAAATGTGACTATTTGTTCAAACCGCTCTTGACGGCCATTCGAAGAAACCCTTGCCCGACTTCTGCCCAAGCTCGCCGCGGGCCACCATTTCTTCGAGCAGGCGTGGCGGGGCATAACGTTCCCCCAGCGCCTTGCTCAATTGGCGGGCAATGTCCAAGCGAACGTCCAGACCCACAATATCGCTCAGGCGCAACGGCCCCATCGGGTGGCGGTAGGCGACGACCATGGCGTGGTCTATGTCTTCAGCGCTGGCCACACCGTCCTGGAGCATACGCATCGCTTCCAGCGAGGCAATCAGGTCCAGCCGGCTGGTTGCAAAGCCAGGTACGTCACCCACGGTGATGGTGGTCTTACCTGTGGCCTCGGCAAACTGGCGCGCAAGGGCCAATGTCTGCGTGCTTGTGTGTTTGCCGCGAATCAGCTCGACCATTTGCAGCGACCACACCGGGTTGAAGAAGTGCATGCCCAGAAAAGTCGATGGGTCTTGTACCGATCTGGCCAGTTCATTGATCGACATCGAACTGGTGTTGCTGGCAATGATGCGCGGGCCGCGAGTGGCGATCTGGGTTAGCACCTGCTGCTTGAGCAGGAAGCGTTCGGGCACCGTCTCTACCACCAGGTCCAGGCCCATGGGCAGATCCGAGGCCGAAGCTAACCGTTGTACGCCATGGCTGACACGCTCCACCTGCGCGGGGCTTAGCTTGCCGCGTTTGGCACCTCCCTGCGCCACCTCGGCCAGGGTTTGCTGCACCGCGCGGCTGCGTGTGTCATCGGGCTCGACGATGATGACGTTCCAGCCAGCCACAGCGTAGACGTAAGCGATGCCAACGCCCATGGTGCCCGCGCCGACGACAGCCACGGCAAGAGCCTGAGAATCTACAGTAGGGGCGGTCACGCTGCCACCCCCGACAAAGCGAATCTATTGAGTTTCAGCCCTGCAACGGAGGCGGATTCGGGGCGAGCCGCTCGAGACTCCTGGATCGCACCATGGCCAATACCAGCGAGGCCACCTGGTCGGCTGCCTGTTCCTTGGTCAAGCGTCCGCCAGATCGGAACCAGAACTGTGACCAGGCCACGATCCCAACAATGGCCAGCGCGGCCAAACTCACGTCCTCGACAATGAATTCGCCCGATGCGACGCCTTCTGCAATGACCGCTTCGAGCCGATGGTCGAAGTCCCGACGCAACTGGTTGATCGCCTTGTATACCTCGGGATCCAACTCCTTTTCTTCCCGGCTGTAGATCACTGAATGCGCCTGATGCGTCAACAGTGAGTGCATGAAATCGCGCGCCATCGCCTCCAGTTTTTCGGTGGGAGTGCCCTTCTGGGCTGTTGCACGACTCAAGGCCTCGTGAGAAACGATCAGCGCGCGTGAACATATTTCTGCAAGCAGATCTTGCTTGGACTTGAAGTGCAGGTAAATAAATGGCTTGGTGACGTTGAGCGAGTCGGCCACTTCCTCCAGCGTTGTCTTTGCATAGCCCTTGCGGTAAAAGATATCCACGGCCGCAGCGACGATGCTCTCGCGCTTGAGACGCCAAACCGCATCGCGGATGTCCTCCGGTGCATTCAAATCGCCCGTGGCCCGGCGAGCGATACGGGTGGCCATGGCAGTTGTGACGGAACGGGGTTTTGCGCGAGTCTTCATTGCGATAAGCATATCCCAAGACACCTTTGACAAAAGCGCCGTTGAAGGCGGGAAGCGTGCAGATCGCACCGGAACTTGCGTGTCCAGAGGCTGATACCGTATCACGCATGGCTGCCCCCATTGATCTGTATGCCCTGTCCGGTTACATGGCTTGACAAGTCTGAGCAAAGGTACAGCATGAGGTTCGCGATTTCTTCCGGCTGCGCATAGCGCCCATCGGGAATCGATGCCGTGCGCTGCTCGCGTAGGCTCTGCGTGCTGCCAGGGGCTTGCCCAGCCTCAATGTCACGCAACATCGGCGTGTCCACAGGGCCGGGGCAGATCGCATTGATGCGGATGCCCTTGCGTGCTACTTCCAGCGCGACTGATTTGGTCAGGCCCAATACAGCATGTTTGCTGGCGGCGTAGGGGCTCAGGTTGCGCACGCCGATGTAGGCACCCAGCGAGGCAGTGTTGACGACTGCGCCGCTGCGTTGTGCGATCATCACCGGCAGCACATGTTTGAGCCCCAGGAAGACGCCCCGCACATTGATGGCCATTACCTTGTCGAATAACTCGTCCGGATAGTCAACCAGCGGCTGAATCGCACCCTGCCAGCCGGCATTGTTCATGAAGATGTCGATGCGGCCCCAGGCATTGCGGGCTGCGGCCACATAGTTCGCCACATCTTCGGCGCGGCTGACGTCTGCGGCGACGAATTTCGCCGTGCCGCCGCGTTTCAAAATCTGTGCCTCGATCTCGATGCCGTTCTCAAGCGCGAGGTCCACCACGAGCACCTTGGCACCCGCATCGGCCAGTGCCAACGACACAGCACGGCCTATGCCGCCGCCCGCACCGGTGACGATGGCAGTCTTGCCGGTGAAATCAAACGTCATACTTGCGCCGCCGCAGGGCTTTTGCGCAAGGCGAAGCCCGAATAGCCTTCGGACGCGCATTTTTCCAGGATGCGCCGGTAACCCCGGACGCCACCCGTGTACGGCATGAAAACTCGAGGCTTTCCGGACACCTCTGCCCCGTTGTAGTACGAGTCGGTGGTCAGGTAGAGCGTGCCCTTGACGCGCTCATTCACATGCGCAACCCATTCCTGCTCGGCCTGTGCCGTGGCTTCGAATTCAACAATGCCATCGGCATCCATCTTGCGGATCAGGCCGGCCAGCCAGTCGATCTGCTGTTCGGTGGAGACCAGCACGTTGCTGAGCAGCGACGGGCTGCCGGGTCCGACGACGATCAGCATGTTGGGAAAACCATTGACCGAAACGCCAAGCTGGGTCACGGGGCCGCCAGCCCATTTTTCCTTCAGCGACATTCCCCCGCGCCCGAAGATCTCGGGCTTGAGCAGGGAACCGGTGAGTGCATCGAAGCCGGTCGCATAGATGATCATGTCGAATTCGTGCAACTTGGCCGTGGTGCGGATACCTTCGGGTGTGAATTCGACTATCGGCGACTCGCGTATGTCGGCCAACTCAACATTGCTGCGGTTAAAAGCCTGGAAATAACCGTTGTCCACCGACGGGCGGCGGGCGGCGAACGGATGCCCGGTTGGCACTAGCTTGTCGCGCAGCAGCGGGTCGTTGATCACAGCACCAATCTTCTTGCGGATGAACTCAGCTGCCGTATCGTTGGCCGGCTTGGACAGCAGGATGTCGAAATAGGAAAGTGCGAAGCCGAACCCCAGACGGTGCCAGGCTGCCTCGTAGACCTTCTCGCGTTCCTCGGGCGACGCATCCAGTGCCGACTGCTTGCTGGGATAAAAGCCCAGCCCGGTGGGTGAGTTCCAGGCCTGATCACGTCGCGCCCGGTAGTTGGCCTTCACGGCGCGGTCTTCCTCGTCGGAGACCGGCGCGTTCGATGCGGGGATGCTGTAGTTGGGCGTACGCTGAAATACCGTGAGGCGCGCCGCCTGTTGGGCGATGATGGGGGTCATCTGCATGCCCGAGGAGCCGGTGCCGATGATGGCCACGCGTTTGCCGGCGTACTCCACCTTGTGCTTGGGCCAGACCGCGCTGTGGATGATCTCGCCCTTGAAGCTGGCCTGGCCGGGATAACCTGGGCTCTTGGTCGTCGAGAGTTGGCCCACGCAGCTTACGAAGAGTTTCGTCGACCATTGGCGTCCGTCTTCGGCCGTGATGATCCAGCGGGCCGCCTTTTCGTCGTACGCCGCGCGCGCCATGCGGGTATTGAAAATGATGTCCTTGCGCAGGTCGAAGCGCTCCACCACATGGTCAATGTAACGCAGGATCTCGGGCTGGGTTGCATAACGCTCGCTCCAACGCCATTCCTGTTCGAGCTCAGGGGAAAAGCCGTAAGAGTAGTCGTAGCTTTCAACGTCGCAGCGCGCTCCGGGGTAGCCATTGTGGTACCAGACCCCGCCCACACCTGCGCTGGCTTCCAGCACCTGAACCCGTTTGCCCATGCCTCGCAAGGTGTGCAAGGCGCGCAGCCCCGCAAACCCGGCACCAATCACGATTGCATCAACATGTTCCATGTACCCATCTCCATCCAGAGGTCCGACATCAAACTGTTTGCCTTCAAGCTCTTTTTGATGCCAGCGCACAGATTTAGCAAAATTTCTTGAAGGTATTTAAACATACTCAACAGTAATGTGCAAGTCATTTATTCATTCTTCCCAACTCATTTTGAACTTTCATAGGGTAATTTACTGTTTCATATAAGTAGATATCAATACTTATCAGTATTACAATTGCGTTTGAGCGTCAGTTTTGTCGCTCTGCGAGGAACAATCCATGCGCTCGTCCACGATTCCTGTCGGCTTGTCAAACACCCATCAGGCCCGTCATCAACTGGGCACTATCACCGAGCGCCAGCAGGCGCTGTGGCGGCGTTTTCCAGTTTGGCAAGCACGCACACTGGACCAAGCGCTGGACGCCGCGACCGACGAGTTTCCTGATCGGCCGTATGTCGTCACGGATCGGGGCAGTTGGTCTTATCGCGAGATTCAGGCATGGTCGGAGCGGTTGGCCACCGGTTTGATCGCCGCTGGTGTTCGCCCTGGTGACCATGTTGCCCTGCTGCTCGCCAATTACCCGGAATTTGTCGCTTTGAAGTTCGCCATTTCTCGCGTGGGCGCAGTGGCCGTACCCATCAATTTCCTGAACCGTCGCGATGAATTGGGCTATGTGCTGCGCCAGTCAGATGCGTCGCTGCTGGTCACCATGGACCGGTTTCGCGACCTGGAATACCTGTTGTTCCTGGATGAGCTCGCCCCGGGTTGGGAGCGGCGCGGCGGTGGGGACGTATTTCCAAGCCTCAAGCATGTGGTGGTCTTCGCAACCGCCGGTGCGCCGGTGCGGGCAGGTGCCGCGACTCTCTCTGACCTGGCCGCCACTGCCGTGCCGTGGCAGCCCATCGATCATCCTGGGCCGATGTCCAACTCAGACATCATTTACACCTCTGGCACAACCGGTTCGCCCAAGGGTGTGATGCTGACACATGACATGATGTTACGCGCGGCTTTTGGGAGCACCTATGGCCGCGCATTTGAAGATGGTCGGCGCATCGTGTTTTCATTGCCGATGTACCACGTATACGGCTATGTCGAAGGCATGTTGGCTGTGATATTTGTGGGCGGCAGTATCGTTCCGCAACTCAAGTTTGATGCCATTTCTACACTGGAGGCCATTGCAAACCAGCGTGCGACCGATGTACTGCTGGTTCCAACCATGACCCTCGCGCTGCTGGACGAGTTGAAAAAAAGGCCCTACGACCTCTCTTCTTTGCATTCGGTGATCTCGTCGGGGGGGCGTTCGCCTGCGTACATCTGGCGACAGATATTTGACCTGATGCAGCCCGCTGAGGTGACCAGTGGCTACGGAATGACTGAAATTACGGCATCCAGCACCGTAACCCGTCCTGACGACCCAATGGAGCGCCTGCTGACAACCAATGGCAAGCTGCGCGATGTAGGGCCAGCGGGGGACGCCGCAAATGGCGGAAAGCTGGTGGTGTACCGTGTCGTGAACCCTGGCAGCGGCGAAGAGGTCGCGTGGGGCCAAATCGGGGAACTACAAGCCAGGGGCATGGGAGTAACTGCCGGTTATTACAACAAACCCGAAGCCACCGCCGCTGCGTTCACGGCCGATGGCTGGCTGCATACGGGTGATCTGGGCACGTTGGACGCAGATGGCTACTTGCTGCTTGCTGGGCGGCTCAAGGAATCCTACCGATGTGGCGGCGAACAAGTGCTCCCGACCGAAATTGAAGACCTGCTCGTCACCCACCCTGCTGTGTTGCAGGCCCACGTTGTACCGGTGCCAGACATCCGCATGGGTGAAGTTGGTGTTGCCTTCGTGGTGTTGCGTGAACAGCCGCTCGTCACGCTTGCACAACTAACCGATTTTTGCGCCGCACGGCTGGCACGCTTCAAGGTGCCACGGCATGTGCTGCCCATCCGCGCCGAAGATATCCCCGCGACACCCTCTGGGCGAGCCCGCAAGTTCCTGCTGATCAAGATGGCAATTGAGGCACTGGGTGCCACCGCCGCTTGATCCCGTCAACCCCGTCGCTCAAACCTTTGGGCACGTGGGTGAACCCCCAAATCTAAACCAAGGAACAAACATGGAAACAAATGACTCAAAAGGCACTGCCGAAACCTGCCTGATCACGCCCGACACACCGGTCGGTTACCAATTGATGGAGGTCAAGAAGAAGGCCGCCATTCAGCTCATGGGCTCGCGGCTGTGGGGCCGTTTCAACCCAAACCATTGGGATCCGGTTTATGCCGCAGAAACCGGCCTGAAAGCCCCGATCCAAACAGGCGAGATGTCCTCCGCCTACATCGCGGAGATGTGCGTCAACCACTTCGGGGTTCACTTTTTCCGCAATGCAAGGGTGGTTTGCAAATATATCGCCTCCACTTTGGCCAACGAGGTCATCACCACCCATGGGGTGGTGCGCGAGAAGACTGCCAAAGGCAAAGGTTACCGCTTCACAGTGGATGTCTGGGCTGATAACGAGGCTGGCGAGAAAAAGACCGTCGGCTGGGTTGAAGTCGATGTTGGCGTTTGAGTCGACTTCTCAACATTCAAAACACTCCAAAGGACATCGAAATGATCAATCAAGCCGTAAAGACCGATGGACTGCGTCCCATGGGCCAAATTCAGATCCGCCAGACCCGAGAATTCATCGACAGTCTGGCGTCGGAGTCACAAACTTATTGGGACATGGTGGCCGTAGGTGACTCGCTCTGGCGTGACCTTCACATCACGCCCGAGCTGGTTATTTTGTATGCCGATGCGGTGGAGGATTTCAACCCCTGGTACGAAGGCTGGCGAATGAACACCTGGTACATCCCCGGTGAATCGCCTTTCGGTGCAGCGGTGGTGCCACCGCTGATGGTGTCCCACTTTGTGCTGTCGGTGCAGTTCGACCATACCAAGCCGTTCGCGATCGGCTCGATACACACCTTCCATGACTCCGAGATTTTCGAACCCATACCCGTGGGTGCTACAGTGCGCATTACCGCGACGGCAATCGACAAATACGTCAAACGCGAACGTCGATATGTGCGCCATGAAGTCACCGTTGAAGACGTGGCCAACGGCACGCTGTATTTGCGAGAAACGCGCGACATTCTGTCCAGGTAGGCACGGTCATGCCACTACTTTGAACACATTGCGTGCAGTTGTCCGCTGTGAGGGGGCTCCACGGCTACGCTCTTTGGTGCCCCGTTGGTCTTCGACCCTGGGCAATAGTAGGGCAGTTATCATTGCCGCATGCTTGAGCAACGTATCCAACAACATTTCATCGACAGCGCCGACCTGAAATACCAGGCGGCACAGGTCCTGAGCAAACCCATCGCTCAGGCGGTTCAGGCGTTGCTGGCGTGTGTTACCAGTGGCGGCAAAGTGCTGGCTTGCGGAAATGGTGGTTCGGCCGCCGATGCGCTGCATTTTGCGGGCGAGTTTGTCGGGCGTTTTGAGCGCGAGCGGCCTGAACTGGCGGCCATTTCGCTTACCGCTGATAGTTCAGTGCTGACCTGCATCGCCAATGACTATGACTACAGCGTGGTGTTTTCGCGTCAGGTGCGCGCCCTGGGGCAACCGGGTGATGTGCTGTTGGCCATTACCACCAGCGGCAATTCTGCCAACGTGCTGGCGGCCATCGAAGCCGCGCATGAACGTGAAATGACCGTGATTGCCCTGACTGGCCGCAATGGTGGCAAATTGACGCAGGCATTGCGCGACACCGATGTGCACATCTGCGTGCCACATGATCGAACCATTCGCATCCAGGAGGTTCATATCCTGGTGATCCATTGCCTCTGTGATGCAGTTGACAATCAACTTTTGGGTGAACAGGAAACCGGCGCATGAAAAATTTGAATAGTTTTTGGCTGCGAACGGGCCGCAAATTTGCGTTGGCAGCGGCGGCTGTTTCGGTGCTGGTGGGCTGTGTGCCGCTGGTGCCTTTTGTGATCGGTGGTGCCATGGTGGGCGGTGCTTTGGTCGCCACTGATCGCCGAACGTCAGGTGCCCAACTGGAAGACGAAGGCATCGAATTGCGCAGCAATGCCCGAATTCGCGAAACCGTTGGCGAAAAGGTGCATGTCAACGTCAACAGTTACAACCGCCAGGTGCTGCTGACCGGTGAAGTGCCCACAGCGCAAGACCGCCAGCAAATAGAGCAACTGGTCAGCAAGGTGGAGAACGTGCGCAGCATCATCAATGAGCTGGGCGTGTTGGGCAATTCCACCCTGCCACAACGTTCCTCCGACTCGCTGGTAACGGGCAAGGTCAAGGCCGGCCTGGTCGATGCCAAAGACCTGTATGCCAATGCCTTCAAAATTGTTACCGAGCGCGGGACCACTTACATCATGGGTCGCGTTAGCAAACGCGAGGCCGACCGTGCCACAGAAATCGCCAGAACCGTAGTGGGTGTTCAGCGACTGGTACGCGTGCTCGAAATCATCAGCGAGGAAGAGTTGCAACAGCTCACGCCGAAGCCACAACCACCCGAACAAAACCGCGGCGGCTAAATCACCGCGTCGGGGGAGGGGGCAGCGACCTGCGCAACGGCGGAGGGTGGGGGCAAAGGTTTTGCCGCCGGGCCGTCCCCAGGCAAAATGCGCCCCCTCGGGGGGCAGCGACCCGTGAAACGGTGGAGCGTGGGGGCTCTTCTATCTCATCTCAAGCGCTTGATCAGGCTCGACGTATCCCAACGTTGGCCGCCCATTTCTTGCACATCGGCATAAAACTGGTCCACCAACGCCGTCACGGGCAGCTTGGCACCATTGCGTTTGGCTTCGTCCAGCACCAAACCCAAATCTTTGCGCATCCAGTCCACGGCAAAACCAAAGTCGAATTTGCCGGCCACCATGGTTTTGCCGCGGTTGTCCAGTTGCCAGCTTTGCGCCGCGCCTCTGCCGATTACCTCCAGCACCTGGTTCATGTCCAGCCCGGCACGCTGGCCAAAGGCAATGGCTTCCGAGAGGCCTTGCACCAACCCGGCAATACATATCTGGTTCACCATTTTGGCCAGTTGGCCCGCGCCGCTGGCGCCCAGTAGCGTGAACGCGCGCGAGAAGGCCATGGCGGTGGGTTTCGCCGCTTCGAATGCCGCTGCGTCGCCACCACACATGACCGTCAACAGCCCGTTTTGCGCACCCGCTTGGCCACCGGAAACCGGTGCATCGATGAACTGAAAACCGCCTTTTTGCGCTGCAGCAGACAACTCCCGGGCCACATCGGCAGATGCGGTGGTGTGGTCAACAAAAATCGCGCCCGGTTTCATGCCGGCAAAACCACCGTCTGCGCCCAGCACCACACTGCGCAAGTCGGCGTCATTGCCAACGCAGCAAAAAACGATGTCTGCGCTGGCAACCGTTTCGCGCGGCGTCAGGGCGTGTTGCCCGCCAAATTCGGCACACCAGGCCGCTGATTTGGCCGCCGTGCGGTTGTACACGGTGACGTTGTGCCCCGCTTTTGCCAGATGCCCGGACATGGGGTAGCCCATGACACCCAGGCCCAGGAAGGCGACGTTGCGGGAGGGTGAGGTTTCGTATGTTTTTGGATTGATGCTGGTCATTCGTTACTCCTAAAGTTGACAGAGGGTGCGCTTAGCAATTCGCCCAATGGGCGGATTTATGAGCGCACCCTAAACGATGGCAAAGTTCTCGGTGCCCGCACTCAAATCCTGCGTTTTTCCGCGCACGCTGTTGAGTTTGATCTGCAGCCGCAGGTCGTTCAAAGAATCGGCATTGCGCAGCGCGTCTTCATAACTGATGGCGTTGTTTTCATAGGCATCAAACAACGCCTGGTCAAAGGTCTGCATACCCAGCTGGCGGCTCTTCTTCATGATCTCCTTGATCTCGGACACATCGCCCTTGAAGATCAGGTCAGAAATCAGCGGGGTATTCAGCAAAATCTCGACAGCTGCCGAACGACCTTTGCCGTCTTGCTTGGGGATGAGGCGCTGCGAGATGATGGATTTGAGGTTGAGCGACAAATCCATCAGCAATTGCGGGCGCCGTTCTTCGGGGAAGAAGTTGATCACCCGATCCAGCGCCTGGTTGGCGCTGTTGGCGTGCAGCGTGCAAAGGCACAAGTGGCCGGTCTCGGCGAAGGCGATGGCGTGCTCCATGGTTTCGCGGTCGCGCACTTCACCCATCAAGATCACATCAGGCGCTTGGCGCAAGGTGTTTTTGAGGGCAATTTCCCAGTTGTCGGTGTCCAGGCCCACTTCACGCTGGGTGATCACGCAGTTTTTGTGGGCATGCACAAATTCAACCGGGTCTTCAATGGTGATGATGTGGCCAAATGAGTTTTCATTGCGCCAATCCACCATGGCGGCCAGCGTGGTGGATTTGCCGGAGCCGGTGGCCCCCACCAGAATGCACAGGCCGCGTTTGGCCATCACCACTTCTTTGAGCACCTGCGGTACGCCCAGGCCGTCAATGGTGGGCAAAACGGCCGGGATCACCCGCATCACCATGCCCACTTTGCCTTGCTGGATAAAAGCGTTGACGCGAAACCGGCCCACGCCCGGCGGCGAAATGGCAAAGTTGCATTCTTTGGTCCTTTCGAACTCCGCTACCTGTTTGTCGTTCATCACCGAACGTGCCAGCGCCAACGTATGCCCGGCGTTGAGGGGCTGCGGCGATACCTTCGTGACTTTTCCATCGACCTTGATGGCGGGCGGAAAGTCACCGGTGATGAAAAGGTCACTGCCGTTGCGGCTGACCATGAGTTTCAGCAAGTCATTGATGAACTTTGTGGCCTGATCGCGTTCCATGTGAGGGAGTCCTTTGGGGCTTGAATTGCAGTGTGGCGACAGGGCGGTATAGCGGTGCCTGTCAGCCGGTCTTGTTTTCGCTCAGCCGCGCACTCACGACGCGCAAGCGCAGCGAGAGTTTGCGGGCCAATAACACCACCAGGCTGGCGGCAAGTTTGGGATCGGCGTTCATCATCTCGTCCATGCCCTGGGCGCTCAAAATGGCCACGTCGCAAGAGGTCAGCGTCGTGCAGGTTGAAAACCGGATGCCGCTATCGAGCAGCGACATTTCACCCAGGATGTCTCCCGTACGGGTTTCGGCCAGGCGCAGGCGTTCACCCCAGGGTTGTTCGCGGTCAACCGCAATGGTGCCTGAGAGCACCACCACCATGTAATCGCCGTATTCGTCCTGACGGATGATGTCGCGGTTGCCCACCACGTAGGCGAAATCAAAAAAACGGCCCAGGTTGGCGATGGAGGCCGGTGCCAGCTGGCTCATGTATTTGTCTTGCGCCCATGCGCTTTGCAGCATCTGCGTGCCACGCTCGGTGCTGCTGCGCCGGGCATCAATTTCAACCGCCCGGGCTTCCCAAGGAACCAGTGCAGCGCCTTCCAGGCCGAGGCCGGCAAAAGCCGTGGAAAACAACACCGAATCAGTCGCGTCGTCTGCTTCGCGGGTGTCTTCAAAATCGCTGTCTTTCGGGCCGTTCATGGCGTTCTCCTTGATGCAGTGGCGAACCTGGAAAGTCGAAAGTTTGTTTCAGTCCGGCCAGATCTTCAGCCGGGGAAGTTTTCGGGAATCTTTGCCTTGCTGCGCGCTTCGGCCGGGCTGATGATGTTGCGTTTGACCAGGTCGGTCAGGTTCTGGTCCAGCGTCTGCATACCCACGCTGTTGCCGGTCTGGATGGAGGAATACATCTGTGCCACTTTGGCTTCACGAATCAAATTGCGAATGGCGCTGGTGCCCAGCATGATCTCGTGCGCCGCCACCCGGCCCTGGCCGTCCTTGGTTTTGCACAGGGTTTGTGAAATCACCGCTTGCAGCGATTCAGACAACATGGCCCGCACCATTTCTTTTTCGTCGGCCGGGAACACGTCGATGATCCGGTCAATGGTTTTGGCGGCGCTGGAG
>JANOWY010000116.1:0-1837 GCA_031418135.1 Rhodoferax sp. | reverse complement strand
GAGTTTTTTTGTGACCCAACTGCTCACCATTTCCGATGCGGTAGCCACCCATGCCCGGCTCACGCCCGCCAAGGTTGGCGCGCGCGATTCGCAGCGGGCGCTGACGTATGCCCAGTGGGACGAGCGCGCGACGCGGCTGGGCGCGGGGTTGCTGGCCCAGGGCTTGCGCAAGGGCGACCGTGTGGCTATCGTGGCCTACAACTGTTTGGAGTGGATGGAGATCTACGTCGCCCTGGCGTGAACCGGCTTGGTGGCAGTGCCTGTCAACTTCCGATTGACTGCCAAAGAGATCGCCTACATCGCTGGCCACGCGGATGTATCTGCAGTGATTGCGGGTACCGAGTTCTGCGCAACCCTGGACACCATCCGCGATGAAATGCCCCAGCGCGCGGGGTGTTTTGTTGTTATCGGCGCTGCGCCCTCTGCGGGCTGGTCCGCCTACGAAGAGGTGGTGGCGTCCGCCAACGCATCGGCTAAGTTCGAAGCCGTGCAGCCCAACGACCTGTGTGCGCTGATGTACACATCGGGCACCACAGGCCGCCCCAAGGGTGCCATGCGCAGCCACGCTGGCAGCAGCCTGATGGCATTGGCCACGGCACTGGAGATGGGTTTCTCGCGCGATGACACCGGCCTTCTGGTGATGCCACTGTGCCACGCAAACTCTCTCTACTTCGGCACCACCTTCATCCACCTGGGTGCCACGTGTGTCATAGACGACCGGCGCAGTTTCGACCCCGAGGCGCTGCTTGCCACACTGGCCCACGACCGGGTCACCTTCACCTCGCTTGTGCCCACCCACTACATCATGCTGCTCTCACTGCCCCAAGCGGTGAAACAACGGTATGACGTGAGCAGCGTTGGCAAGTTGCTGATCTCGTCTGCGCCAGCACGCAAAGACACCAAACTGGCCATCCTGGAACAGTTCCGCAATGGCAAACTTTACGAGTTATACGGGTCGACCGAACACGGGTGGGTAACACTGCTGCGCCCCCACGAACAAATCGACCGGCTCGGCTCGGTTGGCCGCGAATGGGTCGGCAGCGGTGCCATTCGCATCCTCGATGAACGTGGTCAGGAGGTGCCCGATGGCGAAGTTGGCGAGCTTTACGCACGCACTGCCTATGTGTTTGACGGATACTGGAAGAACCCTGAAAAAACAGCCGAGACTTTTCGGGGTGCCTGGAGTTCAGTCGGCGACATGGCCCGACGCGACGGCGACGGCTACATCTGGCTGGTAGACCGCAAAAGCAACATGATCATTACCGGCGGCGAAAACGTGTACCCCTCCGAGGTCGAAAGTGTGGTGGGTGCCATGCCTGCAGTGAAAGATGTCGCGGTGATTGGCGTCGCCCATCCCAAGTGGGGCGAAGCCGTGCACGCTGTCGTCGTCCTGCACGAAGGGCATTCGTTAACATCGCAAGACGTGCGAGCCTGGTGCAAGGCGCGCTTGGCGGGGTTCAAGTGCCCAACATCCGTGAGTTTCATTGCCGATGTCGACATGCCGCGCACCGCGACGGGCAAGATTCAGCACCGCCTGTTGAAGGCGCAATGGTCGGAGGCAGGCTGAACAGCATCCGTAAACAACCGCGTTGGTTTTGCAAAGATGGCCCCAGCCATGAGCATCACCGAAAACATGCGGTGCACTGGCCAAAACGTCCGGAATTCTTGGTCTAATGGACACCATCTTGCAAGACGTTATCCAGCCCCCGCTCAACCCGGCCCCCCTGTCGCCGCTGGCGTTTTTGCGCCCGCGCGGCTCCAACCACGTGGGCATGCGCCAGTTCAATGAGCGGGTGGTGTTGCAGGCGATTCGCCAACACGGCAGCCTGCCCAAGGC
>JANOWY010000115.1:0-3646 GCA_031418135.1 Rhodoferax sp. | reverse complement strand
CATTGCGCGACATGGCCCGGTTTGGCGAGATGATGCGTTGCCAAGGCGTGGCGGGTGGTCAGCAGGTGATACCCGAAGCAGTGGTGGCAGATTGCAACCGGGGCAGCGACAAGGCCAAGTTTGCCAAAGCCGGTTATGGGCTGATACCCGGCTATAGCTACCGCAACATGTGGTGGGTGACCCACAATGAACATGATGCCTACGAGGGGCGCGGCATCCATGGCCAGCGCCTCTACATCGCCCCCAAGGCCGAACTGGTGGTGGCGCGGTTTGCCTCGCACCCCATCGCCTACAGCGCGGCGAATGACCCGATCACCGTGCCGGGGTTGATTGCGCTGGGCAATCTGCTCAAGGGTTGATCTGCGCCTGCCTCCAAGCGGGTGTTGAATCTGCAAGCAACGAAAGACACTAGCCCATGGCCAACGATTCGATTCGCCCTTTTCAAATCGCAGTGCCTGATGCCGTGCTGCAAGACCTGCGCGCCCGCCTGCACAACACCCGCTGGCCTGAAGCCGAGTTGGTCAACGACTGGAGCCAGGGCGCACCGCTCAAGTGGATTCAGGACATCTGCGCTTATTGGGCCGATGGTTTTGATTGGCGCCAACAAGAAGCCGCACTGAACCGGTTTCCCCAGTTCATCTCGGCGGTTGACGGCATCGACATCCACTTCATCCACGCGGTATCGCCGCACGTCAACGCCATGCCGCTGCTGCTGACGCACGGCTGGCCGGGCTCCATCGCCGAGTTCCACAAGGTGATCGAACCGCTGACCAACCCCACGCTGTTTGGCGGCCAGGCTGAAGACGCGTTCCACGTGGTGTGCCCATCGTTGCCCGGATTTGGCTTCTCGGGCAAACCCACCACCACGGGCTGGGGTGTGGACCGCATTGCGCAGGCCTGGATGCAACTCATGGCGCGATTGGGCTACGCGCAGTACGCCGCGCAGGGTGGCGACTGGGGTTCTGCGGTGACCAGCTCGGTGGGTGCGCAAGACCCCGCACATTGCATCGGGATTCACATCACCTTGGCAATGGGCTCACGACCCCAAGTGAATGGCGAACCCACTGCCGAAGAAAAAGTCGCCTTGCAAGGCATGGACTATTACCGGCAATGGGACAGCGGTTATTCCACCCAACAAGCCACCCGCCCGCAAACCCTGGGTTACGCGCTGACCGATTCGCCAGCCGGCCAGGCCGCCTGGATTCTGGAGAAATTCTGGGCCTGGACCGATTGCGATGGCCACCCCGAAAACATCCTCACCCCCGATGAATTGCTCACCAACGTGATGCTGTATTGGGCCACCGCCTCGGCCACATCGTCAGCGCGTTTGTACTGGGAAAGTTTTGGCAAACCGGGGCTGAAACTGCCCATTACGGTGCCCACCGGCGTCGCGGTTTTTCCCAAAGAAATCATCACCCCGGTGCGCAGCTGGATGGCAGCGCGTTACACCCACATCACGCACTGGCGCGTGATGCCCAAAGGCGGGCACTTTGCCGCCATGGAGCAGCCCGATTTGTTGGTGCCCGAGCTGCGCCAGTTTTTCGCCACGCTGCGCTAGTAGGCTCGTGCGCTAATCGCGGTATTGCTTCCAAAACACGTCTTGCCATCGTTGGTGGTGCCGATTAAGCCCAAAAATCGAACGGGCGTTTGAATCGAAAGAATGGTGGGTGCGGCTAAGCGGCCTCAGACTGGGTGTCCAGCACCACGCGCCCCGTGACACGACCGGCCTGCAGGTCCTGCAGGCTTTGTTCGGCTTGGGCCAGCGGGCGCACCTGAACCGCTGGCAGTGTCAGCTTGCCGCTGCGCACCAGGGCGACCAGTTCGCGCATCTGCGCGGTGCTGCCCACCGCCGAACCCATCAGCGAAATCTCGCGCATGGCCAAAGCCACCAGCGGAATGGTGGCGGCACCGCCAAAAAGCCCGACAGAAACAAACCGCCCACCCTTCAGAAGTGAAGGTATTGCCAATGCGGCTGTTGTGGGCGCACCCACAAAATCGATCATGCCGTGCAAGCCACCGCCAGACAAAGCCAGCAGCTGGGCCGGCCCGCCGGTCTTGAGATTCAGCACGTGCTCAACGCCTGCTGCCTTGGCTGCCTCCAGCTTGGCATCGTCTATATCGCAGGCAATGATGTTTTGATGCCCCAGCGCTTTGAGGATCGCAACACCAATCAGGCCCAGGCCACCGCAGCCCAACACCGCTACCCACTGGCCAGCCTCGGGCGGGCCCAGCTTGGCAGCGGCAGAATAGGCCGTCACACCCGAGCAAGCCAATACAGCGGCCTGCGCAGGGTCAAGGCCCTGCACATCCACCAGGTAGCGTGCATCGGGCACCATCAAGTGGGTGGCAAAACCGCCTGGGCGCACCATGCCCATCGCCGCCATGGCGTTGCACAAGTTATCTTGCCCTTTGAGACAGGCGCCGCATTTGCCGCAACCAATCCAGGGATTGACCAGGTAGGTCTCACCCACGCGCACGCCTGTTACCGATGCACCGACTGCCGCCACCACACCGATGGGCTCGTGGCCCAAGATCAAGGGCAACTTCATACCCCGGTCTGCCAGCACGTTCTTGACACCACCGCCCATATCAAAATAGCCTTCGCGTATATGCACATCCGAGTGGCACACCCCGCAAAAGCTCAGGCGCATCAAAACTTCATTGGGGCCAGGCGCCGGGGTTTCGCGCACCGCTTGCTGCAGGGGCTTGCCCCATTCAACGACATCAAAACTTTTCATGCGGGTCTCCTGTTTTTTCAGAAAAACCAGTTTAATCCACACCGCATTGAATTCGCTCTGAAAGGTGTCTCTTGCAGCAAGCCGCCGGCTGGACGAGAACCCGGTGAAGCTCACCAAACGGCGATGAACACACAACGAGCAAACCAATTTTGAAAGGCAACCTGAGCCTTTTAAGAGCCCCTGCGCCTTCGCTGCCCACGTGAAACCCACATCCGGGCTTGTCATGATGTGCACAAGCAAGCAACGACGGATAATGTCAACTTGTCAAACAAATAGTTTCCAGGCGAAATACTTATGAAAAAATGGCTTTTTGTTGACAAATCGCTTATATTGTTAGCTATTTTTATAGTAGCGTTTTCGGGTGCCCTCTACGCACAATCCGATTACCCCAACAAACCTGTCAAGGTCATCGTGCCGTTCCCGCCGGGTGGCACCAGCGACATCATGGCGCGTATGGCCTCTGACGAACTCAGCAGGATTCTCAAGCAGCCGTTCCTGGTGGAAAACATCGGTGGCGGCGGCGGCGTGATCGGCGCGGAGCGCGGCGCCAAGGCACCAGCCGACGGCTACACCCTCACGCTCACCGGTGTCGGCAGCAATGCGGTGGCGCACGGGCTGGACCCCAACCTCAAGTACAACTCCAACACCGATTACGTCCACGTGAGCCAGATTCACCACGGCCCCAATGTGCTGGTTGTGAATGCAGACCGGCCCTTTAAAACCGTGAAAGACCTGGTCGCCTACGCCAAAAGCAACCCCGGCAAGCTGGACTACGGCTACACCTACGCCGCCAGCGGCCACATGGCGATGGAGCTGTTCAAACAAAACACCGGCATCTTCCTGACCGGCATCCCCTACCGGGGCGGTGGCCCGATGATGAACGCCGTGCTGGCCAATGAGATCCCGAT
>JANOWY010000114.1:0-9363 GCA_031418135.1 Rhodoferax sp. | reverse complement strand
CAATGCGGCCGGTGCCCACAATGCCAACCGTGCGGCCATGCACGTCAAAGCCCAGCAAGCCGTCCAGCGCAAAGTTGCCCTCACGCACGCGGGCATGGGCACGGTGGATCTTGCGGTTCAGCGTGAGCAGCAGCGCCAGCGGGTGCTCGGCCACGGCATGGGGCGAATACTCGGGCACACGGGCCACGGCCATGCCCAGTTCTTGCGCGGCCACTAGGTCTACCTGGTTAAAGCCCGCACAGCGCAGCACCACCAGGCGCACGCCCAGGGCTTTGAGGCCCTGCAGCACCGTGCGATCAAGCTGGTCGTTGACAAACGCACACACGGCGTCTGCGCCTGCGGCTGTGGCCACGGTGCTGGCGTCCAGCCGCGCTTCCAGAAAAGTGAAGTGGTGTGCCGCAAAGCCCGGGCTGCGCTCCAGCGCCTGGCGATCGTAAAGGCGGGTGCTGTAGACATGGACTTTCATGTCAGCCCCTATTGTGTTTATTGTTTGAAGCCATTGGCCCCCCTGGTTGCTAACATCGTGCATAAGCTAACACGGGCACTTGCATGAGCCACCCAACCCCCAAACCCTTCGTGATCGGCGTAGCCGGCGGCAGCGGCAGCGGCAAATCGACGGTTACGCGCCAGGTGCTGGCATCCATCGGGCCGCAAATGGCTTCGGTGGTGTTTCAGGACGATTACTACTGCGACCAAAGCCATTTGTCGCCCAAGGCGCGTCGCAAAACCAATTATGACCATCCGCAAGCGTTTGACTGGCCCTTGCTGGTGCAGCACTTGCAAACTTTGTGCCGTGGCGAACCCATCGAAATGCCGACCTACGATTTTTCGCAGGACAACCGCGCCGCCCTTACCACCACCGTCAAGCCCGCGCCGGTGATTGTGGTCGAGGGCTTGTTTGCACTGTATGACGCTGACCTGCGCGCCATGATGTCGCTGAAGATTTTTGTCGACACCGCACCCGACGTGCGCTTTATTCGCCGCCTACAACGTGACATTGCCGAGCGAGGTCGCAGCACAGAGAGCGTCATCACCCAATACATGGACACCGTGCGCCCCATGCACAAGCAGTTTATTGAGCCCACCAAGCGCCACGCCGATGTGATCTTGCCGCACGGCGCCAATGGCCCGGCGGTCGACATGATCACCACCAAGGTTGTCACCCTGATACGTGACCTCGCCTGACGGTAGTCACCCAGGCCCCAGCCGACCTGTCTGGCGTTGGAGTGCCTCGGCCCGCCCCGCCCTTCGCTGAACGGTTGCGCGCAGTGCACCAATGGGGCACCAACAGCAAGACTGCGCTACCCCAAAGCCTGCTCAAAATCTGCCAGCAAATCGGCCGTGTCTTCCAGCCCCACCGAGAACCGGATCAGCCCTTCAGAAATGCCCATCTTCTGCCGGTTCTGCAAACCCATTTCCCAAAAGATGGTTGGCGCCACGGGGATAACCAAGCTGCGGGTGTCGCCCAGGCCGGTGGCGACCACGGGGAGTTTGAGGCGGTTCACAAACCGCAGGCAGGCGGCTTCATCGCCCACTTCAAAGGCCAACAACCACGAACCGGCTTTGAAGTGCTGCTTGGCAAAGGCGTGTTGCGGGTGCGATTCGAGCGAGGGGTAAAACACGCGTTGCACTGCGCTGTGTGATTCAAGGTAGCGCGCCAGCTCCAACGCGGTATTGCTGGTTTGGGTGCAACGCAGCGCCAGCGTTTCAGCGCCCACACTGATCTGGTGGGCGTGCTCTGAACTCAGCGTGCCGCCCATGTCGCGCAGGCCTTTTTTGCGTACCTGCTGCAAGCCCCAGCCCTTGGGGTCGCCGGTGCGGTAGTTGGCAAAAATATTGGGGTAGGCAGACCAGTCGAACACGCCGGTATCGGTAACCGCACCACCCAGCGCCGCACCGTGGCCGGCGATGGTTTTGGTGAGTGAATTGATGACCAAACCGGCACCCACGGTTTTGGGCAAAAACAGCCAGGGCGAAGTGATGGTGTTGTCCACAATGTAGAGCAGGCCGTGCTGTTTGCACAGCGCGCCTATGCCCGCCAAATCGGGCACCTGGGTGGCCGGGTTGGCAATGGTTTCAACAAACACCATGCGGGTGTTGGGCTTGATTGCTGCGGCTACGGCGTCGGCCTGGGTGGCATCGACCATGCTGACGTCGATGCCCAAATCGCGCAGGGTGCTGATCAGGCTGTTGGTGTTGCCAAAGACAAACTGGCTGGAGATGAGGTGATCGCCCGCCTTGAGCAACGTGAGAAACATCGCGGTGATGGCGGCCATGCCGGTGGCAAAACTGATGCTGCCCACGCCCTGCTCCATCTGGGTGATTTTGGCCTCCAGCGCGGCGGTAGTAGGGGTGCCCTGGCGCGCGTAGTTGAAGCCGCCTTTGATGCTGCCCTGAAACACGCCGATCAGGTCTTCGACCTTCTCATAGCCGTATTGCACCGAAGTGTGGATGGGTTTGTGAATGCCGCCGTGCTCCACGCCGAAATGCTGGTCGGCGTGTACGTTGGTGGTGGTGAATCCGGGTTTCGTCATGGAAAAATAAGCAGAGAAAAATAAGCAATCACGCAGCTGTCAGCCGCCCCTGATCGAGCCTGAATTGTCGCTGGCAACACGCGGCCAAGGCCGCGTCATGGGTAACCACCACAAAGGCTGTGCCTTGATCCCGCGCCAGTTGCAGCATCAAATCAAAAACGCCTTGCGCGGTTTGGCGATCCAGGTTGCCGGTGGGTTCGTCGGCCAGCACACAAGCGGGCTGTGCGACCAAGGCACGCGCAATGGCCACGCGCTGGCGCTCGCCACCTGAAAGTTCTGACGGACGATGATGCAGGCGGTCATTCAGCCCCACCAACGCAAGAATCGATGCCGCCGCCTGAGCAGCTTGCGCACGTGGCGTGCGGCGAATCCACAAGGGCATGGCAACGTTGTCTAGCGCGGTGAATTCAGGCAACAAGTGGTGAAACTGGTAGACAAAACCCAAATGGCGGTTGCGCAAATCGCCTTGCTGCGCCGCGTTGAGTCGGGTTAATTCCTGGCCCTGGATTTGCACTGTGCCGCTGCTGGGTGCGTCCAGCCCGCCCAGCACATGCAGCAAGGTGCTTTTGCCGGAGCCTGACGTGCCCACGATGGCTACAGTGTCACCCGCGTTGACTTCGAGATCGACACCTTGCAACACGGTGACATCCAGCGGGCCCTCGTGGAAGCGTTTGGTAAGGCCAGCGGCTTTTAAAACAACATCACTCATATCTGAGGGCCTCTGCCGGATTCACCTTGCTGGCCCGCCAACTCGGATAGATCGTCGCCACAAACGCCAGCACCAGCGAGATCACCGCGATCGGCACGATATCGGCCTGCTGTGGGTCGCTGGGCATGCGGCTGATGAGGTAGATGTCTTTGGGCAAAAAATTGGCGCTCAGCAGGCGCTCCAAAAAGGGCACGATCACGTCGATGTTGAAGGCGATGCCCAGGCCAAACAGCAACCCGGCCAGCGTGCCCACTACGCCCACCATGGCCCCTTGCACGACAAAGATGCCCATGATGCTGGCGGGGCTGGCCCCCAGCGTGCGCAAAATGGCGATGTCGGCGCGTTTGTCGGTTACCGTCATCACCAGCGTGCTCACCAGGTTGAACGCCGCCACCGCAACAATGAGGGTGAGGATGATGAACATCATGCGTTTCTCCAATTGCACGGCGGCAAACCAGGTGCGGTTTTGGCGCGTCCAGTCGCGCACCACCGGGCGGCCGGTGAGGGTGGCTCCCAGTTCGGCCCCTACTTCACGTGCCTTTTGCAAATCACGCAGCTTGACACGCACGCCGCTGGGGCCTTCCAGCCGGAAGATTTTGGCGGCATCGTCCACATGCAGCATGGCCAGGCCGGCGTCGTATTCGTAGTGGCCGGAATCAAACAGGCCCACCACCGTCATCTGTTTCAGGCGCGGCACCACGCCAGCCGGGGTGACCTGGGCGCTGGGTGCGATCAGCGTGACCGAATCGCCCGTGCGCACCCCCAGCGAACGCGCCAGTTCGGCCCCCAACACAATGCCAAACTGGCCCGATTGCAACCGGGCCAATGATGTTTTTTGCAGCGCGGCCAGTTCGGTTACCTCGGGCTCCAGCGCCGGGTCGATGCCGCGTATCACCGCGCCTTTGAGGTCTTCACCCCGACCGATCAGGCCTTGCGCGGCGATGAACGGTGCTGCGCCTACCACTTGCGGGTGGGCCTTGATTTCAGCCAGGGTTTTGGCAAGATCTGGCAAGGCGGCGCCATCGGGGGCCAGCACTTCGACGTGGGAGATGACCGACAACATCCGCGCAGTCACTTCTTTCTGAAAGCCGTTCATCACGCTCAGCACAATGATGAGCGCCGCCACACCCAGCGCAATGCCCAACATGGACACGCCGGAAATAAAGGAGATGAACCCGTTGCGCCGCGTGCTGCGGCTGGCCCGCGTGTAGCGCCAGCCCAAAATGAGTTCGTAGGGGAGTTGCATGGGCTGGATTGTCGTTGAAGCTTGCGCCCCGGCGCGGTGGCGGACAATCCGCTGCATGCACCTGCTGATTCCTTTTGCCGCCTGCCTGCCTGAGGCCTGCCAACACACCTGGGCCACGTTAAAGCTGCCCCACCTGACACAACTTTTGGCGCATTTGACGCCGCTGGTGGCACCTACACCCTTTGCAACGGGTGATGAAAACAGCTTGTCACCGCCCCACGAACGGGCCTTGGCCACCGCCTGCGGATGGCTGGGTACAGGCGGTCTCGAATCGGCCGGGGCGCTGGACGGCCTGCTGCCCTGGGGGGCCTACTACGCCCGCGCACGGGGCGGTTTTCAGGAATTGCCCGGCGTGCGGGCCAGCCACACCTCGCCTGGCCTGAATGCGCACACCGCAACGCCGCCCCCGGCATGGGCAGTGATCACGCCGGTGAACTGGTCAGTGCAAACAGCCCACATCACCATGACAGACCCCGCTGCTTTGGCACTGGACGAAACCGAATCCAAGACGCTGCTGGCCGCCATGCAGCCCTATTTTGCGCAAGACGGCATCGCGCTGTATGACGACACGCCTGGCCGCTGGCTGGCGTGTGGCGATGTGTTTCGCGGCTTGCCAAGCGCGTCGCCAGACCGGGCAATTGGCCGCAATGTGCAGGATTGGCAGCCCCCACTTTCCGCAGCAACGGCAGCCCAAGCCAAGCTGCTGCGCCGCTTGCAAAGCGAGATGCAAATGCTGCTGTACACCCATCCGCTCACCGACCAACGCAGCGCGCGCGGTTTGCCGGCGGTGAACTCTTTTTGGGTCAGCGGTACGGGCGTTTTACCCTCGGGTTTGGAGGCCCCAGCTGTGGGCACTGACCTGGTCGTTGCAGACGCTCTGCGGGCCCCTGCGCTACGCGAAGACTGGGCCGCCTGGGGCCGCGCCTGGCAAGCAATCGATGCCGATCACGGCGCTGCCTTGCTCGCCGCCGTACAAGCCAACCAACGCGCTGGGCGCTACGCCAGCCCCGACGGCGAAACCGGCGACCGCCTGACCTTGTGTGGTGAGCGCCGCGCTCTCACCTGGGTTAATCGCCCCCAAAGCGCCTGGCGGCGCCTTCACCAGAATATTTTTGGAAAAAAGAGCGCATTGTTGATGAATAACATGCACAGTATGCTATGAAAATAATAGTTCGCGAGGTACCCCCACGTACCGCCTGGTCGCTGGAACAAGCCGGCGTGCACCCGTTGCTGGCCCGCCTGTACGCGGCGCGCGGCGTGCAAAGCAAGGCCGAGCTGGACGACGGCCTGGCGCTGCTGCTGCCGCCTGCCACCATGAAGGGCCTGCCCGAAGCTGCCCACCTGCTGGCCAACGCGATGGCACTGAATAAAAAAATCTGCATCGTGGCCGATTACGACTGCGACGGTGCCACCGCCTGTGCCGTGGCGGTGCGCGGGCTGCGCATGCTGGGCGCGCAACACGTCAGCTACATCGTGCCCGACCGTGTGGTGGATGGTTATGGCCTGACCCCCCCGATTGCCCAGCGCGTGAAGGCCAGCGGTGCAGACCTGCTGGTAACGGTCGACAACGGTATCGCCAGTTTTGCCGGCGTGGCAGCCGCCCAAAACCTGGGCCTGCAGGTGCTGGTGACAGATCACCATCTGCCCGCGCTGGTGGATGGCGCCGTGCAAATCCCGGCGGCAGACACCACCGTCAACCCCAACCAGCCCGGGTGCCCGTTTGAAAGCAAATCCATCGCCGGTGTGGGTGTCATGTTTTATGTGCTGCTGGCGCTGCGGGCGGAGCTACGAACTCGGGGCGCTTTTACGCAGCAAGATCAACCCAAACTCGATGCCCTTTTGCCACTGGTCGCCCTGGGCACTGTGGCCGACGTGGTCAAGCTCGATGCCAACAACCGCCGCCTGGTGGCGCAGGGCCTGAAACGAATCCGCAGCGGTGCGGTACAGCCCGGCATTGCCGCGCTGTTCACCGCCGCCAAGCGCGACATCAAAGCCGCCACCACATTTGATTTTGGTTTTGCGCTGGGCCCCCGCATCAACGCGGCGGGCCGTTTGGCCGACATGACGCTGGGCATCGAATGCCTGCTGACCGACGATACCGCCCGTGCCGCTGAACTGGCCCAGGCGCTGGACGCCATCAACCGCCATCGCCGCGACATTGAAGGCGACATGCGCGAACAGGCGCTGCTGGCTGCTGAGTCGTTGTTTGCAGAAGGGGCTACACCGCCCGGCGCGATTTGTGTGTTCAACCCCGCATTCCACGAAGGTGTGGTAGGCATCGTCGCTTCGCGTTTGAAAGACAAAATGCACCGCCCCGCCTTTGTGTTTGCCCCCAGCCAGGCCGATGGCAAGGCGCATGAACTCAAGGGCTCGGGCCGCTCCATCCCCGGCTTTCACCTGCGTGATGCGCTGGACTTGGTGGCCAAACGCCACCCCGAGGTGCTGCTGCGGTTTGGCGGCCATGCCATGGCAGCAGGTTGCACGATTGAGGCGCAACACTTTGACCAGTTCGAGGCGGCCCTTACCCAGGTTGCTACCGAATGGCTGGATGCCGCCACCCTGACGCGCACCCTGGCCACTGATGGACCGCTGCCCGCCACGTATCGGCGCGCCGACATGGTCGATACCCTGCACCACGAGGTGTGGGGCCAGGGTTTTGCGCCGCCGGTGTTCAGCGAAGTGCTGGAAGTGGTTTCACAACGCCTGGTGGGCGAGAAACACCTGGCCTTGAAGCTCAAACACCACGGCCAGCCGGTGGATGGCATTTGGTTCAACCACACCGAGCCGCTACCGCCCCAAGCGCATTTGGCCTACCGGCTGGAAACCGATGAATGGAACGGGGTGCGCCGGGTGCGGTTTTTGGTGGAAGAAAGACAATAATATTTAATTTTAAAAATTGGCTAAAGTAATTTATATATATTGTAGATATAAATGTTGTATTATTAGTTATATTAATAATATCAAAATTGCATAATTTAACAATATTAATTATTAATAAATTAAAATAAATAGACTTTTTTTAAACCAATATTCAAAACACCCAGCTCGCTGTCACCCACACGGCACTAGGGAAAACCCAAAGAACCTAAAATCGGGGCGTGACTGACCTTCAAAAGACCTCCAGCCCCGGCGTTCAAAACATCATCAACGCCGACCTGCACTGCCACTCCGTCGTCTCCGACGGCACCCTCACCCCCGAAGCCCTGGCTGAACGCGCGGCCAAAAACGGCGTTGAGTTGTGGGCGCTTACGGACCACGACGAAATCGGTGGCCAGCACCGCGCGGCGGCGGCAGCCAAAGCCAATGGCCTGCAGTACGTCACCGGCACTGAAATTTCTGTCACCTTCATTGGCACCACGGTTCACATCGTCGGCCTGGGGTTTGACCCGGACAACGCCGGCATGCAAGCGGGCCTTCGCAAAACCCGTGGCGGGCGACGTGAGCGCGCGCAAGAAATCTCCGATGGCCTGGCGCAGGTGGGCATCAAAGGCGCTTACGAAGGGGCGCTCAAATACGTGGGAAACCCCGATTTGATCTCGCGCACCCACTTTGGCAGGTATCTGGTGGAAGCGGGTATTTGCAAAGACACCAACGAGGTCTTTCGCAAATACCTCACCGAAGGCAAACCCGGCTTTGTAGAACACAAATGGGCCAGCCTGAAAGAGGCGGTAACCTGGATCACACAAGGCGGCGGCGTTGCTGTCATCGCCCACCCGGCGCGATACAAATTCACCGCCAATGAGGAATACGCGCTGTTCAGCGAATTCAAGGCGCATGGCGGCCAAGGCGTTGAAGTGGTGACGGGCAGCCACACGGTGGCCGAATACGCCATCTATGCCCAAACGGCGATTGAATTTGGCCTCGCGGCTTCACGCGGCAGCGATTTTCATGACCCGGCCGAATCGCATACCGATTTGGGCACCCTGCCTTATTTGCCCGGCAACCTGACACCTGTTTGGGACCTGCTGGCGGACCGCATCCAGTGAGCCGCCCGGAGCAAGCCCTGCTGGGCATTGCCCTGGTAGTCTTGGCAACCGCCTGTTTTGCCACCCTGGACACCACCACCAAACTGCTCACCGCCAGTGTACCCATGGCCATGGCGATGTGGTTTCGCTTCACGTTTCAGGCGGTTGTCACCACGGCTTTCATCCTGCCGCAAAAGGGCTGGCATGGGCTCAAAACGGCGCATCCCAAGTTCCAACTGGCACGGGGCCTGCTGCTGGCTTCCTCCAGTGCTTTGGCTTTTTTAAGCCTCAAATTCACGCCAGTAGCCGAGTTCACGGCCATCATTTCACTCACACCCCTGGTCATCACCATGGTGGCCGCTTGGCAACTGCAAGAACCCGTTTCGGTGTGGCGCTGGTTGCTGGTGGTGGGCGGTTTTGTCGGCACACTCATCATCGTGCGCCCCAGCAGCGACGATTTCAACTGGGGCATGTTGCTGACCCTGGCCCTGGTGGGCACCAGCACCGGTTTCCAGTTGCTCACCAGCCGCCTCTCACGTAGCGAAGACCCGGCGGTAACACACCTGTACACCGGGTGGATAGGCTCCATTGCAGCCATGCTGGCTTTGCCCTTCTTCTGGCAACCCTTGGCATCGGCCAGCCTGTGGATGGGTTTGGTACTGATCGGGCTGATGGGCACGGTGGGCCACTTTGTGCTCATCATGGCCTACAAAAAAACCACCCCCGCGGTGCTCACGCCCTACATGTACGCGCAGGTGGTGTTTGCCATGCTGGGTGGCTGGATCGTATTTGCGCAAATACCCGATGCGTGGTCTTTGGCGGGGATTTTGATGATCACCCTGTGCGGCGCATTGGGCACCTGGCTCACCGTGCGTGAAGCGCGTGCCCGGGGCGCCCGGCTGTCTGAAC
>JANOWY010000113.1:0-1510 GCA_031418135.1 Rhodoferax sp. | reverse complement strand
GCCGCGACTGTCGCTTAATTGTTCCGCGTGCAGCTTGACCGGCAGACCCAAGGCTTTCGCCGCTTCGAAAACCTGTCGTGTTTGGTCTGGGCTGAAGGCGATGCGCTCACAAAATGCATCAACGGCATCGATCAGCCCTTCGGCATGCAGCACGGGCAACATGCGCAACACGTCGGCCAAATAGTCATCGGTGCGGCCGGCAAACTCTGGCGGTACGGCGTGAGCACCAAGAAAGGTTGTGCACACGTTGACCGGCTGCCGACGGCCCAATGCGCGCGCCACAGCCAGGGTTTTGCGCTCGTGTTCCAGCGCCAGGCCGTAGCCAGACTTTATCTCCAGTGTGGTGACACCTTCAGCGACCAGCTGCTTCAGCCGGGGCAGGCTCTGGCTGTACAGGGCATCAAAACTGGCAGCCCGCGTGGCATTCACGGTGGAAACGATACCGCCACCGGCCTGCGCGATCTCTTCATAACTGGCACCTTGCAGGCGAAGCTCAAACTCATGCGCACGGTTGCCACCGTAGACCAGGTGGGTGTGGCAATCAATCAGGCCGGGTGTTATGAGCGCCCCTTGTGCATCATGGCGCTGAATACACCGCTCGGCCAACGCCGCAGGTAGCTCTGCAGATCGCCCGACCCATGCAATGCGCTCGTCCTCTACGGCCAGCGCACCCGAGTCAATCAAGCCATAGGGCGCGTTGGCATGCGTTTGCATCGTCGCAATGCGGGCATTCGACCAGACCTGCAGGCTCATGGAGAAATCTCCATCCAAAGTGCATTGTCGGCTTGTACAGACCAGTTGGCATGGGCTGAAAGTGCGCTGTTGTCTAACAAGCGCCACGCCAATGTGCCCGGCTCCAGCCGGCATACATCTTGATCAAATCGCACATCTGTTCTTTCTCCAATTGCATAAACAGCTATCATTTTCATATTGTCCTGCGCGCGAAAACCAGTCAGCCGACCAGCTGCTTGGCCCTGTATCCGCTGGAGTTGTCCGGTGACACCACGCAACATCAGGTTGAAATCACGTGTGTGCCCGCCCAGCAGCTTGCAGGTCGTGCTTGCCCCGCCTGAAAAGCAAAACGCCGGGCTGTTGGTGCGCAACTGCGTCGGTGTGCCTTCGACAGTCAGGCAAACACCATCGCCTTGCAGCACAGCAAACCAGCGTTGCACCTCGACAAAGGTCGAGAACGGGCCATTGGCGGTGATGTCAGCCACAGAAAGCCGGATGTGCCAATCATCAGCGGATGGCCAGGCCAGCAACTCACGGGTGATACCTCCCCCGTTCTTCCAGGCTTGCGGCGCGCTGTCTGCCAATTGAACGGTGTGCCAGCTCATGCCTGAAATTGTCCGGCAAAGCTATAACGAGCGGCCGGGTAAAGAAGCCGTGCGAAGCTGGCCACGTTGGCACCACTGACGGTGCGGCGTGTCATGGCCAGGCAAGGCGCTGTTCGCTTGATGGCCAAAGCCCTGGCTTCGCTGGCGGACGGCAGGCAGGCCTCAATGCTGTA
>JANOWY010000112.1:0-7004 GCA_031418135.1 Rhodoferax sp. | reverse complement strand
CCACTGTGGGCCAGTGCAAGGGCTCGTCGGGTTGCGCCCACGGCAGGCTGCTGAGCTCGTTGAGTTGCCCAGCCAGACTTTGCCGCTCGGGCATGCCAGGCACAACTGACTCATACAAAGTAAGCCCCAAATAACCCAGGGCACGCGCTGCGACAGGCGGGCTGAACCCGGGCGTTTGTTGAATCAAATTCAGGGCCAGTGCCATCCATTCGGTGGCCACAGCATGGCTTGCTTCTTTGGTTAATCCTGATTTATTTAATTTAACAATTTCACTTATGTTATTTTGTGCAAATGTTGATGTATTAATTGTACAAATAGCTACTATAAAAATAGTAAAGAACAATCTTTTTTTATCATTAAACATCATAATATTAATATTTAATGATGCTATTTGAGCATATCATGACGCGGCATTGAACCTGGGCACGAGACTCGGGCCTGATGGGGATGTAGTTGACCATGGAGGGTAAGCAACGCATGTACGGCCCCGCCCTAAGGGCCAACTTTGCGCGAGCTCAGTCCGCGCGTTTTGTCCAGGTTGTAAAAATTGTCGGCCGCCGCCTCGGCCCAGCCCGACAAGCTGCCATCGGGCCACTGCACCCGCAGTTTGACGCGTGTGGCAGCGCCAAGGCCAAAATGCATCCAGCCCAGATTGCCGCTGGCGTGGCCGCCGCCAATGGTGAGTTCTTGGCGGATGATTTTGGGGCCCAAATCGACTTCGACCCAGGCGCCAATGGCATCGCGGTTGCCGCCGTCTTGCTGCAAGCGCAGTTGCAGCCAATGGCCCATGGGCAGCGGCTTATCGGCCGTGCCAGCGCCCACGTTACGCCACAGCTGCGCTTTTTCCCACCGGTTCACCACCAGCATGTCCAGCAAACCGTCGCCGTTCAAATCGACCAGCATGCCGCCGCGCCCCCGGTGCACGCTGGCCACGCCGGCTTGCAACCCGGCTTCGACAAAGCCGCCCTCGGGTTTTTGCAACAGCAGGTTGTTGGGGTCCAGCGTAGCGAAATCGGGCATTTGGCCGACATTGCCTTTGACAATGAACAGATCAACCAGGCCATCGTGGTTGACATCGGCAAACTGGGCGTGCCAGGCGGTCGAAGGGTGCACATCGCCGCCGGCATACGGGCGGTGCGCGGTGACACCGGTTTTATAGGCGATGTCCACATATCGCGGCCCCATGGCACCGGGCTCCAGTTTTTGCAGCTTGTTGTCTGACATGCTGGTTAAAAACAGCTCGGGTTTGCCGTCGCCGTCCAGGTCATGGCTGGCAATGCCCATACCCCAAATTTGCAGCGGTTTCCAGCCCTGGGCCGGCCCATACAGAACTGGCATTGCGCCGGGGGTGAAGCGCCAAAGTTGCTCTTCACCGCCTTTGTAGTATTCGCGGTCATTGCTGACCCGCAAATCGGGCTGGCCGGTGCGGCCCCAATCCGAAAACAGCATCGACAAGGCGCAGTGGCCGGGCATCAACGCCGCTGGTGGCGCAAATTTGCCCGGTGATGCGGCCGGGCGAACCAGCAGCGCGGGCGTGCAACTGCCCCACGGGAATTCGGGTTTGCTGCGATCCACATAGGTGCCGATGGCGAAAGTGGGCCATGCATTGCCGCGCTCCCACGTGGCGGCAAACGCGCTGTGCCAGCCGTTGCTGCTCTGAAAGCCCCATTTTTCATTGGCCCGTTCGAACTTGCACTGGCCCAGGCCCCGAAACACCTGCACCTCGCCCACCCGTAGCACCACCAGGTCAGCGTGGCCGTCGGCATCGATGTCGATCGGGTAGGCGCCGATGGCGTTGGTTACCTCCAGGCCCGAGCGTTCTTCTTGCAGCTTAATGGGCCCGCCGCGCGCACTTTTGTTGCGGTAAAACTTGGAGCGGTTGACACCCGCCGTCACATACACATCAGGCAGGCCGTCGCCATCACAATCAAAGGTGGCGACACCACCGCCCACCAAAAATTCACCTTCACCTTCGAATCGGCTCTGAAAACCGGCAGTTTCAGTTTCTTCGACAAACCGTGGAACAGGCGGAAGGCTTGGCGAATTCCCTTGCGCCCAGCTCAGGCTGGCGTTGAGCCAGACGGCCACACCGCATAGCGAGAGCGTCGCGATTGTTGCGACGCTGATGCGGCGCGACAACCATCCGCAAGGCTTCAAGCCGCTTCCTTGTAGAAGAATTCCCGCTGGAGTGAGCGGGTCACCAGCGGATTAACGGCCTGTGCAATCGCCTTAATGTGATCTGGCGTGGTGCCGCAACAGCCCCCCACGATGTTGACCAAGCCTTCTGCAGCAAACTCCCGCAACAGGCGCGATGTGTCTTCCGGCGTTTCATCAAACCCGGTTTCTGCCATCGGATTGGGCAAACCTGCATTGGGATAACAGCTGATGTAGGTGTCTGGCGCAACCCGGTTGAGCTCCTGAATGTAGGGCCGCATCAATGCGGCACCGAGTGCACAGTTCAGCCCAATGGCCAGCGGCTGGGCATGGCGCACGCTGTACCAGAAGGCGGTAACCGTCTGGCCGCTCAAAATACGGCCTGATGCGTCAGTAACCGTGCCGCTAATGATGAGCGGCAGGCGCTCACCCGATTGCTCAAAATATTCCTCAATGGCAAACAAGGCCGCCTTGGCATTGAGCGTGTCGAAAATGGTTTCGATCAGCAAGACATCGCTGCCGCCTTCAACCAGGGCCTGAACTTGCTCAAAATAGGAACTGCGCAGTTCTTCAAATGTGACGTTGCGGGCGCCGGGGTCATTCACGTCGGGGCTGATGCTGGCGGTTTTGGGTGTTGGCCCCAACGCACCGACCACGAACCGGGGTTTATCAGGCGTGGCGTATTTGTCGCAGGCGGCGCGGGCCAACTGCGCGGAAGCCAGATTCATCTCACGCGCCAGGTGGCCCAGCTCGTAATCAGCTTGAGTGACTGCAGTGGCCCCAAAGGTGTTGGTCTCAATCAAGTCAGCCCCGGCGGCCAGATAGGCCTCGTGAATGTCGCGAATGACATCCGGGCGGGTCAGGCTGAGCAAATCGCCATTGTTTTTGACATCCTTGGGGTGCGCCGCAAACCGCGCGCCACGGTAATCGGCCTCGGTCAGCTTGAAGCGCTGGATCATCGTGCCCATGGCACCATCCAGAATGGCGATTCGCTTGGCCAGCAGGCCCGGCAAGGCCTGGCCACGGGTGTAAACAGGAGGTTGCAGCATGGCGCGTTCAGTCAGGTTTGTTGCAGGGTGCGCCGGATAACCCGGCACTGCCCATTACGTTTCAGCCAGTTGTTATCCAGCCAACTGGGGGTTAGCGCGCTTTTTCAACGCCATTTTCAAATTCAAACTCGCGCACTTGGCCATTTGAAAAAACATAGGTGCCTTTGCCGTGGCGCACACCATTGTTGAAGCTGCCGGTGTAGCGGTCGCCGTTGGCATAAAAATGGGTGCCGACCCCGGCCTGGTTGCCCACGCTAAAGGTGCCCTCATACCGGTCTTTGGTGGCGAAAAAATGCACGCCCTTGCCGTCTTTGGCATTGTTGCGGAATTCGCCTTCGTAACGGTCACCATTGGCAAAAATCATCACGCCAGGGCCATTGAACTGATTGTTTTGAAAGGTGCCTTCAAACCGGTCACCATTGCCAAACCGGTAAATGCCTTTGCCGATTTTTTCGCCCAGGCTGAACTGGCCTTCGTAAATATCACCACTTTTGAAGGTATGGATGCCTTGGCCATGCAGCACGTTGTCTTGAAAACCGCCTTCGTAACGGTCACCATTGGCGTAGAGGTAAATGCCTTGCCCGGTTTTGTTGTTGTTCCGGAAATCACCCCGGTAGACATCTCCGCTGGCATAGGTCTGCAAACCCTTGCCGTTGAAGAGGTTGCTTTCGAAGTTGCCTTCGTATTTGTCGCCATTGGCAAAAATATAAACGCCCAGGCCGGTGCGGGTGACACCGATCACCTCGCCCTCATAGGTGTCACCATTGGGCATGCGCATGGGTGCGCTGGTGCGGGTGCGCCGCCCAGCTGCGGCCACTTGGGTCGGTGCGGCAGGTGGCGGCACCACGCGATCAGGCAAGGGCGCACCGGGTGCCACCGCCGCTTGGGCCGCCGCTACTGCCGCATGGGCTGACGGCAAACCAGTTTGGCCAACCGTGGGCGCATTGGCGGTATTGTTCATGGCGGCAGTTGCCGCCGCTACACCAAGCCCGGCAGCGGCAGCGTTGCCCGCTTGCAAGCGGTTAATGTTGGCGCGCGCCAGACTGGCGTAACGCCCAGCCGGGTATTGGCCCAGGTAAGCTTCAAATCCTTCGCGATTGCCGGCCGATTTGGTGTCTTCCCAAAACCGGTCTTCACGCTGCGCCTCATTGGCTGCGCCTTGCCCGGCAACACCTGCCGTTGCAGTGGCCACGCTGACGGGCGCAAAAAAATAAAAATTGCCGCGTGCTTCGTTGTAAAACGCCGGGCGCTGCTCATGGCTGACGCTACGGGCCAGGCTCTCCACAGAGTCCTGAATCTCGCGCACCAGCTCTTCAACGCGCAGGCCGGGCTTGCGCATGCGGGAGATGAATTCACGGGTGAACACGCTGTTGGGGTGGCCGTCGGCTTCACTCAAACGATCCAGCGCTTGCTGGCCGCGGCTGGCCGAATACACAATCATCTGGCCTTTGGGGGGGTCAGGCGGGTTCAGGCCACGGGTGTTGCCGATGGCCCGGGTACTGCGGGCAGTTTTGAGCGGGTTGTCGCGGCAGGCATCGACCATCACCAGGCTGAAAGCGGCTTTGGCTTGGGTCAGGTGCTCCATCATGTCGCCCAGCGAATAAGAGGTTTTCTCTACCTCTGACTCGCTATTCGCCTCGATGTCGGTCGGCAGCAGAAAACTGCCATTTTTGATTTGCACCCCGTGACCGGCGTAAAACACCACCACTTCATCACCACCGGTAATGCTGGCGTAAAGCGACTCAAAGGCGCGCACCATGCCACGGTAGTTCAGGTCTTTATGCAACACCACCTCAAACCCGGCGGCGCGCAGCTCGGTGGCCATGGCCACCGCATCATTTCCGGCTTTTTGAAGTTTGGAGACGGTTTGGTAGTTGTCATTGCCCATCACCAGGGCAATCCGTTTGGCCTGCACCGGTTGCAGCGCCAACAAGGCGCACAAGCCAAAAGCGACGGCCACCCCTTGCCGCCAACCGAGTCGACCGCCAACAAGACCGTGTTTTTGGGCGGTGCCGCCGGGCATGACTTTCCCCACGCCACCTCTCACGCCACCACTCACGCCGCTACTCGCGCCAGCCGTCTCACAAAGAGGCGGGGCACCTGTCAACAGCCTTTGAAAGCGGTGCAGCAGCTTGGGCATGGGGATCGGTTGGGCGGGGTGCTCAGTTTTCAGAGTGGGGGAAGTCATTTTAAGCCCGCACATACAGGGTTGCCAAGCAATTTGTTACAAAGTGACGGGTTGCGTGCCACCCACGGCCCCAAAAGCGGCACAAGTGCTGCGGCCAGAACCGATATTGGACAATACGCGCATGAGAAACCTTCTTCCCAAGGCGGCCTGGGCCCTGGTTCAGCAAAGTCCTGACGCGTTGTTCATCGACGTTCGCATGGAAATCGAAGCCCTTTACGTGGGGCGTCCGCCGGGCGTGCACATCATTGCCTGGTATGAATACCCCGATTTGTCTCCCAACCCGGCTGAATTCATCCGCCTGGTTGAACAGGAATCACCTGCAAAAGACCGCCCGGTGGTACTGATTTGTCGCAGTGGCAAACGAACCATTGATGCCGGCCTGGCGCTGGAAGCCGCCGGGTTCACCGACGTGGTGAATGTGGTGCACGGGTTTGAAGGGGATCTGGACGAGCATTTCCACCGATCCACCGTCAATGGTTGGAGGTATGACGGCCTTCCCTGGGAACAAATGTAATTTCGTTTCCAAATCGTCCGTGCAGGTCGTCGCGCCTCCTAGCCGTGCTGAAGCACTGTCGTCGTCGGCGCGCCTACTTCACGAACGATTTGGAAACGAAATGCAGTCCACTTTGATGACCCACCAGAACTAATGCAAAGTACCCAAACGGCACCCGACTGGGTGCAGCAAGCACCCCTGGCCGATGCCAGCTTTGCGATTTTGCGCGATGTGTTTGGCTACAGCGCCTGGCGCGGGCCGCAGCAGGCGGTCGTGGAGCACGTCGCGGCGGGTGGTGATGCGCTGGTGTTGATGCCCACGGGTGGCGGCAAATCGCTGTGTTACCAAATTCCGGCCATCGCGCGGCAGCAAGCGGGATTGGGCCTGTCTATCGTGATCTCGCCACTGATCGCCCTGATGCACGACCAGGTCGGCGCCTTGCAAGAGGCAGGCGTAAAGGCCGCTTTCCTGAATTCTTCACAGAGTTTTGAGGTGGCCGCCGAGGTGGAACGCCAGTGGCTGCGCGGCGACATCACCTTGCTCTATGTGGCCCCCGAGCGGGTGATGACCGATCGCTTTGTGGATCTGCTGGACGCGTTGTACGAACGCGGCCATTTAAGCCTGTTTGCGATTGACGAAGCCCACTGCGTGAGCCAATGGGGGCATGATTTCAGGCCTGAATACCGCGCCCTGAAGATCCTGCATGAGCGCTACCCCCATGTGCCGCGCATTGCGCTCACGGCCACCGCCGACACGCTGACGCGGCAAGACATTGTGGAGCGGCTTCAGCTCGAATCGGCCCGCACCTTCATCAGCAGTTTCGACCGCCCCAACATCCGTTACACGATTGTGGAAAAACGCGAACCAGTGGCGCAACTGCTGCGGTTTATTGAAGACGAGCACCCCGGTGAAGCCGGCATCGTGTATTGCCAGTCGCGCAAACGGGTGGAAGAAATTGCCCAGACGCTCAGCCGCCAAGGCATCAGCGCCCTGCCCTATCACGCCGGGCTGGATGCCGACGTGCGGCGCGACCATCAAAACCGTTTTTTACGGGATGACGGGTTGGTGATGGTGGCGACCATTGCCTTTGGCATGGGTATTGACAAACCCGACGTGCGGT
>JANOWY010000111.1:0-2666 GCA_031418135.1 Rhodoferax sp. | reverse complement strand
GGCAAATCACCCCCGGCTTGCCGAAAGGCGGGGTGCATCATCGATTTGCTGACAAAACCACCCTTGATTTCACCGCGAATGCGCAAGTGGCTGCCCACCGCCAAGGCCTTTTGTTGCGACGGGTAAAAGCTGAAAAACCGCAGGGTGCAGGTTTCGGAACCATCGTCCACCGTCACCACCAGTTGGCGGCGGGGCCGGTAGCTGATGTCGCAGGCGGTTACCGTGGCTTCAATTTGCACCAGTTCGCCGTCGTGCGCATCCGCCAGGCGGGTGATGCGGGTTTCGTCTTCATAACGAATCGGCAGGTGCAGCGCCAGGTCGATGTCTCGGCGCAGGCCCAACTTGTCCAGCGCTTTTTGAATCGGTGATTTGGGGGTGACTGGCGCAGGTGGCATGGGACAATTCTGCCCCATGCGCACCTTCACCCTGACTGATTTTGATTACGACTTGCCCGCCGGGCTCATCGCGCAATACCCGGCCGCCGAGCGCAGCAGCTCGCGTTTGCTCGATGGCCGCACTTTGCCGCCGGTCGACCGGGTTTTTAACGCTTTGCCGGATTTGCTCAATGCCGGTGATTTACTGGTTTTTAATGACACCCAAGTCATCAAAGCCCGTTTGTTCGGTGAAAAACCCACCGGCGGCAAAGTGGAGTTGCTGGTGGAGCGGGTACTGGGCGGCAACCAGGTGGCGGCGCACATGCGGGTGAGCAAAAAACCCGAAGTGGCCACCACCCTCAAACTGGTCGAAGCCCCTGCCGCTGCAGGCGACAAGGCCGACCATTTCAGCGCCACCTTGCTGGGCCGTTGGCCCGATGCCGATGGCACGATGTTCCGGTTTGTGCTGACCAACGACGCGGGTGACGACCCCCACACCCTGATGGAAAAACATGGCCACGTGCCGCTGCCGCCGTATATAGACCACGCCGATTCGGCGAATGACGCAGCGCGTTACCAAACCGTTTTTGCCAAACACCCTGGCGCCGTAGCTGCACCCACCGCTGCCCTGCATTTTGACGAAGCCCTGCTGGCCCAGCTGGATGCCAAAGGCATTCACCGTGCCACGGTTACGCTGCATGTGGGCGCCGGTACCTTCCAGCCCGTCAAAACCGAAAACCTGGCGGAACACACGATGCACAGCGAGTGGTATCAAGTGCCCCCGGCCACCCAGCAAGCCATCACAGACTGCCGGGCGCGCGGCGGGCGAGTGGTGGCGGTGGGCACCACTTGCGTGCGCACGCTGGAAGCGTGGGCGGCAACGGGTTTGGCCAGTGGTGAAACCACCATCTTTATCACGCCAGGGTTTGCGTTCAAATTGATTGATGGTCTGATTACCAATTTCCACCTTCCCAAATCCAGCCTGATGATGTTGGTGAGCGCGCTGGCCGGGTACGAGCACATCCGCGCGCTGTACGCGCACGCCATTGCACAGCAGTACCGCTTCTTCAGTTATGGCGATGCCATGGTCTTGTGGCGTAAAAACTGATTTTCAGTCCGGAGTTACAGCCTTGCGGGCGGAACCTTCTGGCGGCCAGAATGTCAATTCCTGACCCCAACCATCCCGGTTGGGTATTCGGGCTCAGGTTCGTCAATGCCGACGTTCCCAATTTTGTTTTAACGATTTGAGGAGACTTCATGAAGATTCGCACGTTCACGACCTTGGTTGCCACCACGGCGCTGGTTACCCTTAGTTCATTGACGCTGGCGCAGACTGCGCCGCCGCAATACGGCACCAACGTCAGCCACGAAATGGCCCGCAAAGCCATCGCCGGCGCGGTTGCCAACGCCAAAAGCCAAAACCTGCCCATGGCCATTGCCATCGTGGACACGGCCGGCCTGCTGATCGCATTTGAGCGCATGGACAACACCCAATACGGCAGCGTAGCCGTGTCGCAAGACAAAGCCGCTTCAGCCGCCCTGTACCGCCGACCCACCAAGGTCTTTCAAGACGTGCTGGCTGCGGGTGGCGCGGGCTTGCGGGTGCTCACATTGCGCGGTGCCAATGCCGTTGAAGGCGGCGTGCCCATCGTGGTTGACGGCAAAATTGTCGGAGCCATTGGCGTTTCAGGCGGCTCGGCCGAGCAAGATGGCGTGGTCGCCAAAGCCGGCCTGGACGCGATGAAGTAAACACTGGCTGTTTTCAACAAAAAGGGGGCTTCGGCCCCTTTTTTCATTCCGGGGCGTCGTCTTGTGTCCTTGTCAGACAATAGCCCCATGCTCCAATTCGACCTCCTCAAAACCGACCCGGCCACTACCGAAAACCCGGGCACCCACGCCCGCCGGGGTCGGCTCACGCTCAACCACGGCGTGGTTGAAACACCGATCTTCATGCCGGTGGGCACGTATGGCACCGTCAAGGGCGTGATGCCGCGCTCGCTGGAAGACATGGGCGCGCAGATTATTTTGGGTAATACCTTTCATTTGTGGATGCGCCCCGGACAAGAAGTGATGGCGCAGTTTGGCGGGCTGCATGCCTTTGAGAAATGGAACAAACCGATCCTCACCGATTCGGGCGGCTTTCAGGTGTGGTCACTCGGGGCGATGCGAAAAATCAGCGAAGAAGGGGTGCGGTTTTCGAGCCCAGTGAATGGCGACAAACTCTTTTTGACACCCGAGGTTTCGATGCAGATCCAGACCACGCTAAACAGCGACATCGTCATGCAGTTTGAC
>JANOWY010000110.1:0-6575 GCA_031418135.1 Rhodoferax sp. | reverse complement strand
GGCGGCCGCCAATCGGCCCTGGTCGTCCAGGACCCGCACGGTATTGGCGCTCCACGGTTTGCACAAACCCGGAACCATGGCCAGGGCCTGGGCAAAACGCGCATCGCGCACCGTGAAGTATTGGGCCCCCGTATCAAAACTGCCAAAGGCCGTGTCCATGGTGTTCATGCGCCCGCCAGCCCGGTTGCCCAGGCCCTGGCCACGGTTCCGGGTTTGTGCAAACCGTGGAGCGCCAATACCGTGCGGGTCCTGGACGACCAGGGCCGATTGGCGGCCGCCGGTTTGCCCGCGCGCGAGCCCCATTGGGTGCCAACACCCGCCATGAACGCCCTGCCGCTGGCCTGGGCAGGCCCGCTGACGGCAAACCAAGGCCTCCTGCAAAAGACCCGCGTCACGCGAATTGAGACCGATGCGCTGAACGCCAAACAATGGCAGTTATGCAGCGAAGGTGCCGATGAATCGAGCCACGTCTATTCGGGTTTTGATGCCGTGTTGCTGGCCATGCCAGCCACCCAGGCCGGTGAGCTGCTCAACACATCGAAACGGGCGGCAAAACTGGCGCAGCGGATGGCCCAGGTCACCACCGCACCCTGCTGGACGTTAACGCTGGCCTTCCCACAAGCCATGCAACCCAAAATGGTGAGTTTGGGGCCCCAATGGAACGCTGCCCGCAGCACCCATCACCGCATTGCCTGGCTGGCCCGCGAATCATCCAAACCGGGGCGCGGCGCCGTGGAGCGCTGGACAATTCAGGCCAGTGCAGCCTGGTCACAAGAACACCTGAACGACGATGAACAACGCGTGCAGGGCAAGCTGATCCGGGCTTTTTCCGAGGTAACTGGTATTCGGGCGGAACCTTCTTTCGTGCACGCGCGGCGCTGGTTGTACGCACAAACCACGCAGCCGCTGGGCAAAAGCCACCTGTGGGATCGGCAAATCGGCGTGGGTGTATGCGGCGATTGGTGCTTGGGGCATCGGGTGGAGGATGCCTTTGTGTCAGGCCTGGAGCTGGCGCTGGCGGTGCTTTAGTAGGCCGAATCAATGAAATTCACTGCCACTCGTCTGCGTCTCGCCGTGCCATGCCGCGTTGCAAATGCGCGCCGGGCCACCCGGCCCGTCTGTGTTTTGCGCCTTGCCTGGCACGTCGCTACGCAACCGCTTGCCAGCGATTTCACTGATTCGGCCTACTAGCCGCGCATTGGGCGGTGCCAGCACCGGGTTGCCGCCATGACCCACGTGGGCCTTAGCCGCTACGTCGGGAGATTTGCCCCCTCGCCCACTGGGCCCCTGCATGCCGGTTCGCTGGTGGCTGCACTGGCCAGCTGGCTCGATGCACGGGCCCATGGTGGGCGTTGGCTGGTGCGCATTGAAGACGTTGACGCGCCACGTTGCCTGACCGGCACGGACGCTGTCATCCTGCATCAGTTGGCCGCCCTGGGCCTGCACCCGGATGAGCCACCGCTGTACCAATCAAACCGAACCACGGCCTACCATGCTGCGCTGGAGGCGCTGAAAACCACGGCCTGGGCCTACCCCTGTGGCTGCTCCCGCAAAGAGGTCTTGGCCGAGCTGGCCAGGCTGGGTGAAAGTCGCGACCGTGGCGGCGAACTGGTGTACCCCGGAACTTGCCGAACGAGCGCGCCACCTGCCGGGGCCAGTGCCTGGCGATTGCGCACGGATCGTGCACACCCACCAGAAATGCATTGGTATGACCGCCGTCTGGGGCCGCAGACGCAAACGGTCGAAACAGAAGTAGGCGATTTCCCGCTGCGCCGGGTAGACGGTTGTTTTACCTACCAGCTCGCTGTTGTGGTCGATGATGCCGCGCAGGCGGTGACCGACGTCGTGCGCGGCGAAGATCTGGCCGATAACACGGCGCGGCAAATCGTCTTGCAAGAAGCCATCGGTTTGCCCCGGCCACGCTATTTGCACGTACCGCTGGTGCGTGGCGACAACGGCGAAAAATTGTCCAAACAAAATGGGGCGCAAGCGCTGGAGCTTGCCCAGCCCTTGGCCGCGCTGAGCCGAGCCGCACAGGTTTTGGGTCTGACCGCAGCCGCCGATCAGCCGCTGGGCGATGCCTTATCGGGCTGGGTGGTTGGCTGGTGTCAACTCTACAATCTGCCGGGTGACTGACACCAACCCCAACACCGACACCCTCGCCGACACCAAACCTTCCCCAGCGGCCCCATCTGGTGCAGCACCGCACCGTGCGATCCGCAGTTTTGTGCGCAGGCAAGGGCGAACCACCACCGGGCAACTTCGCGCTTTTGAAGAAATTGGGCCAAAAATAATACTTTCTTTCAGCAAAAACGCTACGCAAATTGTAGCTAATTGTGGATATTTTAACAGAACAAATAGCTTAAATGTTTTAGACAAACCAATAATTTTTGAAATTGGCTTTGGAATGGGCGAGGCAACGGCTCAAATTGCAGCCTCGCTCCCCAACCATCGCTTCTTGTGTTGTGAAGTCCACGAGCCTGGCGTGGGCGCTTTGCTCAAACGCATCGGCGAACAAAAGCTGGACAACATCCGCATCATGGCGCACGACGCGGTAGAGGTAGTTGACGACATGGTGCCACTAAAAAGTCTGGATGGCATTCACGTCTTTTTTCCCGACCCTTGGCACAAAAAACGCCATAACAAACGCCGTTTGCTGCAAGCGCCCCTGGTGGCCAAATTGGCGGCCCGGCTCAGGCCCGGTGGCTATTTGCATTGCGCCACCGATTGGCAGCCCTATGCTGAACAAATCCTGCAGGTGTTGGGCGCTGAACCGATGCTGGAGAACACCGTTTCGCTTGAGGCCGGCGACAGATCAGGGTATGCGCCCAAGCCGCACTACCGCCCGCTGACCAAGTTTGAAAACCGGGGTATCAAACTGGGCCATGGCGTGTGGGACATCGTCTTCAAACGCCGCGCCGCTTAAGTCACCGCAAACGCTAGGCCGAATTGGCCCGTCCACGCCCCAACCCACCACCGCCACGACAGGGCGTTTCAGCCAGCTGTGTGGTTTTGCCCAACCGTGCAGAAAATGGTGCTCTATCGGCCCAATGGCCCTCGGTAGCTGATTTTCTGGTGCAACGATTCCCGCATGTCAGCCCGGCCATCTGGCGGCAGCGGCTTGAAAGCGGCGATATCTGCGACGATGCCGGGCGCGTCATCAGCGTAAAGAGCGCCTGTGAGCCAGGGCTTCGTCTGTACTATTTTCGCGAGGTGCCGCAGGAGGCAAAAATTCCGTTTGAGGCAGTCGTATTGCACCACGACGAACACCTGATCGTTGTCGACAAGCCGCATTTTTTGCCCGTCATGCCGTCTGGCAAGTACCTGCAGGAAACGCTTTTGGTGCGCTTGAAAAACCAGCTCGGCTTGCCCAACCTAGTGCCTATTCACCGCATTGACCGCGACACCGCCGGGCTGGTGATGTTCAGCGTGAACCCGGCCACCCGCGACGCCTACCACGCCTTGTTCCGTCACCATCAGGTCAGCAAAACCTATGAGGCGATTGCACCCTGGAACCCGGCCTTGCCGTGGCCCATTCATCGCGCAACACGCATCGCCGAATCGGGCCATTTCATGCAGCAAACCGAGGTTCCGGGAGAACCCAACGCCATCACCGACATTCGACCGCTTGAAATTATCAATACGCTGGCAAGGTACGAATTGAAACCCGTCACGGGCCAACGACACCAATTGCGGGTACACATGAACGCACTGGGGTTGCCCATGGTGAATGACGGCATCTACCCCGTGCTAACCCCCGAGGTTGACGCAAATCGGCAAAAACCACTGCAATTGCTGGCCAAGGAAGTGGCGTTTACCGATCCGCTGACCCAACAGCTCCGTCATTTTGTCAGCCTGCGACGCCTGGCATATTGACAGTTTTCGGGTGGCGCATTGCCCAACCGTCTGGCGCTGGTTGACAGCTAGACGACATCCCGTCAATGATGGGGATGCCAGAAAACCATAACGGAGACAAACTCATGAGCCCTTTCAAATTGGCGGCCACTCTGCTGTTCGCCTTGCTACATTTGAGCCACGCCAGCCAGGCGCAGACCCTCCGATGGGCCGCCCGTGCCGACATCTTGACAACAGACCCGCACTCGGAGGTGATTGCCTTCACCAATTATGTCAACGCCCAGGTTTATGAAAGTTTGATTACCCGCGATAAAGACTTGAACATCATCCCGTGCCTGTCAACCGAATGGACGCAGGTCACCCCTCTGTTGTGGCGCTTCAAGTTGCGCCCGGGTGTGAAATTTCATGATGGCACGCCGTTTACGGCAGACGATGTTGTGTTCTCGGTGAAACGCGCGCAGCAACCTACGGCCAACCAGCGCACCTTTGCCGCGCCCATGGGTGAGCCCCGCAAGGTGGACGATTTGACCGTTGAATTCACCTTGCAGCAGTTCAACCCGATTTTTCTGGTGCACGCCACGCAAATCTTCATGATGAGCAAGATCTGGGCTGAAAAAAACAATGCCACCACCACGCCCGATTTCAAGGCCAAGGAAGTCAAGTTCACCCTGTTCAATGCCAATGGAACCGGCCCCTACAGCCTGGTGTCGCGCCAGCCAGACAGCAAAACGGTCTACAAGCGCAACCCCAATTGGTGGGGCAAGTTTGATGGCAATGTGCAGGAGGTGGTTTTCACACCCATTGGCAATGATGCAACCCGCACAGCGGCCCTCATCTCGGGTGAGGTTGACTTCATCTACGACCCCTCGCCGCAAGACGTGCCCCGGCTGCGTGGCAACCCGGCCACCCGCATTTTGGATCAGGCTGGCAATTTGAGTTCGCACATCGGTATGGATCAAAACCGGGATGAACTGCTCTACAGCAATGTCAAAGGGAAGAACCCTTTTAAGGATTTGCGGGTACGTCGCGCCCTGTACCACGCGATGGACATCGAAACCCTGCGCAGCGGTGTACTCGGTGGGCTAACCTACCCAACCGGTTCCATTACCCATTCCAGCCGCGCTTCTTTCAATGACCCTGAGATTGAAAAGCGTTTGCCCTTTGATCTGCCCAAAGCCCGTACGTTGATGGCCGAGGCGGGTTATGCCCAAGGGTTTGAGGTGACCTTGGATTGCCCGAATTCGTCGGCCATGGCAGCGTCCATTTGCACCAGTCTGGCCACCATGTGGTCGCAGATTGGTGTCAAAGTCCGCGCCAACCTGATGCCCGTACCATTGTTTTATGGCAAAACTGAAAAACTCGACACCTCGCTTTACCTGTTCGGGTGGGCGGGAGCCAGCACCGATGTGGAGCCCCAATTGACATCCCTGCTGCGGCAAAGAGGCCCTGGGGGCGTGGGTCATTTCAACTGGGGCAACTACAAAAACCAGAAGCTCGAAGATTTGGCGGTTGCCTCCTTCAAAGAGACCGACGAGCCCAAACGGGAGCAATTGATCAAAGCAGCCTTGCTGGAGCACAACGACCAGGTCAACCACATTCCCATGCACCGGGTTGGCATTCCCTGGGCCATGCGCAGCAACGTGACAGCCATCCACCGGGCAGACAATCGCATGGAGTGGCGCTGGATCAATGTCGCCCCAAAACCCTAGCAAACTTGAGAACCCATTTGCCGCCATGCCCTCTTCACTGCGCATCCGCCCCATTGCCAAAACCGACTTTGCCAACTGGAAGCCGCTATGGGACGGTTACAACGCGTTTTACAAACGCGTCGGCCCGACCGCCTTGGCCCCTGAAATCACCCAGATGACCTGGTCGCGTTTTTTTGACCCTTATGAACCGGTGCACGGATTGGTGGCGGAGCGAGGCGGCCAATTGGTAGGCACCGCGCATTACCTTTACCACCGAAGCACGACCCAAATCGCACCCAACTGCTATTTGCAGGATTTGTTCACGCTTGAATCAGAACGCGGAAAAGGCGTGGGGCGGACCTTGATCCAGGCGGTTTACGAAGCAGCACAACGCGACGGCTCGCCCCGCGTTTATTGGCAAACGCATGAAACCAATGCGCCAGGGCGTTTGTTATACGACAAGGTGGCAAAGCATCTGGGGTTCATCGTCTACAGCCAAATGGTTTGAAGTATTGAGCAACTAAAGCAGGCGGGACAACAACGTCGCCACATGAATCGCCTGGCGCTGCGCACCATCGTGAATTTGATGCCGGCAACTGGTGCCATCGGCCACCACAATGGCATCGGGCTGCTGGCGCACGGCGGGTAACAGGCTCAATTCCGCCATCTGCATCGACACTTCAAAGTGGGCCGCTTCGTAACCAAAGCTGCCGGCCATGCCACAGCAGCTCGATTCGATCAGTGTGGGGTTGCCACCCGGAATCTGCCTGAGCACCTCCAGTATCGGGTTCACCGCAGCAAACGCCTTTTGGTGGCAATGGCCATGCAGCAAGATCGGTTGCGCCACCGGCTTCAGTTTGGTTTTGAGTACATCGAGCTTGCCCGCCTGTAGCTCACGCGCCAGAAATTCTTCAAACAGCAAGGCTTGGTCTGCCACGGCCTGGGCTTTTTCGCCCAAACCCATCACCAAGGCTTCGTCTCGCAAGGTCAACAAACACGAAGGCTCCAGGCCCACAATGGGAATACCCTGTT
>JANOWY010000109.1:0-3509 GCA_031418135.1 Rhodoferax sp. | reverse complement strand
TTGCTACAGGAGCTGGATGCCATGGCCGCCGCAAAAACGACCGAATGGCTGGGTGGCGATCACCCCGGCCCGCTGGACTTGTACGCCATGGTGTTGACCCGCTGGGGTAGTTTTGGGGCGGGCCAAGACCCGACGCTGCTGCCCGCACTGTGGGCGCACGCACAAAAAATTGCGGCGGTGCCCGCCGTGGCCCGCACGATCGAGCGCGAACGCATCAACATCAACATGTTCAAACCGGCCGAGGTCAAGCCCGCATAACATAGCTTTTCCGTCAAAGAGAGGTGTTGCCATACCGTGGTCGGCTTGGGCGCAAGCCGACCAGAAGCAGACCATCACCTTCGTGCGCCCTTGCCCACAGATGGCTCGGCCAACCAGATTACCAATACACGCCAAAGGTCACGCGCAACGCTTGCAAAGCGGTATCGCCGAGCGCGGCTGAACGGCCGCCGTTAAGTAGCCACAGCTTGGCGGTTTCCTCCAGCTCTTCCAGTACTGCCATTGCGGCAGCAGGCGTTTCGTGCCAGACATTGGGGCCGAGGCGATCCAGCATCACGGCACGAATCGGTGTACCCGTACTGGCGTAGTTTTGAATGGCATTGGCCACGGCATCAGCCGCTGCCGGGTCCCCTGGGCGGTGGTATTCGATCAACGGTACATGGCCAACTTTCATGACGAAGTACGGCGTAAGCGCAGGCAGCAACTCTGGCTGTAGAAGCGCATTTTGAAACGCAACGCCTGGCGTGCGTGAACCGGCATCCAAACCAAGCGCCACACAATGCGTGCTGTGGGTATGAATGACACACTTGGCGGCGGTTGGTGTGCCAGCTGTAGCGCGGTAAATCTGGCGATGCAAGGCGATGGTTTTGCTGGGTTTGTCACCGCCCTGGTGATTCAAGTCAGCGTCCAGCCGTGACAGCCGCGCCGGATCCAGAAAACCCAAACACGCGTCGGTCGGCGTGATCAGAAAACCGCCGCCTTGGCCTTCATCCAGGCGCACGCTGATATTGCCCGCCGTGGCGTGTACGTAACCCCGAGCGAACAGGCTGGCCCCGACGCGGCAGATTTCTTCACGGGCCTGGTTTTCTGTCATGGTGGTACGGCGATCAGGCCAGGGTGAATGCTTTGGTAAAAAAGTCTGTCGTGCCGAAGTTGCCTGATTTCAAGGCCAGATGAAGGGGTTTTCCGCCCACGGCGCAGGACGTCCACGGTACGCCGGGGTCAATCTGCGGGCCGATTTTCATCTGTGTCACGCCCAAGGCCTGTACGCAGGCCCCTGACGTCTCACCCCCGGCCACGATGAGCTGTTGCACGCCTGCATTGACCAAACCCAAGGCAATACGCGCCAAGGTATTCTCCAGCACTGCCCCGGCCTCTTGCGCACCAAAACGCGCTTGTACCGCTTTTACAGACGACGGCTCTGCGGTTGAATACACCAGCAAGGCCTGCCCCTTGCCCAGCGGCCCCTGCGCCCACGCCAGCGCATCGGCAACGGCTTGATCGGGCGAACCGATGGCTTGCTCGGGGTTCACCGCCCATGCGGGCAAGCCCCGCGCGATGAAGTCTTGCACCTGCGCTTGCGTAGCCACCGAACAGCTGCCCGACACCACGGCTTGCAGGCCCTGTGCAGGTGGCAACTGGCTGGCCTGTGCCGACGCGCTCAGGCTAAAATTTTGAGGCAAACCAATGGCGACACCTGAGCCCGCCGTCACCAAAGGCATGCCCTGAAGCGCTGGCCCCAGCCGCATCAAGTCTGCGTTCGATAACGCATCCACCACGGCCAAACGCACGCCTGCGTCACGCAGCGCCTGGATGCGTGCACGGATGGCTTGCGCTCCTTGCGCGACGGTTTTGAAATCAATCAAGCCGACCTTGCCTTTGCACTGCGCTTGCAACACCCGAACCAGGTTGGGGTCTTGCATGGGCGTGAGCGGGTGGTTTTGCATGCCCGATTCGTTCAGCAACACATCCCCCACAAACAGATGGCCTTTGAACACGGTGCGGCCGTTGTCTGGAAAAGCCGGTGTGGCAACGGTGAAATCAGTACCCAAGGCGGCCATCAGGGCTTCGGTTACCGGGCCAATGTTGCCCTGCGCCGTGCTGTCAAAGGTGGAGCAGTATTTGAAATAAATTTGTTCAGCGCCCGCTGCTTGTAGCCAGTGCAGCGCCGCCAGCGACTGCGCCACCGCGTCGGCCGGGGCATTGGTGCGGCTTTTCAGCGCCACTACCACCGCGTCAACGTCATCGACATCATTGAGGAGATGCGTTTGTGGCACGCCAATCACCTGCACTACCCGCATGCCTGAGCATACAAGGTTATTGGCCAGGTCGGTGGCACCGGTGAAGTCGTCGGCAATGCAGCCCAGTTTTAAACCTGTTGTCATAAGCGCCTCAGGCCGCAGAGCCCGGTAGTTTGATGCCTGGAAAGGTCTTGATCACGGCAATGTCTTGCTCGCGCGCAAAACCGGCGGTGGAGGCCTGCATGAACATTTGCAGCGCGGTGGAGGCCAGCGGCAGCGGGAACTTGCTGGCGCGCGCCATGTCGGCTACCAGGCCCAGGTCTTTGACAAAAATATCGACCGCCGAGGTGGCGGTGTAATCGTTGTTCACCACGGCGGGCAGGCGGTTTTCAAACATCCAGCTGTTGCCCGCGCTGTGGGTGATCACCTCGTACAGCGCGGCTGCGTCGACCCCTTCACGCAGGCCCAGGGCCATGGCTTCTGCAGCTACGGCGATGTGAACGCCCGCGAGCAACTGGTTGATGATCTTCACCTTGCTGCCCGCGCCAGCCCGGTCACCAAGCTTGTAAACTGTGCGGGCCATGGCGTTGAGCACGTCGTCGCATTGGGCGTAAACCGCAGGCCGCCCCGCCGTCATCAGCGTGATCTCGCCCTGCGCGGCTTTGGCCGCACCGCCTGACATCGGGGCATCGAGGTACAAAAGCCCCAGCGCCTCGAGCCTTCCTTCCAGCGCGGCAGACCAGTTCGGGTCGACCGTGGGGCACATCACAAACACGCTGCCCGCGCGCATGTGGGCTGCGCAACCGGTCTGACTGTTCATTGAGCCGGCATCACCAAACAGCACCGATTCGGTTTGCGCCGCATTCACCACTGCACTCACCACCACCTCACACGCCGCGCCCAATTGCGCCAGCGCGCTGCAAGCCACGCCGCCGTTTTGAGCGAAGGCTTGGGCAACACCCTCGCGCACGTCATACACATGCACCTCAAACCCCGCCTTGCGCAAAGACTGCGCCATGCCCAAACCCATGGCGCCCAAGCCGATGAAGCCAACTTTAGTGGTCATGAAAAGCCTTAAAAATGTATTTAATTACAATTTAAAAAAATAAGTCATCTTAAATAGAGCAAATATACTATGCTTTAAATAGCTTTTTGTGCAATAAAAAAATGAATAATATTAATTATTTATAAAGTAACTAATTTAAATATAATTAAATTCAATATTTGGACGCAAATTGAGCGCACTAACCGCAGGTTTTACCGCTCCAATTA
>JANOWY010000108.1:0-2130 GCA_031418135.1 Rhodoferax sp. | reverse complement strand
AGAAGACCGCGCCGCCACGTTTTGGCATGACGTCGGCCTGCATGTCATCCGCAGCGACGGTGAAGCGGTGCACGGCGCGCCGGTGGGCGACATCGGCCTGCGGGTTTTGGTGGGCGGCGGCATGGGCCGCACGCCCATCGTGGGCACGGTCATCCGCGAATTTTTGCCCTGGAACCAGCTGCTCAATTATTTGGAGGCCGTGGTGCGCGTTTACAACCGCTGGGGCCGCCGTGACAACGCTTACAAGGCCCGCATCAAAATTTTGGTGAAGGCCGAAGGCCAGCGTTATGCCGACGAGGTCGAGGCCGAATACCAACAAATTCTGACGGTAGACGGCGCGCCGCACACCATCAGCCAAGCCGAGCTGGACCGTGTCAGCGCGTCTTTTGTACCGCCAACGCTGGCCTGCAACCGCAAAAGCGGCGAAGAAAAAATCGCCAACATCTTGCGCGCTGCCGCTGAAGACGATGTCGAGTTTGGCCGATGGTTGCAACAAAACGTGCAGCCGCACAAAAACCCCGATTTGCGGGCCGTTACGCTTTCGTTCAAACGCCTGGGTTATGCTCCCGGCGATGCCACCGCCAGCCAGCTCGAAGGGGCGGCCCAACTGGCCGATGAGTTTTCAGCCGGGGAAGTGCGGGTAACGCATGACCAAAACCTGGTGCTGCCGTGGGTGCGTTGCGACCAATTGCCCGAGTTGTGGCGCGCCGCCCGCAAACTCGGTTTTGCCCGGCCCAACATCCGTTTGCTGACCGACATGATTGCCTGCCCCGGCGGCGATTTTTGCGCCCTGGCCAACGCCCGCTCGCTGCCCATTGCCGAAGCCATCACCGCGCGTTACCAGGATCTGGACGAACTCAATGACCTGGGCGAGATAGACCTGCACATCAGCGGTTGCATCAACTCCTGCGGCCACCATCACAGCGGCCACATTGGCATTTTGGGGGTCGATAAAGACGGCAAGGAGTGGTACCAAGTGTCACTGGGCGGCTCGGATGGCTCCAGCCTGAGCGGCACGCCGGTGGCTGGCAAGGTGGTGGGCCCCTCCTTCGCTGCCGATGAAGTGGCCGACGTGATAGAGGCCTTGCTGGACACCTATCGCCTGCAGCGCTCAAACACCGCCAAAGGGTTTGAGACCTTCATCTCCACCTTGCGCCGCGTGGGGGCCGAGCCGTTCAAGCTGGCTGCAAATGCTGTTCGAACCAGCACCGGCAAGACTGAACAAGCTGTTTTAATTTAGGTATTTAAAAAAATAAAATATTTAAAATGACCAAAAATACTATTCAATTAATAGCTAATGGTGCAATTAATACGTCAACAGATTCTGGAAATCATTTGAACATTTCGAACGATACAGATCCTAGAAGCCTGAATTTGCAGGGTGTACAGCGTATTGACCTGCATTTCCCCAAATTCACTGATGGCCGGGCCTACAGCCAGGCATTCTTGCTGCGGCGCCGCCTCGGTTTCAAAGGCGAAATTCGCGCCACGGGTGACGTGCTGATCGACCAATTGGTGCAAATGCAAAGAAGTGGATTCGACGCGGCGGTGCTGCGGGCCGATCAAGACCTGGCCTTTGCTGAATCGCAGTTTGCCCGTTTTGGCGCGTTTTACCAGGGCGATGCGGTCAGCGCCGAGCCTGCCTTTGCCCGGGTTGCCTGATGACTACCGCCATCGAGCGCCATGCGCGCGCATCCGTCGATTTCGCCGCCAAATTAGCCCGCACCGAAACCCTGTTGAAACAGGCCGCTGCGGATTACGCCGCGCCTGACGCTGGCGCAGCCGGTGCTACGCCACGCATTACTCAAGCCAACAGCCTAGGCGCTGAAGACATGGTGGTCAGCCACCTCATCAACCAGTTGCAGCTCAACATCGGCATTTTTGTGCTGGAAACGGGCCAGTTGCACCCCGAAACGCTGGCCTTGTTGCAGACCTTCAAAGCCGCTTCCCGTGCGCCGGTTGAGGTGTTCACGCCGGTTCACGAAGCCACCGTGCAATTTGTCGCACGTGAAGGCAAAGACGCCATGTACAAAAGCATGGAGCTGCGCAAGGCTTGCTGCGGCATTCGCAAAATGGAGCCGCTGGCGCGCGCGCTGGTGGGTAAAAAAGCCTGGATCACCGGGCTGCGGC
>JANOWY010000107.1:0-13916 GCA_031418135.1 Rhodoferax sp. | reverse complement strand
ATCTTCCATTTGTTTTGCGTCAAGGTGAACATCACCACAAAAATTGCCCCGGCAATGCCGCCCACCACCAATGCGCCCAACGGGTGCATCAGGTCTGAGCCGGCGCAAACCGCCACCAAGCCCGCCAAGGGGCCGTTGTGAATAAAACCCGGGTCGTTTTTGCCCAGGGCCAGCGCCACCAGCGTGCCGCCCACCATCGCCATCAAGGAGTTGACCGCCACCAGGCCCGAGATTTTGTCGACCGTCTGGGCGCTCATCACATTAAAACCAAACCAGCCCACGGTCAGCACCCACGCACCCAGCGCCAAAAACGGAATATTGCTGGGCGGATGCGCACTGATGGAGCCGTCTTTACGGTAACGGTTGTAGCGTGCACCCAGCAAAATCACCGCGGGCAAGGCCATCCAGCCCCCCACGGCATGCACCACCACGGAACCGGCAAAGTCGTGAAATTCCTCGCCCGTCGCGGCTTTGATCCAGGCCTGAATGCCGAACTTTTGGTTCCAGGCGATGCCCTCAAAAAACGGGTAGATCAGGCCCACGATGATGGCGGTGGCCATCAATTGCGGCCAAAACTTGGCGCGCTCGGCAATACCGCCAGAGATGATGGCCGGCACCGCCGCGGCAAAGGTGAGCAAAAAGAAAAACTTGACCAGGTCGTAGCCGTTTTTGGCTGCCAGCACTTCGGCGCTGACAAAGAAATGAGTGCCGTACGCGACGCCGTAACCGACCAGAAAATACGCCACGGTAGAGACTGAAAAATCGACCAAAATTTTGACCAACGCGTTCACTTGGTTCTTTTTGCGCACGGTTCCCAGCTCCAAAAAGGCAAACCCGGCATGCATGGCCAGCACCATGATCGCGCCCAACAAGATGAACAAGGCGTCAGAGCCCTGTTTTAGTGCTTCCATACCAACTCCTCAAAAATAAATGCTTTTAATTGGTGCATTTCTAAGTGATTTTTTAGAAATGCACCAAAACAAAGCAATATTTGGGCCAGTTTGGTGATGTGGCAATTTTTTTGTCAAAGGAATTTTGGTGGCTGGTGTTCGCAGCGCAACACAGCGCTTGGCAAGGATGCTCAGGCAGGGAGCGCCCGCGTGCGCGGACATCCAAACGGTGCGGCCGGCGTCCACTACGGCTACCATGCCCAACATGCAAGCATTCTGGGTTTCCACAGGAATCGTCGCGTTGGCCGAGATGGGCGACAAAACGCAGCTCTTGGCGCTGGTGCTGGCGGTGCGGTTTCGCAAACCCTGGCCCATCATTGCCGGCATTTTGGTGGCAACCTTGGCTAACCACGGGCTTGCGGGGGCCCTGGGTGCCTGGATCACCACCGTCTTGGGGCCGCAAACCCTGCGCTGGGTGGTGGGCTTGTCGTTTTTGGCCATGGCCGCATGGATCTTGGTACCCGACCGGCTGGACGAAGCGGGCGCTCCACAAAACACCAGCCGCTGGGGGGTGTTTGGCACCACGCTGGCAGCCTTCTTTCTGGCAGAAATGGGCGACAAAACACAAATCGCCACCATCATGCTGGCTGCCCGTTATGACGCTTACTTCCTGGTGGTGGCCGGTACGACATTGGGCATGATGTTGGCCAACGCACCGGTGGTGTGGCTGGGTGAGCGCGTTACGCGCCTGGTGCCCCTGCGCGTGGTTCATGGGGTTTCGGCGGCGGTTTTTGTGGTGCTGGGGCTGTTGGCACTGGGCCTGGATTTGGGTGGCCCGGGTTGATATACTGCCCTTGCGCCGATTTGCTACAGCTTGCGGGCGCCCTATAAATTCCGCTAAAGATGCCTGACCACCCGGTAGTGCCTTTAGCACCACCGGGTTTTTTTTCGGGTTTTATTTTCTGGGTTTTCCAAAGTTTTCCAGATGTTGATCGCCACGCCTGAGTCGATGTTTTTTGCTGAACCGCTTGCCCTGCATAGTGGTGCGTCGATCCGCGCCTACCACCTGAGTTTTGAAACCTATGGCCGTCTGAATGCCGCCAAATCCAATGCCGTGCTGGTTTGCCACGCCCTGAACGCTTCGCACCACGTGGCGGGCGTTTATGCCGGGCAAGACAAATCCGAGGGCTGGTGGGACAGCATGATCGGCCCCGGCAAACCGCTCGATACCGACCGTTTTTATGTGATTGGTGTGAACAACCTGGGTTCGTGTTTTGGCTCAACCGGGCCAATGCACGACAACCCGGACACGGGGCGGGTTTATGGTGCTGATTTTCCGGTGGTGACCGTGGAAGACTGGGTCACTGCACAGGCGCGGCTGCTGGACGCACTGGGCATTCAGACGTTGGCTGCGGTGATGGGCGGCTCGCTGGGTGGCATGCAGGCCCTGAGTTGGACGCTGCAATACCCCAGCCGGGTGCGCCATGCGCTGGTGATCGCCTCGGCCCCCAATCTCACCGCAGAAAACATCGCCTTCAACGAAGTAGCCCGCCGCGCCATCACTACCGACCCGGATTTCAACGGCGGCCACTTTTACGCCGACCCCGCCACCGGCAAGGCCGAGACCAAACCCAAGCGCGGCCTGCGCATTGCGCGGATGATCGGGCACATCACGTACCTGAGTGACGATGTGATGAATGAGAAGTTTGGAAGGCTGCTTAAAGAAGGTGTCGATTACAAGTTCAGTACGCTCGATGCCGAGTTCCAGATCGAAAGTTACCTGCGCTACCAGGGCGACAAATTTGCTGAATACTTTGACGCCAACACCTATTTGCTGATCACCCGGGCGCTGGATTATTTTGACCCGGCCAAGGCCTTTGGGGGCGATTTGAGCCGGGCGTTGGCGCAGGCCACGGCCAAATTTTTGCTGGTGAGTTTCACCACCGATTGGCGCTTCTCGCCCCAGCGCAGCCGCGAACTCGTCAAGGCCCTGCTGGACAACCGGCGCGACGTAAGTTACGCCGAAATCGACGCGCCCCACGGGCATGATGCTTTTTTGCTGGAAGACGCCCGGTATATGGCGCTGGTGCGGTCGTACTTTGAAGGCGTGGCCACATGAGTCATCTGGGCATGATTGAAGCCATCGCCGCGTTGGTACCCGAGGGTTCGCGTGTGCTCGATTTGGGATGCGGTAACGGCGAGTTGCTGGCGCATTTGCAAAACCAGCGTGGCTGCAGTGGTTACGGCATTGAAATCGACGATGCCAACGTGCTGGCTTGCGTGCAACGCGGTGTGAACGTGATTCAGCTCAACCTGGACGAAGGTCTGGCTACGTTTGCCGATGCCTCTTTTGATGTGGTGTTGCAAATTGACACCCTTCAGCACCTGCGCAATGCTGAAACCATGTTGCAGGAAACCGCGCGCGTCGGGCGCACCGGCATCGTGGCGTTCCCGAATTTTGGCCATTGGCCCAACCGTCTGGCCGTGCTCAAAGGCCGCATGCCCGTCACCCAGCGCCTGCCCTACCAGTGGTTTGACACGCCGAACATCCGGGTGGGCACCTTCGCTGATTTCGAAGCCTTGGCAGCCCGCAACCATCTCAAGGTGTCAGACCAATTTGGCCTGGAAGCGGGGCGTACCGTGCGGATGTTTCCGAATCTGATGGCTGGCACCGCCGTCTTCAAGTTTGCCCGTTAAGGCGAAATCGCCGCACGGCCTGATGTAGACAGCAACCTGACGCAAGCGCAACCCCAAGCAAGGTAAAACGTGAGCCCCGAACAACTCCTATTTCACCATGACCGGGGTACACCGTGGCCAGCCGACTTGCAAGCGGGCATGACGGCAGACATAGCCCAGGCTTACCAAGTCGCCTTGGTCACCCGGCGGCTTCGCGTTGAGCGGGGCGAAACGCCGCGCGGTTACAAAATTGGCTTCACCAACCGCAATATCTGGCCCATCTACCAAGTATTTGGGCCGATTTGGGGTACGGTTTATGCGTCTTCGCTCACGATGAGCCCAGGCCAGGCTACCGTGAGTCTGGCTACCCGGTGCCAGCCCCGGTTAGAGCCCGAAGCAGTGTTCGGCATCAAGGCGACGCCGCCTCTGGGCGCCTCGGTAGAAGCATTATTTGACTGCCTGGATTGGGTAGCGCCGGGCTTTGAAATTGTGCAGTCCCATGCGCCCGGCTGGAAGTTCAACGCCGCCATGACAGTGGCTGATGGCGGCCTGCACGCCAACCTCGTGGTGGGCCGCCCCGTAGCAGTGGCATCCATTGCGTCCAACGCGCAAGCATTTAACGAAACCTTGGCTGCCTGCCAGGTGACACTGAATCGAAACGGCCTGCCGGTTGAGCAGGGTGTTGGTGCCAATGTGTTGGGTAGTCCGTTGTTGGCTCTGCACCACTTCCTGAGCGAACTGCGCCAGTGTTCTGGTGGGCCAGATTTGCTGCCTGGGGATGTGGTGACCACCGGCACCTGGACGGATGCCTGGGCGGTTCAAGCCGGCGAAGCCTGGCGCGCCGATTTTGCGGCTCCGTTGGGTACGCTGGCCGTCACATTCGGCTGAATTCACACCATTTTTTCAAGCTTTTGGAGCGCGTGACATGAGAACTGCCCATCAGGCATTGCCGCAGGTGCTGGCCTTTGACATTTTTGGAACGGTGGTGGACTGGCATGGCAGCATCAGCGCGGAAGTCAACGCCATGAAATTGCTGGCCAACAACGGCCCGCAGGAGAGCGGCCCGGTCGATGGCGGCGAATTTGCACTGGCCTGGCGTGCCGGGTATCAGCCCGCGATGCGGCGGGTGATGAGTGGCGAACTGGGCTGGACCCTGATCGATGACTTGCACCGCATGATTTTGGACGAGGTGCTCGAAAAATTCCAGATTCGCCAATTGGATGAAACACAAAAGCAGCATTTGAACAAAGTTTGGCACCGGCTCGATGCCTGGCCCGATACGGTGCAAGGCCTGACCCGCCTCAAGTCCAAGTTCACCATTTGCAGTTTGTCCAACGGCAACATCGGGCTGCTGACCAACATGGCCAAACGCGCCGGGTTGCCATGGGACTGTGTCTTGTCGGCCGAAGTTTTCAAGGCTTACAAGCCGCATCCCTCCACCTATCTGGGTGTGGCCAAAGTGTTTGACTTGCAACCAGACCAGGTCATGCTGGTGGCCGCCCACCATGACGATCTGGCCGCCGCGCGTGCCTGTGGTTTGCAAACGGCTTACATTGAGCGGCCTGCGGAATTTGGCAGCCGCCAGCTCAAAGACGTCTCGCCGCGCGCTGGCAACAGTTATCACGCGCAAGATTTCAATGCGCTGGCGGACCAGTTGGGTTGCGCATGACTGAACTTGCCACCCAATTTGCACCTGCCCATGGCGATTGACCTGTTGTTATTTGCCGAATTGTTCGGCCTGGGCTTGCTGATCGGTTATTTCGCGGGGTTGCTGGGAATAGGCGGTGGCATGCTGATGGTGCCGTTCATGGTGTTTGTTTTGTCGTCTCAAGGCGTGGGTGATGCGGTGCTGGTGAAGGTGGCAGTGGCAACCTCACTGGCGACGATTTGTTTCACCTCGCTGTCGTCGGTATGGGCCCATCACCAAAAGGGGGCAGTTTTGTGGCCGGTGGCGCTGGTGCTGGCACCCGGTATTCTGATCGGCTCACTGGCCGGTGCCAACCTGGCGGTGGCTTTGCCGGCCAAGGCGCTCACGGTGTTTTTCGCAGTGTTCGTCACGTTTTCTGCTACCCAGATGCTTTTGAACAAAAAACCCAAACCCGGCCGCAGTTTGCCGGGCGCCATCGGCATGTTTGGTGTGGGCAGTGTGATCGGCGTGTTGTCGAGCATGGTTGGGGCCGGTGGTGCCTTCGTGTCGGTACCCTTCATGACGTGGTGCAACGTCAGCATCCACAAGGCGGTGGCCACTTCGGCGGCCTTGGGTTTTCCGATTGCCCTGGCCGGTAGCCTGGGTTACGTCCTGGCGGGGCTGGGTCGCCCGGATTTGCCAGCGGGCGCGCTGGGGTATGTTTATGTCCCTGGTTTGATCAGCATCGCTTTGGGCAGCATGCTCACGGCTCCCTTGGGTGCCCGGGCGGCCCATCGCATGGACATTGCCCCGTTGAAGAAAATATTTGCGCTGTTTTTGTACCTGATGGCGGCTTATTTTTTGCTGCGATAGATACATTCAATGATTCACATAGCCCCTGGACAAGACGGGCCATCGCATAATGGAAAATAATTTACAAAGCGCGGTTCGGGCGTTACCCTTGCCTTGACGTTCCGCTTTGTATTGCTGACCAGGAGTCACTCATGACCGCTCGTGTTCCCGTTGATGTCTTGAACGCCGCTCAGGCCCAAAGCCAGGTCGCCCGCCAATGGGACGACGTGATCGTGCCGCAGCTCAAGGAGTACATCGCCGTACCGGCCAAATCACCCAGCTTTGACCCGGATTGGGCGCAACACGGACACATCGACACCGTGATGCGCAATGCCGCCGCCTGGGTGGAGTCGCAAAAAGTCGAAGGCCTCAAGCTCGAAGTGATCCGGCTGGCGGGGCGTACACCGGTGCTGTTTTTTGAGGTGCCGGCCTCCAACGGCCAGCACGGACATACACCTTCTGCCCAAACCATCTTGATGTATGGGCATCTGGACAAACAGCCCGAATTCACCGGTTGGCGCAATGATCTGGGGCCGTGGACACCCGCTTATGAAGACGGCAAACTGTATGGCCGCGGCGGTGCCGACGATGGGTATGCGGTGTATGCCAGCATTGCGGCCATTCAGGTGCTCAAGTCGCAGGGTGTTGCACACCCGCGCATCGTGGCCTTGGTAGAGACATGCGAAGAGAGTGGTTCGCATGATTTGTTGCCCTACGTTGATGCGTTGCGGGCGCCCGGGAGCAACCGCCTGGGTGACGTAGCGCTGGTGATCTGCCTGGATTCGGGTGCCGGCAATTACGATCAGCTGTGGCTTACCAGCAGTTTGCGGGGCATGGCCAGCGGCGTGCTGAAAGTTGAAATCCTCACCGAAGGCGTGCATTCAGGTGATGCCAGCGGCCTGGTGCCCTCCAGCTTTCGCATCATGCGCCAGGTGCTGGACCGCCTGGAAGACAGCGCGACAGGTCGCTTGTTGCCCGCCAGTTTTCATTGTGAGGTCCCGGCAGACAGAGTGGCACAAGCCAAAGCAACGGCGGCCATTCTGGGCGACGAGGTCTACAAACGCTTTCCGTGGGCGCATTACGACTGCGCGGGCTCCACCACGTTTGCCTTGCCAACCACCACCGACCCACTGCGGGCCTTGTTGAACCGTACCTGGAGCCCGACCCTGAGTGTGACGGGTGCCGATGGCTTTCCAGCCATGCAAAACGCCGGCAATGTGCTGCGGCCCTATACGGCTTTCAAGCTTAGCTTGCGGTTGCCGCCACTGGTCGATGCCGGCCAAGCGGTGCAGCAACTCAAAAGGCTGCTGGAGGACAACGCGCCCTATCAGGCCAAGGTAACCTTCGAGAGTGGTGGCGGCGCAACCGGATGGAATGCACCCAGCACTGCACCCTGGTTTGAACAGGCTTTGAACCACGCCTCGCAGGCACACTTCGGCGCGGCGTGTGGCTACATTGGTCAGGGTGGCACGATCCCTTTGATGAACATGCTTTCCAAAGGTTTTCCGGCCGCACAAATGATGGTCTGCGGCGTGTTGGGGCCACGCTCCAATGCCCATGGGCCCAACGAGTTCCTGCACGTACCGTATGCCAAAAAGCTGACGGCAGCCGTTGCGCACGTGATGGCCCAGTTGCCTTGATTCCCAGTGCCGCCCAGTTCCCCATTGGATTTCCAGACCATGTCGCCAGACTCTACCCTTTCTACGTTTGTTGCCGCTGACGGAGACAACCTCGCGGTGCAAGACTGGCCGCTGCCCAGCGACAAGACGCTGCGCGGGGTTGTGCTGCTCGTCCATGGGCTGGGCGAGCACGCCGGCCGGTATGACCACGTGGCCAGCCACCTCAATGAGTGGGGTTTTGCCGTTCGCGGATATGACCTGTATGGCCACGGTGAATCGGGTGGCGAGCGCGGGGCGCTGACCAGCGACAACCGCATGCTGGACGATCTGGCCGACATCATCGACAGCACCCGCCATACGATGCGGGCCGATTGCCCGCTGATTTTGCTGGGCCACAGCATGGGCGGGCTAATCGCCGCGCTGTTCGTGGCCAGAAACCTGCGGCCTGTTGAAGCGCTGGTGCTGTCGTCGCCCTCGCTCGACCCCGGTTTGAGCGGGTTCCAGAAATTTTTGCTGTCAGTGTTGCCCAAAATCGCGCCCAACCTGCGCGTCAGCAATGACCTGGACATCAGCAAACTCTCGCATGACCCGGCCGTTGTGGCCGCCTACAAGGCCGATCCGCTGGTGCATGACCGCATCTCGGCACGGCTGGCCAAATTCATCGCCGATGGCGGTGCTGAAGCGCTGGCGAGCGCCTCAGGCTGGAAAATCCCCACGCTGTTGATGTTCGCCGGGCAAGACAAACTGGTGGCCCCTGCGGGCAGCCGCGCCTTTGCGGCCCAAGCGCCAAAAAGCCTGGTGACCACACATTGTTTTGACGACCTCTACCACGAGATCTTCAACGAGCGTGATGCGGAACCCGTATTTGCGCTGCTCAAGAGCTGGCTGACGAGCCGGTTTTAGGACATCTCTAAAAATCCAATTGTGGGGCACATTGCGTCGTTGCAAATCCTCGCCATACTGAGGTGTGGCTGCGGTTTGCGCCTTGCACTGCATCCCCAGAATTGAATTTTTAGAGACGCCCTTTAGAGCGTTTTGCGACGTTGGGTTGCGTTATACACCGGCCACACGGCGTTGGCGTAGTGCCAGCCAAACCAGCGCCGCGCCGGTCAGGGCCACCGGGAACAGCGAGCCGTAATTGAGCAGCGTCCAGCCACGCGTGGTCACCAAGGCCCCAGAAGCCAGTGAAGTCAGTGCCAGCGTTGAAAACACGCAAAAATTCATTGCACCCTGGGCCCGGTCTTTTTCTTCCGGGCGGTAGGTTTGCATGGCCAGCGTGGTGCCGCCCGTGAAGAGGAAGTTCCAGCCTACACCCAACAAGAACAATGCTGCCAGAAACTGGTGCAGATCGACGCCCGACAAGGCGATGACGATACACACGAAGTTGAGGGCAACACCCACACCCATGATGGGAAGCACCCCAAACTTCTTGATCAGGTGCCCGGTGAAAAACCCGGGTGCGAACATGCCGATTACATGCCACTCCAACACCAGGGCAATATCGCTGAACACATAGTTGCATTGCTGCATGGCAATCGGTGTGGCGGCCATCAGCAGGTTCATCACGCCGAAGCCCAAGGCGCTGCCAATCGCCGCCACAATGAACAGGGGCTGGGAGATGATCTCCAGCGTCGGGCGGCCGCCTTGGGTTTTGGAAGGCGGCGCCACGGGCGGAAACTTGATCTGCGACAACAAGGCCATGGCCACCAAGGCGGCTACCGCCAGCGAAAGGTAAGCACCGACAAACTTCACCGAAAACAGGTCACGGGTCAATGAGGCCATATTGGGCCCCAACACGGCACCGAGCAAACCCCCGGCCATCACCAGCGAAACCGCTTTTTCACGCCAATCAGCTGTGCTCAATTCGGCGGCGGCAAACCGGTACAGGGAGGCATTGGCGTTGTAGTAACCCGCTACCAGGGTGGCGAAACACAACAACCAGAAATTTTTGGACATTGCTGCATAAGCGCACAGCAGGGCAGACAGCAAGGCCACCACCAACCCCAGTTGAAACGACACTTTGCGCCCATAACGGGTCTGGGTTTTGGCAACAACGCTGGTCGAGAGCGCCCCACCGACCACATACCCCATCACCGGCAATGTGGCCATCCAGCCCAGCGGGGCCATGCTTAAGCCCACCAACCCGTTGATGGCGATAAAGATCACGTTGTTGGTCAAAAACAGGCCTTGGCAAATTGCCAATAGCCATAAATTGCGGTTCATAAGCAGCGCCTTAAGTTCAACCCAGTGTAAGCGTAACCAGAGCGGCCAGAGCGGCCGTTTCGGCGCGCAAAACACGTTCGCCCAACGATGCGGCGATGAACCCGCCTTGCAGGGCGAGGGTCTCTTCTGCCGGGCTTAAACCGCCTTCGGGGCCCGACAAGACGGTAACCAGCGTGGTGGAAGCGTTGGGCGCAAGTGCTGAGAGGGCCTTGGGTGAAGTGGCGAGCGACAACACAACGCCAAGCCCTGGCGGGTTGGCGTTGTATTGGCTCAGCCACCGGCTGAACGCCATCACCGGATGAACCGGCGGTACCGTGTTGCGGCCACATTGTTCACACGCGGCGACCGCGATGCCTTGCCAGTGCTGCTGTTTTTTCTCGGCCCGCTCGCCCGACAAACGCAACACGGTGCGTTCGGTCAGCAGGGGATGAATGGAGGTAACGCCCAATTCGGTGGCTTTTTCAACCAGCCAATCCATCCGGTCATTGGCAGGCATGCCGACCGCCAAATGTACCGGCCGGCGGTTTTCACGCGATGCAACATGGGCCGCACCAATGAGCACTTCCACGTCACTGCGGCCCATGCGCGTCACCGTGGCTTCAAATTCAGCCGTTTCAGGCGGGTGATTTGTCATCGGCAAGCCGTTGAAGAGGGTGATCAAGTCACCCGGCTGCAAACGCAACACCTGTACATGCCGCGCGGCGGCGGCTGGCAGCACCAGCACAGCACGACTGACCAGCGGCATGGGGCAATAAAAACGGGGCATTAAAACGACGTGTCAGACCCGCCCGTAGGCGAAGCCCGTCACTGATTGGATGTTTTCCAGCTTTTCAACCAGGCGCATGAAGGGCTTGAGTTCAATATAACGGTTCGTGGTGGACAAGATGTAGTGAATGAAGCGGGGCGTGTCAGCCAGGTATTTGGGTTTGCCATCGCGCAGCGTGAGCCGGGCAAAAATGCCGGCCACCTTGAGGTGCCGCTGCAAACCCATCCACTCCACCCCCTTGTAAAACTCGCCAAAATCGTCGCCTACCGGCAAACCGGCTTTACGGGCTTTTTCCCAATAACGAATCGTCACTTCCAGCACAAACGGTTCTTCCCACGTCAGAAAGGCGTCCCGCATCAAGCTGGCGATGTCATAAGTGATGGGGCCGTACACCGCGTCCTGAAAATCAAGGATACCCAGCGAGGGGCGCAGCGAAGCGGGGAGCGCGGGGGCCAGTTTTTCCGACGGGCCGCCCCTAGGTTCTCGAAGAGCGGCGAAGCCAAAAAGCGCCCCCTCGGGGGGCAGCGAACCACGCGAAGCGGGGAGCGTGGGGGCCACATTCATGACCATCAGGTTTCTAGGCATGAAATCTCGGTGCACATAAACCGACGGCCATGCCAAATTGCCTTGCACGATGACTTTGAAAGTTGCCTCCAACAGTGCCAGGTCTTTGGCATCCAGCGTCACGCCACGGTGTTTCGCCAGATACCAATCCGGGAACAGGGCCAGTTCACGGTTCAACAAAGCGGCATCGTAGTTGGGTAAAACACCGGGGCGCGAAGCCAACTGCCATGCAATCAAGGCATCGATGGCGGCCAGATACAACGGCAAGCTTGCTTCAGGTTTCGCCGGGTCAATTGCCGCCATCATGGTGGTGTCACCCAAATCGCCCAACAACATAAAGCCATCGGCTTCGTGCCAATCCAGCACCTCGGGCACATTCAGGCCGGCTTGGGCCATCAGGTGCGCGACATCCACAAAGGGCCGGCTGTTTTCCTTCTCGGGCGGTGCGTCCATGATGATCCGGCTCACCGGGCCGGTTGCACCCTGCCCTTGTATGCGCAAGTAGCGCCGGAAGCTGGCATCTGCCGAGGCAATACAGAGTGTGGCGGCTTCCAGACCGTGTTTTGCCTGTAAACCGGCCAGCCATCGGTTAAATGCGGCTTGTCGGGCTGCATCAGCCCACGTGACGGGTAAAGGGCTGGGCTGGGTGGGGGTGGTGGTACCGATGCTCATGGATAATTCATTTTACAAAGCCGCCGTCCTTCATTCTGACGCTGGCTCGGTTGCGATTTGCATCTTCACCAGTCGCTGCCATACTGCCTTTTGTTTTTGTCAGCCCACTGCCTTGTTGATCCTCCGAACCTCCCAGCCTTTGCCGAACCACCATTTGGGCACGCCTTATCGCTATGGCCGAGGCGTGGCCGCCGGGATTGTGCTGCAGGCGCTTGTGGGGGGCGGTTGGGCGCAAACGGTGCAAACACTTCCTGCGCGGCTTGCGCCCATAGCGCCGCTTTCGCCCCTGCCAGCCTTGCACCCGCTGGTTTTGCAGCCCAGCCTGCAACTGAAGCCCACGATTGACCCCGCCACTCGCGGCCAACTACCGACCTATCTGTCGGGCGAGCGCACCAGCGGGCGTGTCAACCTCGAAACCGTGCTGGAAGGCCATGCCGAGCTGCGCCGCGCCGACATGGTGATCCGCGCCGACCGGCTCGAGCATTACCAGCCCGACGACCAAGCCAAAGCCACTGGCAACGTGCACATCAACCGGGCCGGCAATATTTATGAAGGCCCCTTGCTCGAGCTCAAGCTCGATGCCATGGAGGGCTTTTTTCTGCAACCGCGTTACCGGTTTTTGCAAAGCGGCGCCCATGGCCAGGCCGACCGTGTCGAGTTTCTGGATGAAAACCGCACGGTGATCACCAACGCCACCTACACCACCTGCCGCCGAACCCCGGGCCCGAGCTGGCTGCCCGACTGGCTTTTGCAAGCCAGCACCTTACATCTGGACAACGAAGAAGACGTGGGCACCGCCACCGGTGCCCTGCTCACCTTCAAAGGGTTCCCGATCTTGCCGGTACCCTACCTGAGCTTTCCGCTGAGCGGGCAACGCAAATCAGGCTTTTTGCCGCCCACGGTGGGTATCGACAACATCAACGGCCTCGAAGTGGCCGCGCCCTACTACTGGAACATTGCGCCCAATCGCGATGCCAAACTCACCCCGGTCATCATGACCAAACGGGGCCTGGATCTGGGCGGTGAGTTTCGTTTTCTGGAATCCAATTATTCGGGCGAAGTGCGTGGCAGCTACCTGGGTGGCGACACCCTTCGCAACAGCGACCGCTGGAGCCTGGGCACCACCTACCAAGGCACCCACAACACGGGTATCGCGGCCATTGGCAACATCTCTGTTGGGCTCAACCTGAACCGCGTGAGCGACGACAACTATTGGCGCGATTTCACCCGCGAAGGCACCTCACTCACCCAACGCCTGTTGGCCAGTGAAGGCAACGTCTCTTGGGCACAGGGCTACAACTCCCTCAGCCTGCGTGCCCTGAAGTGGCAAACCCTGCAAGACCTTACAGCGCCCATCACACCGCCGTATGACCGCTTGCCGCAGGTGGTTGCACGCCATGCCCGCAACAACGTGGGCGGTTTTGACTATTCGCTGGACGCCGACTACACCCAGTTTGAAGCCGACCGCAGCGTCACCCTGCAACCCAATGCCCGGCGAAGCTTTGCGCTGGCGCAGGTGAGCCGCCCGTGGGTACAGCCTGGTGGTTTCATCACGCCCAAGCTGCAAATCCACGCCAGCCAATACGATTTTGATGCGCCCCTGACCGACGGCTCGCGCAATTGGGGCCGCGTGGCACCCACCTTCAGCCTGGATAGCGGCCTGGTGTTCGAGCGCGAAACCGGCTTTTTTGGCCGCGCTGTGCAACAAACGCTGGAGCCGCGCGCCTTCTATGTCTACACCCCGTTTCGGGACCAAAGCCTGCTGCCCAACTACGACACCGGTGCCAATGACTTCAACTTTGCCACCATCTTTACCGAGAACGCATTTGTCGGCAATGACCGCATTTCTGACAACAACCTGCTCACCCTGGGGCTCACCTCGCGCTTGCTGGACGCCAAAACCGGTGCCGAAGCGCTGCGTTTGGGCATAGCCCAGCGGTTTCGTTTTAACGACCAAAACGTCACCCTGCCAGGCGGCACGCGGGAGCTGGCTGGTTTCAGCGACGTGCTGCTGGGTGCCACCGTGA
>JANOWY010000106.1:0-4110 GCA_031418135.1 Rhodoferax sp. | reverse complement strand
AGGGGAACAATTCGCCCCGGCCAAAACCGCCCACCGCCACCAGGCACAGGTCTTGTGGCAGGGCGGCTTGTTGCCACAAGGTGTTCAGGCAAGCATCGGCCAGGTCGGCAAATTTGCGCAAGGCCTGGCGGATACCCCGGCTCGAAGCACCTGAGGCCAACAAGGCATCAGCCACAGCAGCCTTGTCTAGCCGATAACGTTCACGCAAATGTTGGGGAGATGGCATGTGCGGGATGTGCCCGTCCGCTGCTCAGGCGATAAAAGCCGGTGGGGGCGGGCTGCCCGCTGAAAGCGTGAGCACTTCATAACCGGTGGCAGTAACCAGCACGGTGTGTTCCCACTGTGCCGAGAGCGAATGGTCTTTGGTGACAATCGTCCAGCCGTCTTTTTCAGGGCCTTCCTTGATCTCCTTGCGCCCGGCGTTGATCATGGGTTCAATCGTGAAGGTCATGCCTTCCCGCAGCACTTCCAGGGTGCCGGGCTTGCCGTAATGCAAGACTTGTGGCTCTTCGTGGAAGATGCGACCAATGCCGTGCCCGCAAAATTCGCGCACCACGCTGAAGCCCAGGCTTTCGGCGAATTTCTGGATGGCCCAGCCCACATCACCCAAACGGGCACCGGGTTTCACCATTTTGATGCCGTGCCACATGGCGTCATAGGTCACGTTGCACAGGCGTTTGGCGGCAATTGAGGAGTCGCCCACGATGAACATGCGGCTGGTGTCGCCATGCCAGCCTTCTTTGATCACCGTCACATCAATGTTGAGCGCATCGCCTTTTTTGAGTGCCTTGTCATTCGGAATGCCATGGCATACCTGGTGGTTGACCGAAGTACAAATCGATTTGGGGTAGGGCACAGTGCCGCCACCCACATAGTTGAGCGGGGCCGGAATGGCCCCTTGCACCTGGGTGATGTAGTCATGGGCCAGTTTGTCCAGCGCGTTGGTGGTAATGCCAACCTGCACGTGGGGGGTGAGGTAATCCAGCACTTCCGAGGCCAACCGGCCAGCAATACGCATGCCCTGAATGCCTGCTTGGTCTTTATACGTGATCGTCATAGGCAGATTATCCCAGACGGCCCGGTAAAATTGCGGCACGTATTTCCGGGCATCTCCCGCCCCTTTTTAGGCCCCGTTTTGACACCACCTACATCCCCCATGAATGCCCATGCCATCCTTGAAATCGAGGGTGCCCGCGCCTTGGGCGATTTCCGCCTGGCACAGCTTTTGCCTCGTTTGCGGGCGGTTCACCCGCGCATTCGGCAGGTCAGCGCACGGTTTGTTCACCTGGTCTGGACCGAACAGCCGCTTGACTCGGCCAACCAGGCCCGGCTGGGCGAATTGCTGACCTATGGCGAGCCTTTCACTGCCCAGAGCACCACTTTTGTTGGCCCCACAATTCTGGTCACGCCCCGGTTTGGCACGGTGTCGCCCTGGGCCTCCAAAGCTACCGACATCGCCCGCAACTGCGGCCTGAATGTCAAACGCATCGAGCGTCTGGTTGAATACCGCTTGGCCCTGAAAGCGCCCTTGTTGGGCAGCGTGACCTGCACGCCCGCCGAATTGCAACAACTGGCCGAGTTGCTGCATGATCGCATGACCGAAAGCGTGGTGTTTGAGCGTGCGGCGGCCCATCACCTGTTTGATGAAAAAGTGGCCGTGCCGCTGGAACATGTGGATGTGCTCACGGGGGGCAGGCAGGCCTTGGTGACGGCCAATCGTCAGTTTGGATTGGCATTGGCCGATGACGAAATTGACTATTTGGTGAACGCCTTCACCGGCCTGAAACGCAACCCGACCGATGTCGAATTGATGATGTTTGCCCAGGCGAACAGCGAGCATTGCCGCCACAAAATCTTCAACGCCGATTTTGTGATTGATGGCGTGGCGCAAGACAAAAGCCTGTTCGCCATGATTCGCAACACGCACCAATTGAACCCGCAATACATGCAGGTGGCCTATTCAGACAACGCTTCGGTGATGGATGGGCATCGGGTTGAAAGGTTCTCATCAAAATCGGCATCAAGTTCAAATATTGCAATCACTTTTAGGTATCAAAAAGATAGCATTTTGCAGCATGTTTTGATGAAGGTGGAAACCCACAACCACCCCACCGCCATCTCGCCCTTTGCGGGCGCATCGACCGGCGCTGGCGGCGAAATTCGCGACGAAGGAGCCACCGGGCGCGGTTCCAAACCCAAGGCAGGTTTGACCGGCTTTACTGTCTCCAAAATTAATTGGGGTCAGATTCCAATTAATTCACCCGCGACCGAAAACCAAAACAATTGGAATCTGACCCCAATTAATATTTACGGCAAGCCCGAGCATATTGCCAGCCCGTTGCAGATCATGATCGAGGGGCCGTTGGGTAGCGCGGCTTTCAACAACGAGTTTGGGCGGCCCAACCTGCTGGGTTACTTTCGCGAGTTCGAACAAAGCGTTGCAGCTATATCCGCGCGGGGTGAAACCACCGAACAGCGCGGCTACCACAAACCCATCATGATAGCCGGTGGCCTGGGCAGCATCGATTCGGCGTTGACGAAAAAAATAGTCTTTCCGCCGGGCAGTTTGCTGATTCAGCTGGGTGGCCCCGGCATGCGCATTGGCATGGGCGGCAGCGCGGCCAGTTCGATGGCAACCGGTGCCAATGCTGCGCAACTCGATTTTGATTCGGTGCAGCGCGGCAACCCGGAGATTGAACGCCGTGCGCAAGAGGTGATCAACCAGTGTGCATTGATGGCAGGCAGTGAGCACGGCAACCCGATTTTGGCGATCCATGACGTGGGCGCCGGTGGCCTCTCCAACGCCTTTCCCGAACTGACGAACGACGCGGGCCGGGGTGCCCGTTTTGATTTGCGTGCCGTGCCACTGGAAGAATCCGGCATGGCCCCCAAGGAGATCTGGTGCAACGAAAGCCAGGAGCGTTATGTGCTGGCCATAGCGCCCGAATCATTGCCGCTGTTCAAAGCCTTGTGTGAGCGTGAACGTTGCCCGTTTGCGGTGGTAGGGGTGGCAACGCAAGAGCGGGATTTGGAAGTGACTGATGCCAATGCAGAAAAGTCGAAGCAATTCCCCGCCGGGCCGCCCCAAGGGGAATTAGCCCCCCCGGGGGGCAGCGCAGCACACGCAGTGGCAAGCGTGGGGGCGTGTGTTCAGATGCCGATGGGCGTACTGCTGGGCAAACCACCCAAAATGCTGCGCGACGTGAAAACGGTTCAGCGCAACTTCAAACCACTCGACCTCACGGGGGTGGAACTGCAAAAAGTGGCCATCGCCGTGCTGAGCCACCCCACGGTGGCCTCCAAACGCTTCCTCATCACCATTGGCGACCGTACCGTAGGCGGCCTCAGCCATCGCGACCAAATGGTGGGGCCCTGGCAAGTGCCGGTGGCTGATTGCGCGGTTACCCTGGCCGATTTCAAAGGCTTCTCGGGCGAGGCCATGAGCATGGGCGAACGCACGCCGCTGGCAGTGGTGAACGCACCGGCTTCGGGCCGCATGGCCGTGGGCGAGGCCATCACCAACCTGCTGGCGGCCCCGTTTGAAATGGACCGCGTCAAACTCTCCGCCAACTGGATGGCCGCTTGCGGCGAACCCGGTGAAGATGCCGCTTTGTACGCCACCGTCAAGGCGGTGGGCATGGAACTGTGTCCCGCATTGGGCATCTCCATCCCGGTGGGCAAAGATTCCTTGTCCATGCGCACGGTATGGAATGCGCCGACGGATTCAGCCCCACCCGGCTCCATCCAGAAAAGAGTCACCAGCCCGGTCAGCCTGATCGTCAGCGCCTTTGTGTCACTGGCCGATGTGCGCGGCACGCTCACGCCGCAGCTCAACCGCGACGAAGCCGACACCACCTTGGTGCTGATTGATCTGGGCCGGGGCCAGCACCGCATGGCGGGCAGCATCCTGGCCCAAACCTTGAATCAGGTGGGCGATGTGGTGCCGGATCTGGACAACCCGCAAGACCTGGTGAACCTGGTCAACGCCGTCAACCAATTGCGTACCGAGGGCAAACTGCTGGCCTACCATGACCGCAGCGACGGCGGCCTGTTCGCCGCCGCCTGCGAGATGGCCTTTGCCGGGCAGGTGGGCGTTGCGCTGAATGTGGA
>JANOWY010000105.1:0-5127 GCA_031418135.1 Rhodoferax sp. | reverse complement strand
TCCAGCACTTGCGCCCCCGCCTGCGCGAGTGCCTGCAGCAGCCGCGTTTTGCCCGAACCCGTGGTGCCGCAAATCACCTGCCAATCAAAACGCGCCACCTGCAAAGGGATGTCAGCCACCACCGCCGCGCGAAAGGCCTTGTAGCCGCCTTCCACGAGCGTGACGCGAAAGCCAATTTGATCGAGCACCAGCGAGAGCGAGCCGCTGCGTTTGCCGCCACGCCAGCAGTAGGTGAGGGGTTTCCAGTCTTTGGGCTTGTCAATCACCTCGCGCTCGATGTGCGCGGATATGTTGCGTGCGGCAATGGCAGCACCGCGCTTTTTAGCCTCAAAGGCGTTGATTTGTTTGTAGGTGGTGCCGACCAAGATGCGCTCGTGGTTGTTGAGCGTAGGCCAGTTCACCGCACCGGGCAGATGGTCTTCGTCAAACTCCCCTTCGCTGCGCGCGTCGATGAGGGTGTCAAACTCGGCCAGCCGGTGCAGGGCCTCGGCGGCGGGCAGGGGGGTCAGGCTCATGGCAGCAGCCTGCTCAATTCGGGCCACACATTGGCCAGCATGGAAGGATGCGCTTCGGCTTTGGGGTGGATGCGGTCGTTTTGAAACAGTTTTTCGGCACCTTCAATGTCGGCTACGCCTTTCAGCAAAAACGGTACCAAAGCGGCCTTGCGGCTTTTGGCCACGTTGGCGAAGGTGGCGGCAAATTGCCGGCCGTAATCGGCCCCATAGTTGGGTGGCACTTGCATGCCGACCAGCAGCACCTTGGCACCGGCTTGTTGGGCCGCGACGGTCATTTGGTCCAGGTTGTCTTGCGTCATCTTCAGGGGCAGCCCGCGAAGGGCATCGTTGCCGCCCAGCTCGATGATGACGTGGGTCGGCTGGTGCTGCTTGAGCAACGCGGCCAGGCGCGCGGCACCGCCCGAGGTGGTGTCGCCGCTGATGCTGGCGTTGACGACTTTGGCAGCCACTTTCTCGGCCAGCAGGCGCTTTTCAAGCAAGGCCACCCAGCCGCTGCCCCGCACCAGGCCGTATTCGGCGCTGAGCGAATCGCCCACCACCAGAATGCGGGCGGGGCCTTTGCTGGCGCCGTTGCTGGAGCCTTTGGCGGACGTGGTAACGGGCCGGGCCGCAGGGGCATTGATTTGCGCCAAAGCCGCCCCAAGTGGGCTGGACAACAATAGGGTTGCTAAAAGATGGCGTCGGTACAAAGAAAACCTCATGGGCATTTCCATAAATCCAATTGTGGGGCGCATTGCTTCGTTGCAAATCCTCGCCATACTCGAGTATGTCTGCGGTTCAAGGTGACGTTCGGGCCTCACACTGCATCCCCAAAATTGAATTTCTAGAAATGCCCCATGCCCGCATCAAACTCAAACCTGTCAATTCCGTCAAACGCAATGTCTACTGCTTCCCCTGTTAATGCCCAGGCCAGCATCTCGGTTGACCATGTCTTCAAGTCAGTGGCCGATTCCACCGGCACACTGGACATTCTGCGGGACATCGATTTTTCGTTGGCTCAAGAAGAAACAGCTGCGATTGTCGGTGCTTCTGGCTCTGGCAAAAGCACCTTGCTGTCCATCATCGCCGGGCTTGATACGCCCACACGCGGCACCGTCAGGCTGGCCGGGCAAGACCTGTTTGCCATCGACGAAGACGAACGCGCCGCCATGCGGGCCCGCAAAGTGGGTTTTGTTTTCCAGAGTTTCCAGCTGCTGGGCAATTTGACGGCGCTTGAAAACGTCATGCTGCCGCTGGAACTGGCCAACCAGAAAGACGCCCGCAAACTCGCCAAAGAGATGCTGGAACGCGTCGGTTTGGGGCAGCGCCTGGGGCACTACCCCAAGGTGCTGAGCGGCGGAGAGCAACAACGCGTTGCGCTGGCCCGAGCCTTCGTGGTGAAACCTGCCGTACTGCTGGCCGACGAACCCACCGGCAGCCTGGATTTCGCCACCGGCGAGACCATCATGAAACTGATGTTCGACCTGAACGCCGAATTGGGCACCACGCTGGTGCTGGTCACGCACGACCGCGCTATCGCCGACCGCTGCGCCCGCAAGATCACGATCGAGGCAGGCCGGGTGGTTTGACGGCTTAGCGCCCGATAATCGGGCATGTCTTCCCCCAAATCCCTCTTCGGCTTCCATGCCGTCACCGTTCGGCTGAAAACAGCGCCGGAATCGGTGCTTGAAATCCATTTTGATTCAGCCCGGCGCGATGCCCGTATGCGTTCGTTTCTGGACCGCGCCCACGAGGCCAAGGTGCGGCTGATCGAATCGGACGGCATGCAGCTGGCCAAACTGTGTGGCGGACACGGGCACCAGGGCGTGGTGGCCCGGGTGAAAGCCGTGGCCCAAGTCACGTCGCTGGATGAATTGCTGGAGAACCTCGAGGCTGCCAATGCCGCGCTGCCCGAAGCTGAGCGCAAGCCGCCGCTGCTATTGGTGCTGGACGGCGTAACCGACCCCCACAACCTGGGAGCCTGCCTGCGGGTGGCCGATGGCGCGGGCGTGCACGCGGTGATCGCGCCAAAAGACCATGCAGCGGGCATCAACGCCACGGTGGCCAAAGTGGCCAGCGGCGCGGCGGAAACCGTGCCTTATTTCATGGTGACCAACCTGGCGCGCACCTTGAACGAGCTCAAGGAGCGCAACATCTGGGTCATTGGCACTAGCGACGCGGCCAGCCAAACCATTTATCAGGCCGACCTGAAGGGCCCGGTGGCACTGGTGCTGGGCGCAGAAGGCGACGGCATGCGGCAACTGACGGCCAAAACCTGCGATTTGCTGGTGAAGATACCCATGCAGGGTGCGGTGGAGAGCCTGAATGTGTCAGTGGCCAGCGGCGTGTGCCTATATGAGGCGGTACGCCAGCGCTTGTTGATATAGACTAAAATTGAATTTTGTAATAAATGGTATTAATTTAGACTATTTTTTATATTAAAATAATAGCAAATTGTTTAATTATTACGTTAACAATATAAAAAAATTATAAATTATATTTTGATTTATTTTTATTTTTCACTTTCATACAATTGTTTGGCCACGACCGGGCCGGTTCGCCTATCACATCGGCAGCGGGTTAGGCGGGCCAAACAGGTTTCAGGTTCTGGTCAAGCCACCAATTGTTGTTCGCCGGGGTCTGTCAAGGGCGGGCCTGGCAAATAGCCGGTGCCTTGCGCCACTGCCGCCCGGTAAGCACTGGGTGACTGCCCCGCCAGCTTGCTGAAAAAGCGGCTGAAGTAGGCCGGGTCGTCAAAACCCATTTCGTATGCGACGGCTGAAACCCGGTTGGGCGTGTAGGCCAGCAAACGGCGCGCTTCCAGTATCAGCCGCTCATGCAACACATCCAGCGCACCGGTGCCTGTGGTGGCTCGGCAAACGCGGCTCAAGTGGTCGGGCGTAACGCCCAATTTTGCGGCGTAAAAGCCCAGTCGTTGCTGCTGGCGGACGTGCTGCTCCAGCAGCATTTTGAAGCGTTGCAACAGCGTGTCGCGCAAGGCCTGCTGGCGGGGCTGGGCTCGGGTTGCGGCCTGGCAGCGTAAGAACCACAGGGCCAGCAAGATCGCCTGGCCATGCAACGCCTCGGTGCGCCCGGGTTGATCCCCGTGGAACTCGCCTGCCAAGGCGGCAAACAGGTTTTCGCCCGCCGGGGCAGTGCTACCCATGGCGACACGGTCTACCATAATCGGCTGGTTCAACGCTTGCAGCAACGCAGGCGCATGCGCAAAATAGCTGCGCAAAGCAGCGGTGGGCAGGGTCATCTGGTGGCCCGCGCTGTCGCGGTCATAGGCAAAACCATGCACCACACCGGGCGAGACCATCATCGCAAAGGGCGCTTCAAACCGGGTGGTGATGCCGTCCAGTGTGGCAGATACCGAACCGCGCATCAGCAACTGAAACTGATGCAGGCCATCATGCCGGTGGGCCGGAATTGTCCATTGGTACTGCGAGGCCCGCACGGTTACGGGTTCGTAATGCAAAACATCATCTGGTTGCCCGTGGCGCACCTCCCGAAACGGAACCAGCAATAAAGGGGCAGAAGATTTCATGGTTTTGAAGGCGATGCCGGAAATTTACAGGCTAGCAGCCGGTTCGTCCATGTGTTTTTCCCGTAGTTGCGCCTATCGTCGAGGCTCAATTACAAACCGGAGACAAGCCATGTTCAACCGCCGTTCACTGTTGCAAGCCAGCGCATCCCTGTTGGCTCTGCCCACCGTTCACCGCGCCGCATGGGCCCAGGCCAGCGGCAATGCGTTCATCATTTCCGGTTTTCCGGCGGGCGGAATGGGCGATTTTGTGGCCCGTCCCTTGTCTGAAAAATTGCGGGGCAAATACGCCGCCAACCTGCTGACAGAAAGCAAAACCGGCGCAGGCGGCCGCATCGCGGTGGAATATGTCAAACGCGCGGCACCGGATGGCCTGACGATTTTGCAGATCCCCAGCTCGCCGATGGTGCTATACCCCAATATTTACAAAAAGCTCAACTACGACCCTTTGGTTGACTTTATTCCGGTGACCTCCACCGTGAGTTACGCGTTTTCATTCACGGCAGGCCCCGGTTTGCCCGCCGAGATCAAGACCGTGGAGGATTACCTCAAATGGGCCAAAGCGAACCCCAAACAAGCCAATTACGGCGTGCCGGCCGCGGGTTCGGCCTTGCATTTTGCCGGCATGATGCTGGCCCGCGCCTCGGGTGTGGAGTTGACCAGCGTGGCCTACCGGGGCGGCGCGCCGCTGCTGCAAGACGTGTTGGGCGGGCAAATTCCGGTGAGCTTCAACGTGGTGGGCGAGGTGTTGCCACATGTGCGTTCGGGCAAGCTGCGTTCATTGGCCATGACCACACCCCAGCGCTCCGTTTTTCTGCCCGATGTGCCGACGATGGTCGAAATCGGCTTCAAAGACATCACCATGCTGGAGGCGCTGGGCTGGTATCTGCCCGCCAAAACACCGATGGAAACTGTGCGCAAGCTCAATGGCTTGGTGCGTGAATCGCTGCAAGCCCCCGAATTTGTGGAGGCCTTGGCCAAAAGCGGGCTGCAACCGCTACACCAGTCGCCAGAGGATTTCATGGCTATGCTCAAACGCGACACCGCGCATTGGGCCGCAGCCGCCAAGGCTACTGGTTTTACGGC
>JANOWY010000104.1:0-24776 GCA_031418135.1 Rhodoferax sp. | reverse complement strand
GTGGCTTCCATCGGGTCATTGGTGAGCGGCTTGTCTTTGTGGCCCGCAATGCCCTTGGCTTTGGCATAAGCGCCCCACTTTTTGATGAACTCGTCATTGGCCGGGTTCTTGATCGACTGGAAGTAGTTCCAGGCGGCCAGGTGGCCCACCAGCGGTTTGGTGTCTACACCGCGCAGCTCTTCTTCACCCACCGAGAAAGCCACAACGGGCACGTCTTTGGCCTTCAGGCCGGCATTGCCCAGCTCTTTGTAGAAGGGTACGTTGGAATCGCCGTTGATGGTGGAGACCACCGCCGTTTTGCCGCCGGCAGAGAATTTCTTCACGTCAGCCACGATGGTCTGGTAATCGCTGTGGCCAAACGGGGTGTACTTCTCGTCGATGTCGGTGTCTTTCACGCCCTTGCTCTTCAGGTAGGCGCGCAAAATTTTGTTGGTGGTACGGGGGTACACGTAATCGGTGCCCAGCAGCACCCAACGCTTGGCGCCGCCGCCATCTTTGCTCATCAGGTAATCCACCGCAGGGATGGCTTGCTGGTTGGGAGCCGCGCCGGTGTAGAAAACGTTTTTCGACAGCTCTTCACCTTCATATTGCACCGGGTAGAACAGCAGGCCGTTCATTTCTTCAACCACTGGCAGCACCGACTTGCGGGACACGCTGGTCCAGCAGCCGAAGATGACCGAGACTTTGTCCTGGCCCAGCAGTTGTTTGGTATTTTCGGCGAACAGCGGCCAGTTGGAGGCTGGGTCCACGATCACTGGCTCGAGCTTTTTGCCCAGCACACCGCCTTTGGCGTTGATCTCATCAATCGCCATCAGCACCGTGTCTTTCAACACGGTTTCTGAAATGGCCATGGTTCCCGAGAGGCTGTGCAAAATGCCGACCTTGATGGTGCCGCCCGCCTGCGCGTATACCGAACTGACCCCAGCCAATCCCAGCGCAATGGATGCGGTGAGTGACTTCAACGTACCTCGACGATTCATGTGTATTCTCCAAGATGGGTGAATGAATGGATCCAAACCGGACCTGTCACACAACTTGCAAGGCCCGTGCCAAGCATGCGGCTTGTCGGGGCTGTGCCAAAACGGTGAATACGCTCCAAATGGGTGCGCCACAGGTAGTAACCCTTCGCTGGCGAGAGATCGAATTGGTGCGTTTTTGGGGAATCCCTCCCAAAATCGGGCACGGCATTTGCATCACAATGCTGGAGCAACCTACCCAAGAACACCATGGAACTCACGCCGCGCGAAAAAGACAAACTCTTGTTGTTTACCGCTGCATTGCTGGCCGAACGGCGCAAGGCACGCGGCCTCAAGCTGAACTACCCCGAGGCCATGGCGTTCATTAGCGCTGCGGTGATGGAAGGCGCGCGCGACGGCAAAACCGTGGCCCAATTGATGAGTGAAGGCCGCACCATCCTGACCCGTGCCGACGTGATGGATGGCATCGCCGAGATGATTCCAGATATTCAGGTAGAAGCAACTTTCCCCGATGGCACCAAACTGGTAACCGTACACCAACCCATTGTTTAAATTGCTGTTGATTATTTTTTGAGATTTATTGGTATTTATTATGAACAAAATTACTATTCAATTTATATCTGGTTGCGCTTTATTTATATCTACAAATTTTGCTTTTTCTCATGATGGACATGGCCTGACAGGAAATCACTGGCATATTACTGATGCCTGGGGCTTCGTGGCACTGGCTGCGGTGGTTGCGCTGGCCGCCTGGTTGTCCCGCGGCGGCAAATAAGGCTGGCCATGACACCCGGTGAAATCATCCCGGCTGATGGTGCCGCGCACACGCTGAATACGGGGCGCCGCGCCATCACACTGGTGGTCAAAAACACCGCTGATCGGCCCATTCAGGTCGGCTCCCACTACCACTTTGCCGAAACCAATGGCGCACTTGATTTTGATCGCACAGCAGCGCGGGGCACGCGGTTGAACATCGGTTCAGGGTTGGCGGTGCGGTTTGAACCGGGGCAACAACGAACTGTCGAGCTGGTGGATTTTGCCGGCACGCGTCAGGTGTTCGGTTTTCGCGCCCAAATACAAGGAGCCCTTTGATCATGGCCACCATGGGACGCCGCGCTTACGCAGAAATCTTCGGGCCCACGGTTGGCGACCGCGTTCGCCTGGCCGACACTGATTTGCTCATTGAAGTCGAAGCCGACTACACCTTGCGCGCCGGCAGTTATGGCGAAGAGGTCAAATTTGGCGGCGGCAAAACCATCCGCGACGGCATGGCGCAATCCCAGCGCACACGTTCTGAAGGCGCCGTGGATTGCGTGATGACCAATGCCCTCATCCTGGACCACTGGGGCATCGTCAAGGCCGACATCGGCTTGAAGGGCGGCCGCATTGTGGCGATTGGCAAAGCCGGCAACCCCGATGTGCAGCCCGGCGTAGACATCCTGATCGGCCCGGGCACTGAGATCATCAGCTGCGAGGGCAATATCGTCACGGCGGGCGGCATTGATTCCCACATCCATTTCATCTGCCCCCAGCAGATCGAAGAGGCCTCGGCCAGTGGTGTCACCACCATGCTGGGCGGCGGTACCGGCCCAGCTACCGGCACCTTTGCCACCACCTGCACGCCGGGGTCCTGGAACATCGAACGCATGTTGCAGGCCGCCGATGCTTTTGCCATGAACTTCGGGTTTTTGGGCAAAGGCAATGCCGCTTTGCCTGCCGCCTTGCATGAACAGATCGACGCTGGAGCGTTTGGCCTCAAGCTGCATGAAGACTGGGGCACAACACCTGCCGCCATCAGCAATTGCCTGGACGTAGCAGACCTTACCGACACGCAGGTCTCCATTCACTCCGACACGCTGAACGAGAGCGGCTTTGTTGAAAACACCATTGCTGCCACCAAAGGGCGCGGGCTGTGCGCCTTCCATACCGAAGGTGCCGGTGGCGGCCACGCGCCCGACATCTTGCGGGTGGTGGGTGAAGCCAACTTTTTGCCCAGCTCGACCAACCCGACCATGCCGTACACCGTCAACACGCTGGACGAACACGTTGACATGTTGATGGTGTGCCATCACCTCGATGCCGGCATTGCCGAAGACCTGGCCTTTGCCGAAAGCCGCATCCGCAAAGAAACCATTGCCGCCGAAGACGTATTGCATGACCTGGGCGCCATCAGCATGATGAGCAGTGACAGCCAGGCCATGGGCCGGGTGGGCGAAGTCATCATCCGCACTTGGCAGACGGCGCACAAGATGAAGCAGCAGCGCGGCTGGCTCAGCCCGCCGGCGGGCCTGGCCGAGCCGGTTGAAAACCAGCAGCGCAACGACAACTTCCGCGCCAAACGCTACATCGCCAAGTACACCATCAACCCGGCCATCGCCAATGGCATCGCGCACGAGGTGGGCAGCCTTGAAGTCGGCAAATGGGCCGACATAGTGGTTTGGAAACCAGCTTTTTTTGGCATCAAACCCGCGCTGGTGCTCAAAGGCGGCTTCATTGCCATGGCCGCCATGGGCGACCCTAATGCCAGCATACCTACGCCGCAACCGGTGCACTACCGCCCCATGTTTGGTGCCTTCGGCGGTGCGTTGACGCGCGGTTCCCTCACCTTTGTTTCGCAAGCCGGATTGGCGGCAGGCATTCAGGAGCGCTTTGGTTTGCGCAAAACGCTGAGTGCCGTCAAAGATGTGCGCGGCATTCGCAAGCAACACATGGTGCACAACCACTACCTGCCCAAGATGGAAATTGACGCGCAAACCTATGCCGTGCGGGCTGACGGCCAACTGTTGACCTGCGAGGCAGCGGTGAGTTTGCCGATGGCGCAGCGTTACTTTTTGTTTTAGGCAATCGCTTCCATGCTCACCGCCAGCAAATGCATGCCCCAGGGCGCGGGTTTGGCACCCGTGCTGCTCAAACGCGCCGCCACTGTCGAGCTGGATTGGGATACGCGCCAGAAAAGCCGCTTCTCCTGCACTGACTCCATTGGCCGCGAGGTGGGTGTCTTTTTGCCGCGCGGCACCGTGGTGCGCGGCGGTGACGTGCTGGTGGCGCAAGACGGCTCATTGATCCGCGTGATTGGCGCGCCCCAAGCCGTGTTGCGCATCACGCACTGCACACACCACGGCATGCCGTTTGATCTGCTGCGGGCGGCCTACCACCTGGGCAACCGCCACGTGCCGATTGAACTCAAGCCCGATCACTTGAAGATCGAGCCCGACCATGTGTTGGCCGATCTGCTCCAAGCCATGCATTTGATCGTGAATAGCGTCAGCGAGCCGTTTGAACCTGAAAATGGTGCCTACGGGTCGCACGGGCATGCTGTAGGCGCACATGTCCATGCGCCTGCACAGGCACATGAACAGGCAACCGCGCACGAACACGCACACGATCACGAGCCTGGGCATGGGCATGCTCCCTGATGGTGGCTGCCACGCGCCCCACTTTGCCGCCAAGCCAGCACGACATCAGCATGATGCAGCTGATGTGGCTGGCTTCACCAGCCTTGCCGATTGGCGGTTTTTCCTATTCGGAAGGCCTCGAAGCCTTCGTGCAAGCGGCACAATCCGCGCCTGAAGGTGCGGTAACTGTCGAAATGGCCGAACAGGCCGCCAACTGGCTGGTGGATCAGCTGCACCTGACATTGGCCCGTGGCGACCTGGCGATCGTCGCCCAGGCCATCCCCGCCTGGCGGGAGGCGCGCATAAACGACGTGGCGCGGCTCAATGCCTGGGTTTTACACACCCGTGAGAGCAGTGAATTCCGCGCGCAGACCGAACAAATGGGCCGCTCGCTGCTCGAATGGCTACGCCACCACACCACCGCCAGTGCCACCCACATTCAAGCTTGTGCCGACCTGCAGCCAACCTACCCCATTGCCTTCGCGCTTGCCAGCGCTGCCACTGCGGCACCGGTTCGCGACTGCCTGCTGGCCTTCGCCTTTGGCTGGGCCGAGAACATGACACAAGCCGCCATCAAGGCCGTGCCGTTGGGCCAAACCGCCGGGCAACGTATCTTGCAAGCACTGGTGGCCGATATCCCCGCCGCCATTGACCACGCCATGTCGCTCAAGGATGACGACAGGCAAGCCTTTTCACCCATGCTGGCCATTTTGTCTGCACAACACGAAACCCAATACTCCCGATTGTTCCGATCATGAACGCAACACCCCTGCACCACATCAAAAACCGCAGCAAAAACCTGCCCCCGTTGCGGGTGGGTATTGGCGGCCCCGTGGGCTCTGGCAAAACCACCTTGCTGGAAATGTTGTGCAAGGCCATGCGTGACAAATATGACCTGGTGGCCATCACCAACGACATCTATACCAAGGAAGACCAGCGCATCCTCACCGTGAGTGGGGCGCTGGACGCCGAGCGCATCATGGGGGTAGAAACCGGCGGCTGCCCGCACACCGCCATTCGTGAAGATGCCAGCATCAACCTGGAAGCCATCGACCGCATGCTGGAAGACTTCCCCAACGCCGACATCGTCTTCATAGAAAGCGGTGGTGACAACCTGGCGGCCACCTTCAGCCCTGAACTCAGCGACCTGACGATTTACGTGATCGACGTCGCCGCTGGCGAAAAAATCCCCCGCAAAGGGGGCCCTGGCATCACCAAAAGCGATCTGTTCGTCATCAACAAAACCGACTTGGCACCCTACGTCGGGGCTGATTTGGGTGTGATGCAAGCCGACACCGTGCGCATGCGCACCACCGCCAAAGGGCTCAAGCCGTTTGTCATGACAAATTTGAAGACCTTGTCAGGCGTTTCAGAGGTGGTGGCATTTATTGAAACCCGCGGGATGCTGGTGACACCAGCCACGGCGGGCCACTCTGCGCCCCTTTGAAGCGGCACGATTAGCCTGGGGCGCCACGTGTGCGCGCGGCTTGGATGAACGCCGCCAGCAGGCGTGCATCCAATACACCGCCGTTGGCCCGGCTTTGCCGCACACCACTACAGATGTCGAGACCGTAGGGCCGAACCGTGGACATGGCCAAGGCGGCGTTGCCAGGGTTCAGCCCGCCCGCCAACAGCACCGGAACGGGTGAGTTCTCCACGATTTGTGCACTGATGGCCCAGTTGTGGGTTCGTCCGGTGCCTCCGAGCTCTTTGACGGCCAAATGGGGATTGCCGGAGTCCAGCAGCAGCATATCCACCAGGGGTGCAACCGCCAGCGCCTGCTCCCTCGATGTATCGTTCAGCACGTGAATAACTTGCACCAGTTGCACACCGGGCAGCAGCAGCCGCAAGACCTGCAACTCACCGGGCGGGACATCATCAACCAGCTGGATATGGGTGGTATGACACTGCTGATGCTGCAAAGCGATGGACTGTGCCGTCTGTCGGGCCGTGAGCAAAAAGGTGTGAACCGGCCGTCCAGTGGTTCGGCTGGTCTGGGCCACTTGACGGGCAATGCGCGCGATCAACGCGTCGTCAATGACGCCGGGGCCACTGGGCATGCGGGACACCAGGCCCAGGGCGTCAGCGCCCGCCGCCATGGCGATGCGGGCCTCCTCCTCACTGGCAATGCAGCAGATTTTGATACAGGCGGCGGGGCTTGATTCACGCATGGGCATCATGGTAACGAGTAGGCGTGAACGCCGGGTTGCAACTGGCATCAACGGGTTTTACAGGTACTTGTAGCTCAAATAATACTCTATTAAATTAATTTCAGATAAATAGTTATTTATTTTAATAGCTATTTTGATATAAAAATAATATCTAATAATGCAATAATTATATGAACAATTGGCTTATTTATATTTGAATAATATTGATAAATTAAATATATGGCATGGCGTCTACTTTGAACCGCTGCTGTCGCCCATGCAGGTGGGGCCGACAGCTCACCGGCGCGTCAACTTGAGCAGCCAACGTGCGACCAATGGGTCGGCAACCCACTTGCCGCTGCCAAAAATTGCCAACACCGCCAGCACAATGCCCCAGCTGATATGTTGTTGCAACGCCGCTGGCGCGATCTCGCTCAAGCTGATCACCGCAACAATGTTGACCACACTGAGCCCCAAGGCGGGCACACGGCCCAGCAGGCCCAACAGCAGCAAGACCGGCAATACGATTTCGCCAGCCGTACCCATGAGCGCGGCCCATTCGGGCGGCAAAACAGGCACTTTGTATTCATCCTTGAACAAGGCGACGGTGGTGCCCCAATCACGCAATTTGGTTAGCCCGGAGGCAAAAAAAACTTCGGCAATGTAGCAACGGGCCACCACCGTTGCCGGATTTTGAAGCGCGTCCATTGCCGCTTGCAACCTGCCGTTCAGGCGCTGAATGCGCTGCATCAAGACCGGTACCGACTCCTCGGTTTCAATGGGTGCGGTCGATTGAAAATGGGTGCGTGCTTGCATATTTGTATTCGTCATTCCATGCTGGGGTTGTGAGAAAAGTGAAGGCATCGTCAAGCTGGCGGGCGTTCAAACCGACAGCGCCACGGCACCCAACAAAAGCCCGGATTGCGCCGCCAGGGGTAACCATGCGCTGAAATCCAGAGGGGTGTCTCGCAAGGCCTGATCGAGCGATTGCCCTTGTTGCAGCGCGGCAATAAATGTCACCTCACCCGGCAACGCCTCCCGCAAGCGCGGCCGATGGCCATCACGCCACATCAGGGCGGTTTGCGCCACCCGTTGCCGTATTTGTACACCAACCTGCTCAAAACCGGGCTTGTTTTCAAGCGATGCATCGTATGCCGCAGGTTGGTGTACAAGCCACAATGAAGCCAATGGCCAGGGGCTGTCCAACCCCTGCGCCGTATGGGTTACGCAGAGGTTAATCACAGATGGATCACCGGAAATCAGCTGTTGCAGGCTAGCCAGATCGGGCGTCTCATCCGGCGCAGTCTTGAACTGCTGCAACACCCATTCGGCACGGGCAAGGTCTGGCAAGTACGGCTCGTCGGCCAGTTGCTCGCTGTGGCGCACAAATTCGGCCAATTCGCCGCCCCAGTGGGCCAAATCACCACGCACTGGCGGGTGGGCCTGCCACAACGCTGCGGCCAACGCGGCAAAACTTTCATCGCCGATCAATTGCTGCATCACTGGATAGGTGCCTGCAAGTGTGCGATGCGCCAATTCAAGGCCGTTTGCTTGGTAGGCCAAAAACCCTCGATGGTTTGAGGCAAAACCTGAGTCAAATAGGCCAAAATCAGCTACATTATTAGAAGCAAGTGGCGACATTTCAGGCAAGCACGGCAGACCACCGCGCGGCTCAAAAAGCCGGGCCAAAAGGGCTTGCTGTTGAAGCGCCAAACTCATAAGGCGCTCCGTCGGGCCCACAAATCAGCCATGGCGTCCAAGGGCTGGTCAAGTCGGGGGGCGAGCGTATATTCGGCTTGCGTTGCCCCGCCCGTCTTCGTCGCATCCCTAACGTGCGCGATCTGCGCCGCCCGTGCGCGCCCGGCCTCGTCCAGCAACACATCCAAAGCCGGCACGTCGGTGTCCCATTCGATCAGGGTGGGCACATTGCCAAAACGCGCCAGCGCATGACGGTACAGCTGCCAGACCGCCTCGGTCACCTTGCTGCCATGGTCGTCGATGACGATCTCGCCGTGCGCGTCCTGCAAATGAACATGCCCGCCCAGATGGATTTCGCCCACACAAACCGCCGGAATGTTGTCCAGCCAGGCCTGACAGTGCAGCAGCGGATCACCCGGCAAACCGTTGATTTGCGCATTGCGGGCGTTCACGTACAGGTTGTTCACGTCCACCAACAGGGCACATCCGGTGCGACGTGTCAATTCGGTCAAAAAATCGGCTTCCGGACCAAACAGTTCATGTTCCGGGGTCGGCCAGGCCACGTAAGCGCTCAGGTTTTCCACCATGAAGCGCCGCTTGAGGCGGTCTTGAACCTGCTCGACATGGCGGCTCAACACGTCCAGGGCTTCGTGGCTGAAGGGAATCGGTAGCAAATCGGCCGCGTGCATCAACCGGTCTGGCTGCAATTCACGGTTGTTCGGTAGCGGGCGCCTGGCCAGGTGGCCACGGGCAAAACAGGCGTGGTCGCTCACCCGCAATGGCTCGATTTTTTCAACCAAAAGGGCCAATTGGTCCAAATGCCAAGGATCCAACCCACAGGCTGACCCCAGCGAGAGGCCCACACCATGCAGACTGACGGCATAGTCTTGCCGCCCGCGCTGCAACACGGCCAAGGCTGCACCGCCCTGGCCAAAAAAATTCTCGGAATGAACTTCGAGGAAATCAAGCGCCGGTTGGCGCTCAATCAACTCACGGTAATGCGCGTGCCGCCAGCCAATACCTACGCAGTGCCTGGCAATCCCGGAAAGCGAAGCAGGCGGCTGGATCAAGGGGCAAGGAGACACAGTGGCTTGCATTCACTCACCCCATCCGTTCATTTCAGGGCTGTCTTCAGCTCTTTTTCATGCCTTTGGCTTCGTCCATGGACAGGCCCTTCATGGTTTTGCAGCTTCCCTTGGCGACATATTTCCATTCGCCTTTGTCATTCGACACTTTGGATTGGCCCGCACAGCTGTGCGTACCAGCCAGGTTGGCACAGTCGTTTTTGCCGGCTTCGGCGATCCCGAAGCATTTTTCTTTTTCCTGGGCAGCGGCGGGAACGACGGCCAGGGTCAGGGTCATCAAAGATGCCGCAGCAGCAGCAATCATGGCACGTTGGTTCATGAGAAACTCCTAAGGTGAATAAATCACAGTTGAATGAAATAACCAGAATCACCGGATTTCACACCCGAACGTTCTGATTGCTGCTTGGTCATACGACATCGCCTATTCTTACAATGCCCTATGACCAACGCCACTATTCAGAGTTTTGACCAGCAACTGGTGGACAGCCGAGACTACCTGATGCGCTTCGCCCGCCTTCAATTGCGCAATGACGCGTGGGCCGAAGATGCCGTGTCGGAAACTGTGTTGGCCGCTTTGGCCAAACCGCAGTCTTTTGGCAACCGCTCGCAACTCAAGACCTGGCTGGTGGGTATCTTGAAACACAAAATCATTGACACCCTGCGCCATCACCGGCGTGAGGCCTGTGTGTTGGACACCCGCGACGACAGTGATGCTGATCCGCTGGATTACATTGCCTTCAAGCAAGACGGTCATTTTGCGGAGACCCCGGCAGACTGGGGCAACCCGGAGCAACAACTGGGCAACCAGCAATTCATGCAGGTGCTGGATGCTTGTGCCAACAAACTCCCGCCCATGCAGGGACGGCTTTTTTTGATGCGCGAGTGGCTGGAGCTCTCCAGCGATGAGATTTGTAAGGAGCTGCAGCTCACACCGACGAACCTTTACGTCCAGCTGCATCGCGCGCGCCTTCGTTTGCGTGAATGCCTGGCGCTCAACTGGTTTTCGGGGGCCCATCCGGCATGATTCCACTTCAACGCTCGTGCAAACAGGTAGCCGCATTGGTCATCGCGCGCGAAGACCGCGCTTTGCGGCTGACTGAACAATTGGCACTGCGCATCCATATGGGGATTTGCGCCGCCTGTCCCAAATTTGAACGCCAAATACTGACGCTGCGTAACGCCATGAAGCAATGGCGCAACTACCAAGACTGACACCAGGCCAGTCGGCAAGACTGACATGAGGCCTTGTCCAGAACACCCAAAGTCGTTTGATATTGCGGCTTCGCAACCCAAAACGGCCAAAAACCCGCGTCAAAGCACAAATATTTTGCTTTTTTTCTGATATGGCGCATAATAGGGTTGTACACCTTGTCAAAAGATGTACGTGTTTGCGGTGTTTGTCAGTTTCCCATCTGCCGGAAGTCGGTCATCAAAGGCCTGATAGTGGGTTGATTGCGAGAGTAATCGTGGTTAAGGGACTCCATCGCGTTTTAGTGTTTTTTTAGGAGTCCCTAGATGGGCAACAAACTTTACGTTGGCAACCTGCCATATTCTTTCCGTGACGACGACCTGCTGCAGGCCTTCCAAGCTCACGGTTCCGTCACCAGCGCCAAAGTCATGATGGAACGTGACACGGGCCGCTCCAAAGGCTTCGGCTTTGTGGAAATGGGCAGTGACGCTGAAGCACAAACCGCTATTGCAGCCATGAACGGCCAGCAATTCGGTGGCCGTGGCCTCGTTGTGAACGAAGCCCGTCCGATGGAGGCACGTCCTCCCCGTACCGGCGGCTTCGGCGGCGGTGGCGGTGCAGGTGGTGGCGGCGGTTACGGCGGCGGCGGTCGCAGTGGCGGCGGCGGCGGTGGTGGATACGGCGGCGGCGGCGGCGGTGGAAGCCGCAGCGGCGGCGGTGGTGGATACGGTGGTGGTGGCGGCGGTAGCCGTGGCGGTTATTAATCCATTTGCATCCCCAGCGGATTCAAAAATAAAAAGGGCCTCTTGGGGCCCTTTTTTCATGGCCACATTATTCCCCGTGGAACGCCACTTTCACGGCTTTTATCGAAATCAGGGCACCTGGTTATTCGACTCTGCCCGACTCGCGCTGACTCGCTTTCTGGGTTTACGTTTTCGGCCTGCAAAGGCAGCGTCAAAAACCCAATTGGGCAACAGCCGCAGCAACTTGGCCACAACCCCCATTTGCCAAGGAATCACGCGGTAACTGACGCCAACCCCAATCGCCCTGAATGCCTGTTCCGCAAACGCCTCTGGTTGCAATAAAAACGGCATTGAAAACTCGTTCCCCGCCGTCAACGGCGTCGCCACATATCCCGGGCAAATCGTCACAACCTGAATCCCCGAGCCCTTGCACTCCAGGCGCAAACACTCCAGGTAATTGATCATCGCGGCCTTGCTGGGGCAATTCGCACCATGTCCGGCAAAACCCCGAATGCCATTGACACTGCCCAATCCCACCAATGTGCCCGACCGACGTTCACGCATCATCGGCAAGAAGGGCGAGAACGTGGCAGCAGTTCCGAGGTTATTGGTCAGAAAAGTCTGATGCATCACCGCCAAATCGGCTTCATCTGCCGTATCCACCCCCACACTGATGCCGGCGCAGGCGAGCACCACATCGGGCAGACCCTGTTTTGCCATACACCGCGTGGCGGCAGCCCGAAGGCTTTGCGGTTGGGTGACATCAACTTCATAAATGTCATACCGCTCAGCCATCATCTGGTTATTTTTCGCCCAGGCCTCAACGGCACCCGCTTGCCTGGCCGCCAAAGCCAACTGGTACCCGGCCTGGTAGTACCGCAAGGCCAACGCCTGACCCAAACCACTGGAGGCACCTGTGACAAAAACCAGCCCGACCGGGTTTGTCATGCCAAAACCCTTATGGTGCCTGCACCGGAACCAGGGTTCCGCGCACGCGGCCCCGCAACTCCACGACCTGGCTGGTGTTATCCAGCGTCATGCTCTCGGCGGTAAATTCGTCCTGGCCGCGCTTGAGCACAACCGGTTTGTCGGACCGCATTTTTTCAGTTTTCAAATAGGCGATCAGTTGGTCACCGCTGAAACTGAGGCGTTCAGAGGCTTTTTGCCCCGGTGCCGGTTCACGCACGACCCGCGCGTCGCCCATCAGCTCGACCTCGGAGCCATCTGCGTTGGTCAGCGCACGCCGGGAGGAGGCAAGCGTCAGTTGCCCTTTGTCATTGAATGAACGAATGCGCACCAAAGAGATTTCCAGTATGTCGCTGTCTGGGAAATGCTTGGCCAACTGGCCAGTGACTTCACTTTTAAGTTTGCCAGCGACATCAAAAGAACGTACCGAGAAGTTCTTCATGGTGTAGTCCGGGTCTTTGCGCACCATAGCCGGTGGTGGTGGCGCCTCAAAAACTGGCGTGCTTCGCACCAGCCAATAGGTGCCCAGCGCCAGCAACCCCATCATCAAAATGGGCAAATACATTGAAATACGGTCGGCCAAATTGCGCAGCAACGGAATCATGTCTATGTCCGGTGTTCCGTCGAGGGCGTTTCAGCTGCCACGATCCCCCGTATGGCATTGTCCAACAAGGTGGAATATTGGCCACTGGCGACCAGCAGAACATCACAAAACTCCCTGGCTGCGCCAAACCCGCCGCTCGCACGGGTAACGTATGCCGCGCGGGATTTCACCTCTTCGTGTGCCTGGGCAGGCGCACAAGCCAACGCAGCGCGCGTCATCACCGGCAGGTCTGGCCAGTCATCACCCATCGCTGCTGTTGCTTCCCAACCAAGCCCCAAGACCTGCAACACCTGTTCGGCAGCGGGAAGCTTGTCTTCCGTTGCGTAATACGCATGTTGAATGCCTAGCGCCTTGATTCGATACCGCAGCGCAGGTGAATCACGCCCGGAAATCACAGCCGGTGTGATGCCGGCTTGCTGAAGCAATTTCAGACCCAGGCCATCCAGTGTATGAAAGCATTTCAGCGATTCACCGGTTTCTGAAAAATACAAACCGCCATCCGTCAGCACGCCATCGACATCAAAGATGGCCAACTTGATGCCCTGGGCCCGCAGCAACAGCTCAGGGGAGAAATTTAGGGTGGGTGTTGCTGGAGGACGAAACAGATTCATGGCGTCAAATCACCTTTGCACGCATCAAATCATTGGTATTCAAAGCGCCACAGAGTATTCCGAACTCATCCACCACCAGAATACTGGTGATCCGGTTTTGCTCCATCATCTCCACCGCTTCCACGGCCAGCGCAGTTTTCAAGATCGTCTTGGGCGCCGAGTGCATCACTTGCCCGGCAGAAATTGTCCGCATGTCAACACCTTTTTCCAGCAGTCGGCGCAAATCACCATCCGTAAATATTCCCAAAACACGCCGGTGTGTATCGACGACAGCCGATGCACCCAGGCCTTTGGCACCCATTTCACGCATCAAGTCACTAAAACCAGTTTCAGGACTGACGCTGGGGACCGCATCACCCGCACGCATGACATCGCTGACCAGTGTCAACAGTTTCCTGCCCAGCGCACCGCCGGGGTGCGAACGGGCAAAATCTTCGGCTTTGAAACCTCTGGCCGCCAACAGCGCGACTGCCAACGCGTCACCCAGCGCCATTTGCGCCGTCGTGCTGGCGGTCGGGGCCAGATTAAGCGGGCAAGCTTCCTTGTCAACCCCGCTATCCAGCACAAGTTCGGCAAACCTTGCCAGGGTAGACGTTGGGTTGCCGGTCATGGCGATCAAAGGCACACCCAAACGCTTCAACAATGGGAGCAACACCGTCAGCTCATCAACCTCACCGCTGTTTGAAATGGCGAGCACCAAATCGACGGCCTTGATCATGCCCAGGTCGCCATGGCTGGCTTCACCAGGGTGAACAAACAAGGCCGGAGTACCGGTCGAGGCAAGCGTCGCTGAAATTTTGCGTCCGATATGCCCGCTTTTACCCATGCCCATCACGACAACACGACCCTGAACCTGCAAAATTTTGGCGACCGCCTGGGCAAATGAAAAGCCGGTTCGTTGTTTGAGGCCGAGTATTGCCGCAGCTTCGATGTCCAACGTGTCGTGTGCCAGTTGAATGGCTTGCTGCGCGGCACTTGCCGGACTGCTGGTGGGTGCGGCGGTCATGCCTGCATTTTATAGAGCCAACCGCCCACTTGGGCGTTAATCAGCGGTGGGTTGCGATTAGCATCGGGACATGTCGTCACTTGAGTTGACTCTGCTGTATTTGCTGGCCGCTGTTTTGGGCGTCGTGGCTTGTCGCTCATTCAAGCTGCCGCCCATGTTGGGGTACCTGGTGGTTGGCGTGGTGATCGGCCCCAACGCTTTGGCGCTTGCGAAAGATACTGAAGGTATCCGATATCTGGGTGAGTTTGGCGTGGTTTTCCTGATGTTTGTGATTGGCCTGGAGTTCAACCTGGCCAAATTACGGGCCATGCGAAACCACGTTTTTGGCTTGGGGCTTCTACAAGTGGGCCTCACGATTGGCATCGGAACCGCGGCTTCGCTGGGTTTTGCGTGGCTGGTGCCGCAGTTTTGGGGAATGAGTTGGCAAACCGCCTTGGCCCTTTCCAGCGCGTTGGCAATGAGCAGTACCGCTATTGTGGTAAAGATGATGGCTGAGCGGCTCGAAATGGAGTCTCAGCACGGAAAACGAGTCATGGGCATCCTGCTTTTTCAGGATTTGGCGGTAGTGCCTCTGCTGGTTTTGATTCCTGCTCTGGGCGCGGCTGAAGCACACTTATCGCAAGCGCTGGGGTTGGCCGCTGTCAAGGCCGTCATCCTGATCGCCCTTTTGTTGACGGGCGGGCGGCACATCATGCGTTGGTGGTTGACCATCGTTGCGCGCCGCAAAAGCGAGGAATTGTTTGTCCTGAACTTGTTGTTGGTGACATTGGGCCTGGCATGGATGACTGAACATGCGGGTCTGAGCCTGGCGCTAGGTGCCTTCATCGCCGGCATGCTGATTTCAGAGACTGAGTTCAAACATCAGGTCGAAACCGACATACGGCCCTTTCACGACGTGCTGTTGGGCCTGTTTTTCATCAGCATTGGCATGATGCTGGATTGGCGGCTGGTGTTGGCCCGGTGGCCACTGGTGCTGCTATTGGTAACGCTGCCTGTTTTGTTCAAGGCGGCGTTGATCACACTGCTGGCGCGGCGCCTGGGTGCCTCCACCGGCATTGCACTCAGAACCGGCTTGTATTTGGCCCAAGCTGGTGAGTTCGGATTTGTGCTGCTGACTTTGGCCCAAGGGCACCAGCTCGTGCCAGCCGCCTTGCTCAATCCAATTTTGGCTGGCATGGTGTTGTCCATGCTGGCCACACCCTTCATCATTATGTACAGCGATCGCATCGTGCTCAGGCTGGTCAGCAACGAATGGCTGCAGCAGTCTTTGCAAATGACGACTATCGCAACCCGGGCAATGAAGGTGCGGCAACACGTCATCATCTGCGGGTACGGACGTTGTGGGCAAAATCTGGCCCGCATTCTGGAGCGGGAGAACATTCCATACATGGCGCTCGACCTTGATCCGGACCGGGTGCGGCATGCAGCAGCCGCAGGTGACTCCGTGGTCTTCGGAGATGCCACGCGCCTGCAGGCCTTAATGGCAGCCGGGCTTGCGCGGGCCAGCGCGGTAGTGATCACCTACCTGGATGTGCCCGCTGCCAAAAAGGTGTTGGGTCACATACAGGGCCATGCGCCACAAGTCCCGGTTGTTGTCCGAACCCAAGACGATCTTGAACTTGAAGCCTTGCAGCAAGCGGGCGCAACCGAGGTGGTTCCAGAGGCCATCGAATGCTCGCTCATGCTGGCAACGCACGCCTTGGCTTTGGTAGGGGTTCCCATGCGCCGCGTTATCCGGGTCGTTCAAGAGCAGCGTGATGCGCGCTATAGCCTGCTGCGCGGATTTTTTCATGGGGCTGATGACGACCTGGCCGATGACCTGCATCAAGAACGCCTGGTCACACTCACGTTGCCTGAAGGTGCGCTCTCCATCGGGAAAACCATTGGCCATTGCGGCCTTGACCGCCTGCAGGTGCAAGTCGTGAGCCTTCGACGGGGTGTCGGCAAACCACCAGGTGCACTCGCGCAAGTGACTTTGATGGCAAATGATTCACTGGTTTTGTCCGGTCGGGTCGGACAATTGGCACTGGCCGAACAAACACTGTTGGCGAGCAAATAACAACGACCTTCCCTGGAGCCCACCATGCAAAACCTGACAGTTAGCCAATTCCTTCGCAGCCATATTCGAACGGTTCCCGACTGGCCTGTGCCCGGGGTTCAGTTTCGTGACATCACGCCATTGCTGCAAAACGCCAAGGTGTTCCGCGTTTTGATCGACGCATTTGTCCATCGCTACATGGACACCGGCATGCGTCCGGACGTTGTGGCCGGTTTGGATGCGCGCGGATTTATCTTGGGGGCGGTCGTTGCCTATGAGCTCAACGTCGGTTTTGTCCCGATTCGGAAAAAGGGGAAGCTGCCGTTCACAACGGTTGAAGAAACCTATGAGCTTGAGTATGGCAGCGCCACGGTCGAATTGCACACCGATGCGGTCCGGTCGGGAGATCGCGTGTTGCTCATTGATGATTTGATCGCTACTGGTGGCACCATGATGGCAGGTAAAAAACTGCTGGAAAAGCTCGGCGCCACGGTGACCGAAGGGGCCGCCATTGTGGATTTGCCAGAGTTGGGGGGCTCCCAAAAACTGCGGGACAGCGGGTTGCCCCTGTTCACACTGGTTGACTACACCGGGCACTGAGCCTTTTCAGCGCCTCATCAATTCAATTCGCCATACTGCGTTGGCCCCAAAGGAGATGCCCGGACATCGTCACCATCAGCATCTGTTTCCCTGGCCAACGGCTGTGGGTTTCTGCGACCTGATCGCATCACCTCGCCCGAAGCTGATAACGGGCCCGCAGACGAGACCCCGGCAAACGCTTTTTTAAACGCCAGCATTTCCTCTACGGCGACCGCTTGGTCGCGAACATTTTCTTGGACAACACCCCGTGCGGCTTGGCCGTTGGCGCTTTTGGATTGCAGGCCTGTCGTCACATAGTCGCTCAAACGCCAGTACATCGCGGCGACGATTAAATTGTGGCGCACCTTGGAGTTGTGCATCACCAAAGCCTCGATTTCGGCCAGCCGACTGCTTTCCTCTGCGGCAGAGCTCACCAGATCCATCATGATCAGAAAGTTGGATCCCCGTGAATCGAGCGACAAAACCTTGAACTTGTAACTGGACGACAACACACCGGCCCGTGTCATCGCTTCCCGAACCACTGCATAAAGTTGTTCACGATGCTCGGACCGTTCTGCCTTGCGATCACCGCCTGTTTCACCAGCCCCCCCCGGTCGGGTTGAGATGGCAGAAGGGCGGCTGGCCTCGGCATCTGCCGATGGTTTTTGAAAGAGGCGGTTAATCAATGACATGGGTAAAACAAAGGGCCAGAACAGCGGGACAATTGGTATCAGGTAACAGACACGCGTTTGCGCCTGTCAGTCATGCGTTTCGAAACAATTGCACCCAATCCCATGGCTAGCGCCAAAGCTACCCGGGGCAGCTTTTGCGACAATTCCAGATATTTGACGTACGTCAAGTTCCAAAGCTTGCAGTCACCCACCGCTTGCACCGTGGCATTGCGAGGAGCATGGGCAAAAAAACCTCCTTCACCAATCGCTGAACCCGCGTTGACGATTGCCAAATGAATCTTTCCGGTGGCATCTTCCAGATGGACGCTTAAACTGCCCGATTCGACAAAGTACAAGGTTCGGTCAAGCGAGCCCTGGGCGATCAACATTTGACTGGGTGCCAGGGTGAACGACTGAAGAAACGGCCCCATCGCCTCCCACTGTGCCGGCGTGATCGCTTTTGCCAAAGCGTCTTCAACAGTGTTTCGATTGACCGCTTCAATCAGGCCCCGCACGGCCGACACGTTGAAATTGCTGGAAGTCTGAAATATTGCATTCATGATTGGGCCCACTTGTCTGATTTTCCCCGACCTACAGGCTTGGATATTAACGCCAAAGCACCCTTTGGCCGCAAAACCCGCCAGCCTACTTTCCAATGCAAAAGCTGGAAAAAATCACGCCCAGCAAATCATCAGACGTGAACTCGCCGGTAATCTCGCCAAGTGATTGTTGTGCCAGGCGCAGCTCCTCGGCCATGAGGTCAAGGCTTTGCGCCCGGGATGCCAGCCAAGCCTGGGCGTTTGCAACATGGGCTGAAACGCGTGCCAAGGCTTGCAGGTGCCGCTCACGGGCAATATACACACCTTCTACGCCCGCCTGCCAGCCAGCGATTTCCAGAATTCGGAGCCGAAGCACCGGGAGGCCCTCACCCGTTTTTAAAGACAGGCGAAGAACCGGATGATCGGTGTTCAGGGATTCCTGCCAATCATCGCCGCTGGTCAATGTGTCGGCCTTGTTCCAGACTTCGACCAAGGATGCCCCCGGTGCCAATTCTTTCGATAAGCGCTCTTGCAACGCGCGGTCTGCCCCCACGTAGTCGGCCTGCTTCTGTCGTGAAAGATCGCGCAAAAACACAACGGCATCGGCTTGCCCGATTGCTTCCCAAGCCCTCGAAACGCCTATTTTTTCAACCAAGTCAGCGCTGTCCCGCAACCCGGCCGTATCAACAATATGGATTGGAACGCCCTCTATTTGTATGGTTTGTTGAACTTTGTCCCTCGTCGTGCCGGCTATCGGCGTAACAATTGCCAACTCAGCACCCGCCAACGCATTCAGAAGTGAAGATTTTCCAACGTTGGGTTGGCCGGCAATCACTACTTTGAGACCGTCACGAAGCAACATGCCCTGTCGGGTTCGCTGGTGCAGCTGGGTCAAATGGGATTGAATTCCAACCAGTTGCGCTTGCGCACCCGCTTGTTGGAGAAAGTCAATTTCCTCTTCCGGGAAGTCCAGCGTCGCCTCGACCAGCATGCGTAAATGAATTAGTGCCTTCTGCAGAAGGTGCACTTCCTCTGAAAACAGGCCGGCCATGGCCCGGCCTGCGCTGCGCGCCGCGGCCTCTGTGCTGGCATTGATAAGGTCTGCAACGGCTTCTGCCTGCGCAAGATCCAGCTTGTCGTTCAAAAAAGCCCGGCGGGTAAATTCACCTGGCTCCGCCAATCGCAGATTCGCCAACCGGGGCGCTGCCGTTTTTTCATACTGTTCAGCGGCGGCCTCCAGGCAACGTGCGACCAAAAGCTGTAAAACAACGGGCCCCCCATGGGCCTGCAACTCCAACACTGATTCGCCAGTGTAGGAGTGCGGTGCCGGGAAATAAAGCGCCAAACCTTTGTCAACGGGGGTTCCGTCCCTCGCCAAAAAGGGAAGGTGCGTCGCTTGCCGTGGTGTCAGCTGGCGCCCCAAAAGTGCCTGGACAAGGGACTCCAGATGGGCACCCGAAACCCGCACCACACCAACTGCGCCGCGCCCGGGCGCGCTGGCAATGGCGACGATGGGGTCGTTTTGGGCCTGTGCCATGCTTTCACTCGCCGGCGACCTTAGGCCGCCGTTGGCAGTCGTTCTGCGAACGCGGCTTCCAGGCCATCAGGCGAGTAGCCAGCGTCGGACATGATCTGCGTCAGTTGAATTTGGGTAAATTGAACTGCGGAGGTACCCCCATACGCGTGTTGATGATCCACTGCTGGGCAATCGACAACACATTGTTGGTGATCCAGTACAACACAAGCCCAGACGGGAAAAAGAAAAACATCACCGAGAAAGCCAACGGCATAAACCACATCAATTTGGCTTGCATGGGATCTGGCGGGGCCGGGTTCAACGCTGTTTGCAGCATGGTGGTCATGGTCATCACCAACGGCAAAATGAAGTAAGGATCAGGTGCCGACAAATCATGAATCCAGAGTGTCCAGGGCGCATTGCGCATCTCTACACTGGACAACAAAACCCAGTACAGCGCAATGAAAACGGGAATCTGGATCATGATCGGAAAACAGCCGCCCATCGGGTTGACTTTTTCTTCCTTGTAAATCCGCATCATCTCCTGTTGCATTTGTTGCGGGTTGTCCTTCAGACGCTCGCGCATTTCCGTGATTTTGGGGTTGATGGCTTTCATTTTTGCCATGCTGGAATAGGCTTTGGCATTGAGCCAATAGAAAGCGATTTTGAGCAGGAAGACCAGGGCCACGATGGACCAACCCCAGTTGTGAATAAAGCTGTTCAGTTTGTCCAGCAGCCAGTACAAAGGCTTGGCCAGCACATGGAAATAACCGTAGTCTTTGACGTATTCAAGGCCTGGCGTCAACGCTTCCAACACTTTTTCTTCTTGTGGCCCGATGAAAAGCCGGGCGTCGATGGATTTGCTGGTTCCGGGTTGAACCGAATCAATCGCCGTGATCATGCCAACCGAATACAAATTCGTGTCGACTTTGCGCATGAACAAATCCCGTTTGACCCCATCAGGCAGCATCCAGACACTGGCGAAATAATGCTGCGCCATCGTTACGTAACCATTACTGGCCTGTTTTTCGATGTCGATCTTATTCTTCTCAATGTCGGAAAACTCGACCTTTTGGTATTTTTGCGCTTCGGTGTAAACCGCTGGCCCGGTAAATGTGGAATAAAAAGAAGATTCGCCGACAGGTTTGTTGCCATCCCTGACGAGCTGCATATAGAGCTGTGGCGAAACCGCTACCGATCCGACGTTCACCACTTCATGTTTGACCGCTATTGCATAGGAGCCGCGCTGAAGTGTGTATGTCTTGAATAGTTTTACGCCGCCCTGTTCGGGCGACTCAAGCTTGACGATCAACTCATTGATACCCTCCTTCAGGTTCCGCTCGCTGGTTACGACGGTCATCAACGCCTTATGGGTGGGGAAATTGCCCGCCTGCGCTCCGGGTATCAGTCCTGTTTGCGCCATATAGGTCCGCTCTTTGCTTTGATCCAGCAAGACTATGTTTTTGGACTTGTCGTTGGTATCAACGTGTTTCAGGAATTCGGCTTTGACAATCGCGCCGCCTTCTGAGTCAAGCGTCAGTTTCAGGACATCGGTCACCACCACAAACTGTTCCCGAATCGGGGCAATTGCTGCATTTGCTGACGGGACCATGTTGGCCGCTGGTGTCGCGCCAGCGCCGACAGGTACGCCTGAGGACCCAGTGGCCGCCCCTGGGGCTACGGGTACTGAAGCGCCAACAACAGTGGCAGCAGACGGTGCTACTGTTTTTGCTGGTGAAGGAAAAAAGGTTGCTTTCTGGCCATTAAAAACTTGCCATTGATCCCAAAGCATGACCATGGAAAAGCCAAAAATCACCCACAAAATGGTGCGGCGGATATCGTTCATGTTGTTATTTCTGAAATAAACGGGAAAAAAGAGCAGCTGGAACCGGGTCGTGCCCGCCCTGACACCAGGGCTGGCACCGGACCAAACGCCGTGCAGACAAATACGTGCCGCCCATCGCACCGTGTTGTGCAATGGCTTCGATGGCATAAACAGAGCAGCTTGGCGTAAAACGGCAAGCGCTTCCCAAGGAGGGGCTCAGGCAGTAGCGGTATCCGCGTACCAGAAGCATCAGCAAATTGGCGGGCAGCCTTGACACACTGAAATTAGCCACGCCCAAACCCTTGGGCAAAGAGGCCCGTCAACTCCCGGCTTATCGCCAAACGAAGTGGTGCCGAAGTGGCACTCTTGTACAAGCGCGGGTCAAATGCGGATCGCAGGCGAACCACGTAGGCGACATTTTCACCCTTGGCTGTATTCGGCCGGTGTGTACTGATTGCCAAACTGTAAATTCTTCGCTTGATCATGTTGCGCGTCACGGCCCGTTTGGCCCACCGCTTGGGAACCATTGCTCCAAGCCAGTTGTTTGAACTATCAAACAAAGCTGGTGAACCTTGCCCAGCGATCCGCTGGGCAAACGCTGCCGATGCATTCGTTTGAGGCGCAGTAGTGGGTAGTTCGTTTCTACTGCTGCTGGCTTGCAGCGAATCAACCGGCAATTCAAGCCGGTGTAAAACAAAATGCCCTGATTTGGCGACGGTTGTACCCGCCAACACGGCCTGAAACTGGGCACGGCTTTTGAGTCGTTGCATGCTTCAACATGCCCGCATCAACCGCGTCAAGACCACTTAATACCAGGGCTTGATCCGCTTAAACGGCCAGACCTTAGACGGCCAAACGCTTGCGGCCTTTGGCGCGACGGGCGTTGATAACGGCACGTCCGCCCCGGGTTTTCATGCGAACCAGAAACCCGTGAGTGCGGGCGCGGCGGATTTTGGAAGGCTGGTAAGTACGTTTCATGGTGATCGATCGAAAAGTCGCTCTGAATTTGGCGAAGCCTTCAATTATCGCAACTTTTCTCAATCCTGGCAAGTCGTTACAGGCGAAGTTCGATGTTGTTTGTAGGATGTCGCCAAAAACGGCAAATGGGGCCCTAAAAACCTGTGCTTATCTTGTGGATAAGCCTTTAATAAGTCGATTTTTTTGATCGTCTAGAATTGGGCTGTCCACAATTTGATACGCACACCATGTCTGAAGAAACGCCTGCCCATGAGATTTGGCAAAACTGCCAGGATCAGTTGGCCAGGGAGTTGCCAGAACAGCAGTTCAATACCTGGATCAAACCACTGGTTGCCCAGGTTTCGCCAGATGCTGACAAGCTCACATTGTTGGTTGCCAACCGTTTCAAACTCGATTGGATACGCGCGCAATACAGCACGCGCATTTCGAGCCTTCTGGAGAAAACAAGCGGCCAAAGCATGTCGTTGGAGTTAGCGCTTGCTCCTAGAATTGTTCAGACTGGTACTTATACCATTCAGAAACCAGTTGATTTTATTCCAGACCGGGATGCACCTGAATTTGTTGATGACAAAAACCCGGTGTTACCCAAAAACCGGCTCAATACAGCGCTGAGTTTTGATACGCTGGTAGAAGGCACGGCCAACCGCATGGCCCGCGCTGCCGCCATGCATGTTGCAACAACACCAGGTCGCCTGTACAACCCTTTGTTTGTCTACGGCGGAGTTGGATTGGGTAAAACCCACTTGATGCATGCGGTCGGCAATCAACTGCTGGCAGACCGTCCTCACGCCAAAGTTCTCTACATCCATGCGGAGCAGTTTGTATCAGATGTGGTTAAAGCTTATCAGCGTAAGACTTTTGACGAATTCAAGGAGCGTTACCACTCGCTTGATTTACTCCTGATTGACGATGTGCAGTTTTTTGCCAACAAAGACCGTAGCCAGGAAGAGTTTTTCAACGCTTTCGAAGCCTTGTTGGCCAAAAAGTCGCATATCGTGATGACCAGCGACACCTACCCGAAAGGCCTGGCAGATATTCATGAGCGTCTGGTGTCCCGTTTCGACTCCGGTTTGACCGTGGCCATCGAACCCCCGGAACTTGAAATGCGGGTTGCAATTTTGATCAATAAATCGCGGGTGGAGGGCACTGAAATGCCCGAAGAAGTAGCTTTTTTTGTAGCGAAAAATGTACGCTCCAACGTACGGGAGCTGGAAGGGGCATTGCGCAAAATTTTGGCCTACTCCCGGTTTAACCAGAAGGAAATCTCGATCCAATTGGCGCGTGATGCGTTGCGTGACCTACTGTCCATTCAGAACCGGCAGATTTCGGTTGAGAATATTCAAAAAACGGTGGCTGACTATTACAAAATCAAAGTCGCCGACATGTATTCAAAGAAGCGTCCGGCCAGCATAGCCCGGCCACGCCAAATTGCCATGTACCTGGCCAAAGAACTAACCCAAAAAAGCCTGCCTGAAATTGGTGAACTGTTTGGCGGTCGCGATCATACGACAGTGTTGCATGCCGTTCGCAAAATTGGCGGTGAACGTCAGCAAATGACCGAGTTGAACCAACAACTGCATGTGCTGGAACAAACCCTGAAAGGATGAAGTCAAACGTGAATAGCTTGTTTAAAAAAGGTCCAAAGGACAACTCTGTGGATAAAAATCAGGACAACATGGACTTATCCACAAAAGCTGACGATTGCCCAAAGTTATCCAGTTTGTGGGTACACCAGAGAAGCAGACTTATACCCAGCCTTCAAAAGCATCCAAGTACTTGATAAAAAAGGGGAAAATACAGCTATCCACAGAAGTAGGCTCCCCTTATCTACTACTACTAATCTTAAATAAAGAAATTAAAGAAGAGGTTGACATGATCGTCCTGAAGGCAACACAAGACAAAGTACTCTCGGTTTTGCAATCGGTATCGGGTATCGTTGAACGTCGGCATACCTTGCCAATACTGGCCAATGTGTTGATCCGAAAAACTGGTTCGTCATTGCAGTTCACCACCAGCGATCTGGAAATCCAGATTCGCACGACGGCTGAACTGGATGGCGACAGTGGCAACTTCACCACCACCATCGGCGCGCGCAAACTGATCGACATTTTGCGCACCAGCACGTTGGCCAGAATCGGCAAAGTGTGTCGACGTTCAACAATGCCGGCTACCGATTGCAAAACCGATAACACTTTGTCTTGTGTTG